>CAIXBT010000001.1 GCA_903917755.1 uncultured Bacteroidota bacterium
CTTTGTGTAACGTTTTTATTTCTATCGACGGTCACTGCGGGCTTTTCTCAGCAGAGAATAGTACGTGACAGGGACCGCAATTTCATACATCATAAACCTGCGCAATGGCCTAGTCAGGTCATTACCCAACAGGACATCCCGATCGGTCCGGCTCATGTGGTCAATTTTCGGCAGGTAGCTGACTCGCAGGCTGCGCACCCTATCCCATCGCGGACGGGCTTCATCGGTCAGATAGAAGACAAGGATGCCGATTTCAAATTTGTGCCTCACACCATCCCTGCGGGTACTCCCGTGTTCGACCCTGCTCAGCTGCCCGGCGCTCAGCGCAATGGCGTAGTGCACCGTAGAGAGTCTCCGGCTCCGCTGGGTTACTTTCTCGGTACTGCCGGAAACGGTAGCCTGATACCGCCCGATGTGGCAGGTGCCGTAGGGCCTACGTACGTGTTTGAGACCAACAATCAGCAGTTTGATATCTATACCAAAACAGGTACGCTTCAATCTACGGTCAGTATCGACAATTTCTTTACTGCAGGTGGCGGTGTGACAGGCGGGTATTTTGATCCGCACATATGCTATGATGCTAACTACGGAAAGTTCATCGTAGTGATAGACGGAAACCTCGCATCTAATAACGACGGAGCCATGTTCATAGCCGTATCTCAGACCAGCGACCCTACAGGCAGCTGGTGGGTATATGCGATAGATGGCGGCGATAATAATACCGCCGATCTGCTCGACTATCCTCAGCTGGGATATAACAAGAACTGGGTGGTCATCACCGCCAATAACTTCGTAGGGGCTACTACTACTGCCAATATTTGGGTGCTGAACCGTGCCAGTATGTATAGCGGTACATTGGGCACTACCAGATTATTCACTGACAATAATTCATTCTCATGGGGACCGGCAGAAACGCATGACACCACCACTACCACGCTATGGATGGTACAGGATGGAAACGGTGGCAGCGGCGCTATGCAGGTGGGCAGTATCACCGGTACGGTGGCAGCTCCGGCATATAATGCAGGAAGCAACGTATCTGTCACTTCATTATGGAATGAAAATTCTGTGGATGCAGGCCAGAAAGGCGGCGGCACAGGCCAGCTGATCAACAGTGACGATACACGTATCTGCAACGGTGCTGTATTCACCAATGGCAAACTCTGGTTCACACATGCCGTGTGGCTGCCTGCTACAGGCACCGCTACCCATGCTGCATCTGACTGGTGGCAGATCACACCATCTACCCTGACTGTAAATCAATTCGGCAGAATAGCAGACCCTAACGGTAATACTAACTACTACTATCCGACCATCAACGTAAATGCCAACGGCGATGCGCTGCTGGGATACTGTGTATCGGGTACTGACAGTTTCTATGGCAGTGCGGCATATTCATTTCATGCGGCAGCCGATGCGGCCAATGTGATTGAGTCTCGCTATATCTACAAGCCGGGTGTGGCCACATACTATCAGACACTCGGTGGTGGTCGCAACCGCTACGGAGATTATACCGGTACGGTAGTAGACCCTGTGGACGGTTCATTCTGGAACTTCAGCGAATGGGCGCAGGCCGCTACTACATGGGGCACTGTCATCGCGCATGTGGGACCATCTGTAGTGCCTACCAATCCTCCCGTGGTCAATTTCACGGCCAGCCCTACGCTCAATACCTGCGGTGGACTGGTGCAGTTTACCGATCTGTCTACGAATAGTCCAACCGCATGGCTATGGCATTTCGGAGATGGTACCACTTCCACTCAGCAGAATCCAAGCCATCAGTATACTGCAAACGGAACTTATAATGTGTACCTGAAGGCAACAAATACATTCGGCAGCGATACTCAGACAGTACTCGCATACATCACGGTGAACCTCCCTGCAGGCCCGCCTACGGTCAATGCCACTCACTGCGGCAACTCGACATTCTCTCTATCTGCCAATACCACAAACCCTGTGGCATGGTTTGACTCAGTGGGCAATCAGCTGTCATCAGCCAATCCATTCGTGACACCGGCACTCAGCCATACTACTACCTATTGGGTGCAGGATTCGATACTTGCGCCTATCGATAGCGTAGGTCCGAGCGCTTATAACTCACTCGGTGCGGGAGGCACATTCACCAATACCAATCAGCACTATCTTACATTCGATGCCTTGAGCAATTTCACCCTCGTCAGCGTGGTGGTAGATGCCTCTACGGCAGGTGTGAGAACCATACAACTCCTCAACTCAGGCGGTACGGTGGTGGCTACGGCTTCGCCGAATATCCCTGCGGGTGTCAGCACCGTGACGCTCAACTTCAGCGTACCCGCGGGTACAGGATACGAACTGTCATGTCAGGGCACGGTGAATCTGTATCGCAATAATACAGTGCCGGCCAATAGCTACCCCTTCACTCTCGCAGGCGTGGTATCTATCACCGGCAATGATGCAGGTCTGGGCTACTATTATTATTTCTACAACTGGAAAGTGCGCGGCGCATCATGTATCTCTACACGCAGCGCGGCTACAGCCATCATCGGTTCGGGTGGTCTGACCATCACCCCATCTACTACCAAGGTGACCTGCTACGGCGGTACCAACGGCGGTGCATCTGTGAGCGTGACTGGTGGTGCGAACTATACATACAGCTGGTCGGGCGGTATCAGTACCAGCAATAGCATCAGCAGTGTAGCTTCAGGCAACTATGTAGTGACCGTGACCGATGGCAGCGGATGTGCCAATTCGATCACTGTGACCGTGCCACAGGCTACACAGATCAGTGTGACCGGTACACCGGGCTCTACATCATGCTTCGGTGCATCTGACGCTACAGCCACTGTGAGCGCCTCAGGCGGCACACCGGGCTTTACTTACCTCTGGGCTTTGAATAATCAGACCGGCACATCTATCAGCGGACTGGCTCAGGGCAGCTATGCCGTGACTGCCACAGACGCGAACGGATGCAGTATGGCGGGTTCCGTAGCTGTCACTCAGCCTAATCCCGTCAGCGCTACCATCGTCACTACCGATCCTACATTCGGCCATATCAATGGTACGGCTACCGTGAGCAGCACCACTGGCGGCACGAGCCCCTACACCGAAGCATGGTCAAACGGCCACTCAGGTCAGGTGGATTCTAACCTCGCTCCGGGCACCTACACGGTCACCATCAGCGATGCACATGGATGTACTACGATCGATACCTTTGTGATAAACAAAGTAAACGGTCTGGACAATATCAACGGAGGCATAGCTTTCACCATATATCCTAACCCTGCCAAGACCGAAGTTGTAGTGGATATGCAGAATAACACCGCCGTAGCTACTCTCGAACTCAGAGATGTGCTGGGACAAACGCTCGTGTCGAGGACTCTGACCGCTGCACAGACCACTATCGATCTGAGTGCGTTCATCGATGGGATATACTTCATCGAGGTGACACAGGACGGCATGAAAGCAGTCAGGAGACTGATCATAAGCAGATAAGATCTGCTTCAAAAATATCAAGCCCTCGTAGTCTCGCTGCGAGGGCTTTTTTATGAGATGGGCGGTATTCCTAATTTGGCAAATGGGAATTAACAGCCATACAAAAGATCCCTGCGGGATGACAAAAAGGGCGGAACTTATTGCACGATTGTCATTTCGATTGGAGGCGCAGACGCAATGAAGAAATCTTTTTGGGGATGTATTTTTGCTGGCTACTATGATTCCACCCCCTAGCCCCCGCCAGCGGGGGACAAACAGCCTCTCCGCCTCTGCGGTGAAAATTGCATTTCTATATTCCTATGTGGTTAACGGATTCTCTGCCACACAAAAGATCCCTGCGGGATGACAAAAAGGGCGGAACTTATTGCACGATTGAGCCGTAGAGGAGAAATCGCTTATTAACCGCCCTCTATCTCATAAAAAAAGCCCTCGCAGCGAGACTACGAGGGCTTGATATTTTTGAAGCAGATCTTATCTGCTTATGATCAGTCTCCTGACTGCTTTCATGCCGTCCTGTGTCACCTCGATGAAGTATATC
>CAIXBT010000002.1 GCA_903917755.1 uncultured Bacteroidota bacterium
CCAGCACAGCTCTGGATGAAAGCTCCTCGATACATCCACGTGCCAGATACATCGCAGGCTACCTTAGCCTCATAGCCGTAATCGTCATCATCATTGTCTATCTGTTTTTGGCACGGCAGACAAGCAATAAAGAAGCTGCAGCAATCGAACGTACAAAGAATGCTATGGAAGAGCAACGTGTCAAAAATAACCGTGCCAGCTATGAACCGTTGAGGCATTGGCGTTATTTTAACGACATGAATGATGACTCGGTGATGACTTACCACGAATCAGACCTATATAGTGACCAGAGCCTGATACGCATCGAATCCTTTGCAGCCAAATCTAATTTTCCGCCTTATGATGATTTATACCATATGCTATCCAGTGATTATAGACTCTACGAGGTGCTTCAAATCAGAGAGGATTTCGGAACTCATCCGGAGTTTGGTATTAAACTCCAGCTTCCTGCACACACTTTCCTACCTTTCAAAAAAAAGCCCTTGCGCTATATCATCCTGCGCTTTGATAGCGACCCGTCCATGACCCTGCCTTTGCCAGATTATGATGAAAATTTAGATGACATGGTCTATCTGCCGGAGCCTCGGGTGATGCTTGCTCGGCTAAAACACTCTCACTCCCTCACTGTCTTCCTGGCTGATCACTTCTCTGTTACTGATACACTGAAGTTGACCTTCCAGACCGATAATCTGAAATGGTGATCTAAAATAATAATATGCCTATACCACATACATTTCATACATCAATATGTCAATAGAAGGACGGACCATATTGCACATGGACCTGGACTCATTCTTTGTATCTGTAGAGCGGCTCAAGGACCCGAGCCTGCTGGGCAAACCCGTAATAGTGGGCGGTGTAGGGCACAGGGGTGTTGTATCGTCATGCAGCTATGAGGCCCGCAAATATGGAGTACATTCTGCCATGCCCGGTGGCAAGGCTCACAGTTTATGCCCTCATGGTATTTTTCTGCCCGGAGACTCTGCTGCCTATTCGAAATATTCTCGAATGGTGACTCAGATCATAGCTGACACAGCGCCATTATTTGAGAAAGCATCCATAGATGAATTTTATGTGGATCTGACAGGTATGGACAAATATTTCGGTTCTTACAAATGGAGCAGCGAGCTGAGACAAAAGATCATAGCAGAAACCGGACTGCCTATCTCCTTCGGACTATCGGTCAATAAGATGCTCGCCAAGATGGCTACTAATGATGCCAAACCTAATGGCCAACTGATGATAGAAAGAGGCAAAGAGCAGGATTTTCTTGATCCGAAACCTGTTTCAAAGATCCCATTCGTAGGGGAGAAACTATGTGAGTCGCTGAATAAAATGAAGGTATTCTCCATTTATGAGCTTCGGCAGATGCCTATAGAAAATCTCATCAAGATCTATGGCAAGACCGGCACTATGCTTTGGAATCGTGCACGGGGCATCAGCCATTCTCCCGTAGCAAATTTCAGAGAGGAAAAATCCATTTCGGTCGAAAGAACATTTGACACAGACACGAATGATATTGATTTTTTGCAATCCGCGCTTTTTGTCCTGACAGAAAAACTTTCTTACGATCTCCGCAAACTCAACCGGCTCACATCCTGTATCACCGTGAAGGTACGCTATGATGATTTCACCACCACATCCCGTCAGCACACGGTAGATTATTCTCTCTCTTCCAAATATCTGATCGAGACAGGTGCCACTCTCTTCAAAGACCTGTACGACACCAGCAGACAGGTACGCCTCATAGGGATCAGATTCAGCCAACTGATCCATTCCAATACACAGTTTGAGCTCTTCAATGATCGGGAAGAAGAAAATAATCTCTATAAAGCTATAGATGCCGTGAAAGGAAAATATGGTACCAACAAACTGATACTGGCGCGCGGCATTGACCTGGGCAATGTAAAACGCAACCGTGATGTGCAGGGAGAAATGAAAGAACAAGTGAATCGAGAGACATCCATCTCATCAAAGCCTCGAAAAGAAGAAAAATAATTCCCCCTTAATACTTGATCAAACTTGGGTCTATCTCATCGGCCCAGGCCATTATACCACCTTTCAGATTGTAGAGATTCTCATAACCATAGTTTTCCTCCAGATACTGGATGATCCTGCCGCTGCGAGCACCACTTCTGCAATGGATCACAACAGTCTTGTCTTTTGATATTTCATCGATATGGTCCGGCACTTCCGCCATTGGGATCAGTGTGGCTTTGATATTGCATATCTCATATTCATTAGGCTCACGCACATCTATCAGTTGAAAATCTTCACCTCTGTCCATCATTGCTTTGAGTTCTGAAACGCTTTTCTCTTTCATGATCGTTTTTTTATACCAGTAAATTTATTCTAAAATAATACAAGCACCTACAGTCACATTCGTGCCCTCATCTATCATGATAAATGCTCCTGTCTCTCTGTTTTTCTTATATGAATCGTATAGCAGAGGTGCAGTGGTCCTGATAGTGATCCTGCCTATATCATTCATATTGATCTCAGGCTGGTCAGTGATACGGTGCAGTGTACTTATATCCAGTTGGTATTTTATTTCTTTCACTACACAGCGGGCATCTTTAGTTGTATGCTTGATAGCATACTTACCATTTGCCTGAAGAGGTTTATCGCCCATCCAGCATACCATCACCTCTATGTCCTGCGATATTTGCGGTTGGTTATTTTCCCGCACGATCATATCGCCTCTGCTTATGTCTATATCATCTTCGATAAGTACTGTGACCGACATAGGCGCATAGGCTTCTATCAGCTGCTCACCATCGAATTCAATAGCCTTGATGGTAGTAGTAAATCCTGATGGTAATATAGCCACCTTATCTCCCGGTCTCAGCACTCCGCTGGAGAGCCTTCCGGCGTAGCCGCGATAGTCATGAAACTCATCCTTATAGGGGCGTATGACATACTGCACCGGAAAGCGTGCATCGATATGATTGATATCTCCAGCTATATACACCGTCTCCAGCAGATACAAAAGTGTGACACCTTCATACCAGGGCATATTCACGGAGCGGGTCACTACATTATCGCCATTCAGCGCTGAAATAGGTATGAACTGGATATCCTTGGCCTGTAGCCTGGATGCGAACTCACGATAGTCTTTTACGATATTATCAAAAACCTCTTTAGAATGATCGACCAGATCCATCTTATTGATACAAACTGCCAGGTGCTGAATACCGAGCAGCGATGCTATCAGAGAGTGTCTCCGTGTCTGTTCCACTACACCGTTCCTTGCATCAATGAGGATGATCGCAAGGTTGGCCGTAGAGGCCCCGGTCACCATATTTCGAGTGTACTGTATATGGCCAGGCGTATCTGCTATAATGAATTTACGCTTAGGAGTAGAGAAGTAGCGATAAGCCACATCTATGGTGATCCCTTGCTCACGTTCGGCCCTGAGCCCGTCTGTGAGCAGTGCCAGGTTTACGAAGTTTTCACCTCTTCTCTCGCTGGTAGCTCTGATATTCTCATACTGATCTTCGAAGATCGATTTTGAATCATACAGCAGCCTTCCAATCAAAGTTGACTTGCCATCATCTACACTGCCTGCTGTGGTAAAACGCAGGAGTTCCATGTTCAAATAACTATTACTATCAAAAATCTGATCGGTCATAAAAACTTATACTTAAAAATATCCTTCCTTTTTTCTGTCTTCCATACTGGTCTCACTGCGCTTGTCATCTGCCCTTCCTCCGCGCTCTGTGAGTCGTGTAGCAGCTACCTCCTGAATGATCTGATCTACTGTGGTAGCGCCACTCAAAGCAGCTCCGGTAGAGGTGATATCGCCGATCGTTCTGAATCTGATCACTCTCTCTTCCACAATCTCAGTCGGTTTCATAGGTATGTAGGGGCTCTCTGCCAGCAGTGCACCATCTCTTTCGAAAACTCTCCTGCGATGCGAAAAATACAAAGATGGCAGCTCGATATTTTCCATTCCGATATATTGCCATACATCCAGCTCAGTCCAGTTAGAGATCGGAAACACTCTGAAATGTTCTCCCACATTTTTTCTACCATTGAATAGATTCCACAATTCAGGTCGTTGCTGCTTGGGGTCCCATTGGCCGAATTCATCTCTATGCGAGAAGAATCGTTCTTTAGCCCGCGCCTTTTCCTCATCTCTGCGTGCACCGCCTATGCAGCAGTCAAACTTGTACTTTTCAATAGCATCAAGCAATGTAGTAGTCTGCAAACGTATCCGGGAAGCATTATAACCCCTTTCCTCAGTGACACGAGATTGGTTGATTGAATCCTGAACTGATGCTACTATGAGTTTCGCACCAAGTTTGGCGACCAGTTTATCACGATAGTCTAGAGTTTCCCGAAAATTATGCCCCGTATCAATATGCACTAGAGGAAAAGGTATGGGAGCGGGATAAAAAGCTTTTTTGGCCAGATAGGTCACTGCTATAGAATCTTTACCGCCACTGAACAGGATAGCCGGGTTCTGAAACTGTGCGGCGGCCTCCCGTATCACATATATAGCTTCAGATTCGAGTGATTTGAGGTGATTTAAAGTGAAACTCATCGTATTAATTCTTACAGGTTGTAAATAAAGGGATATTCTTCAAAATTACAGACGATAGGTATCAGATAATGCTCAATAGATAGGGGTAGCTAAGACTTATTAACTTTTTAAAGCTTTTGGGAAGCTTATTCAAATCTGAAAACGGAGAAAAATTTATTTGCTTACAATAACAAAGACATCTTCATTGTCCATTTTCATCATATAGTTTTCGCGGGCAAATTGTTCCTGAGATTCACTACTGCTGGTTAGCTCTTGATATTGCTTTTCCACCTTTTTGATCTCATGTTTGTAGTAATTGCTCTTTTTCTGCAGAGCGATCAATTCATGACGACGGTTGTACTGAACCAGCAGATTATTTTCGTCAAAAACGAGCATCCAAACAGCAAAAACCAATCCCGTCAGAAAAAATATATTTCTGAAGATCGGAGGCAGGTTAAGAAAGAAAGATTTTATCTTTTGCATGATTTCTGATTATTCAAAATTCCTGAAACAAATCGACATTTTCAAATCTCTTATATACCTCTTTGGGCAATTGTCCAATTTCAGATACGACAAGATGAAACAAAAAAGGAGAGCTTGTTGCTCTCCTTTTCGGTATAAAGAATTATAGAATTCTAGTAGTTCCAAAGATCATGTTCGAAAAGGAACATGTCGTTTTTGATCCTGTCAGATTCCAAAAGCAGGTCTACGCCGGTAGCATATTCCTTGATCTGGCGGTCATAGACGTTTGATTCTTTGTAGATATAGCTTTCGAACATACGTGCTTCAAACACATCTTCCCAGCTCAATCTTACGGCATCATTTTTGGGGTTATAAACCTCATACTTAGCCAAGATAGGGCGAAGATCAGGATAGTAGCACCAGTACATAACAAGGTCACCACGATAGTTGCCGTTCGCATCGAAATCTTCCATGACAGGAGCCAATCCAAGGATACGGCACATCATAGTCGAGGTCTCTTCGTCAAACAGCCAATCTTCCTTGAGACGGAACTTAGTTACCTTATCCCAAGTCAATTCATTCTTGATAACCTTTGTTTCTTCTTCCAGAGTGACCGGGTTGATAGCAGTAACTGTATCTACCTTAGATCCGATCTTTTTGACATCATCCACAGTCAACACAGCTTTGAACTGGTCGCCATTTTCTACAGCATTGTCATATACTGTCAGCTCGCCATTTTTTGCGGCTGTATGAACGATCTCTATCAATGGCTGCTGAGGATAAGCAAAAGGGAGATTCATTTTTTCTCTTGTATCAACTACTCTCCAGATACGCTTTTGCCAAAAAATATCAGCTTCCCTGAGATAATCATAAGGAATGATTTCCTTTTCCTTTGTGATCACCTTTTGGTATGCACCATCCAATGGCTCCTGAGCCAACAAGGCACCAGAGAACATTATCAGACCAGCTGCCATTAAAATTTTACCTGCTTTGAACATAATATTTCTATTTTTTTATTGGATCGTGAATACAATCTGACCAATCTTACGTGGGCTGCCATCCGGACCTCTTACCTTGATCTCCTCAAGATAAATTACATCCTTTGGTTTAGCACGAGACAGGAATGTCTGCATCTGAGAACTGAAAAGCGGTCCTGAAGTTGATGATCTGAAGATCTCACCTTTTGATACAAACACCATGTCATAGCTTTCTACTGCAAATCTAGCTTCAAAGTCAAAGTTGTCCAGTACCGGAACGATACCTGTCTGTGCTTTGATAGTACCTGGCTGAGCATTACCTCCTCTCAGTTTTCCACCCAATGTAGGGATCGGATCAGGTATTCTCTTGACACGGATAGGGAAGTCAGTAGCTTTACCATCCTTCACTGCCACGTTGATATGTGCTTTCATATCAGGAGTAGTAGCTTTTGCGATGTATTTTCCCGGAGCTGCTTTGCTCAGGGTGATTCCACCACCTGTAGCTGAAACCGAAGTCTTCTCGTCACCTGCACCTGAAGATATGGTCAGCGGATTTTCAACTCCGATATAAACCACATTCATCTTGTCCAACATCACCGCCGCACTGGCTGGCACACCTACAGTATATTTGAGATCTTCATCATAGAATCTCATTCCGTCCGGGTGGTCCTTGTCGATACGTCCTTTCAGACCTACCTTAACTTTCAATACCGGAGAACCGGCAGATCCAGCCTGAGCGGTATATTTACCCATACCTGTACCCGGCTCCACTTTCAATGGTTGTCCGTTTACTGTGATCACCGGATCAATAGCAGAGCTAAATGCACCTACACCAATCTCAGCCTCATACTTATCTCCTACAAGGATATATGAAGATTTAGCAGAGATCAGAGGTTTGAACTGATCGAGTTTTACATCTACAGTTACGGCCTCTTTAGCCAAACGGTCCATACACATTGATTCCGTGTTCTTCACATCATTCTTGAACTTATTCAAGATAGTCAGTGCAGCGATCTTAGGAACCATGTGGAAATAAGCCATTTGCCATGACATTTTTTCGCCACCTGCTTCTCCTTTCGGAGGATCGGTATTAACCGGAATAGCTGTAGGCAGCGGATATGTGGTCATCAACTTGGTCACATCAGTTTTAAATGCTTCGAGTGTAGTCCTGAGTTTTTCACCATCTTTTCCTTCTGCAAGAAGTCTGGTACCAACCTCAAGGTCAGCATCACCTTCCGCTTTATTGAGTCCTGCTTCCAGGGTTTCAATATATTTTGTTACGTCTACTGATTTTGCCTTTACATCATCAGCTACTTTCAAAAGTTCAGTCACCTTCTCAGGGTCTGTATCTTTTTCTTTAAGGAGCAAAGCTCTTACTTTATCAGTCTTATCTTCTAACATTTTGTTAGAGCTAGAAATAGAACCATTTACAGTTTTGAAAGCGTTCAATATCTCCGCAGATACGTTTAGAGCAAGAAGTGCGGTCAACACGAGGTACATCATGTTGATCATCTTCTGCCGGGGCGTTAGTTTACCTCCTGCCATTTTGTTTTTTTCAATTTAAGGGTTAAACGAATTTATTTCTCTATCAATTATGCGTTTGTTGCCCTCATGGCAGATAGCATATTACCATAAACAGTGTTCAAAGCAGCGAGGTTCTTATTGAGAGTACCCAGTTGTTCTTTGTATTTATTGGCATCGTTAGCAGTCTCAGACAGTGCCTGTGCAGCATTGTTAAGGTTACCAAAGAATTTGTTCATTGCCTTCAGGTGGTTGTTAGAATCTTGCAATTCCAATTCATAGATAGTGTTCAACTGAGAGAGGTTAGTTGACATCTTCTGAACCTGTTCGTGATATGTCTTAGTATCAGCAGCGCCTTTACCAATTTCATTCACTGCTGTAGTAGCAGTGGCGGCAGCAGATGCGAATGTAGTGATATTGCCAGATGCAGTTTTTGCATTCTTAGCGAAATCATTTACTGCTACAGATGCTTCAGTCAGGTCATTCAGTTTGCCTGTGCTGTCTGCGAGTGAAGAAAGTCCCTTACCGAGGCTATTGATAAGATCCGGTCCTACCTTAGCTTCAGAAAGCATTTTATCCAATTGTTGTGTCAGTGGTTTTTCGTTAGATTTTTTTACGATCGGCTCAGTAGACATTAACTCAGGATATACTCTCTCCCAGTCATAATATTTGTCTACGTGTTGAGGTTCGAAAGCAGAGATAAGGAATATAGCTACCTCTGTACCCATACCAATGATAAGCATTTGATTGGCACCGGTCCAGTGCATAATTTTGAAGAGAGCACCCGCGATAACCACCGCAGCACCGCCAGAGTAGGCGTAGTTCAGAATTGTCTTGCCACTTTTAGTAAGAAAAATGGATTTGCTTTGTTGAGACATTGTTTTTCTAATTTTTGAGGGTTAATGAAAGAAAATGATTTGGTTAATTATAAAAGAAACTAAAATTAAAACGCTATTTAATATAATGAAGCTGTGATAATTTGATCAATGGTCAGATATATCCCTTCCGAGGAATGTAGTGATGCAACGGAATCCGACATAAGATTTAGCAGAGTCTGCATACTCCCAGTGGCGAGTACCTGTCTCTATATAATATCCGATATCTTTCCATGATCCACCACGGATCACTTTGCGTTTCAGCGTTTCAGACTCAGCCTTGTCAGCATCATAGCGGATATCAGGATTGAGGTCATGAATGAAGGAGTATGAATTCTCATAATAAGCTGAAGAGGTCCATTCTGCTGCATTTCCTGCCATATTGTACAGACCGTAGTCATTAGGCCAGTATGCATCTGCACGTACAGTATAGAATCCGCCATCTTCAGGATAGTTGCCACGACCAGGTTTGAAATTGGCCAATACACAACCTTTTGAGTTCCTGACATATGGTCCGCCCCATGGATAAGGAGCCAGTTTTTTGCCACCGCGAGCAGCATATTCCCACTCACTTTCTGTAGGCAGACGGAAGTTGTCCATCAGAGGTATTCCTCTTACTGTATTATAGTCCATCCACAGTCTGGTTCTCCATGCGCAGAAAGCGTTGGCTTGTGGCCAGGTCACTCCTACTACAGGATAATCGTCGAATGCTGGGTGGTGGAAATAGTTACGGGTCATTGGCTCATTGTATGAGTATGTGAAATCACGTACCCAAACCAATGTATCAGGATAAACCTGGCATTTCTCATGCTTGATGAATTTACTTCTGTCAGCACCTCTGTTTTTAGAGAGAGCCGCTTGTTTGTAATCTATCCAGTCATAGACATACCAAAGTTTGTTGACGTCGATCTCTTTGATACCCCAAAAGCGCTGAGCCTCCGGTACGAATATCTCTTCGAGTTGCTCATTACCCTGAGTTTTTTTCCAGTCGATCTTCTGATTCCAGTCGATCTGAGATTTGCCGCTGTTAGCATCTTCTTTAGTGTGCTCGAGCATAACGTGAGCTACTGAGTCACGAACCCAGTTCACAAACTGACGATATTCGTTATTAGTGATCTCTGTATCATCCATATAGAATCCTACAATAGATACTTGTTTAGCTTTTGCGACATGGGCGCTGTTTACATCCTGGTCACTTGGGCCAATATGCAGAACGCCTGAAGGTATAAAGACCATGCCATAAGGAGTGATAGGATTCCACCTTGGCCTGTCCTGTTCCCCAAGCAGCTGTCCGTTATAACCTCCGCTACATCCAGCCAGAAATAATGCGATGGCGGCAGAAGCAATACACAAGATGCTTTTGATTTTTTTCATTTCTCAGAGTTGATTGTTGGTTTCTATAAAAATTTAAAGGTCGTAAATATAAAAAATAAATAGCCAAATTTTCAAAAATAATCGGTCAAAATAATTTTACGGTATGCAACCCGCCTTGTTTCGCTTCCGTCTTGCTAAGATACCCTAATTCTATAAAAAACGTGAATTATGATAAAAATAACCCGTTTTTGTCCGCCTCACCAATCGCAAATCGTATGCCAAGCTTATCTCGTGAGACCCAGTATTGAAGCCACTTAGATAAGAGGTGTTGATATCATAGGAATAAACAAGTCTGAATGCCTTGATCTGCACGCCGGCATAGAGTATGACCGCATCCAATGAGCGGGCATCGTATCCTCTTAACGCAATTCCTGTTAAAATATTGTTATAAATTTTCATCGTAAAGGACAGATCGGTCTGTACTTTTTTTAGGTCACTTTTGACCAAAACAGAGGGCATAATCGAAAAATGTTTGCCCGCCAGGATATCATATCCACCCATAATCATCAGGTTACGAGCATAATCGATTTGTGTGTTTTTCAGCTTAGTGATCGAGTAGATGTGATTTATAGCCACCCCTGCGAAATATCGGTCATTGTTTAAATATAGTCCCGCAGAAAAATCGGGAGCGATGCCGTTGACCATTGATGCCGGAACCAAAGGGTCATTGTGATCCACCCCTCCGGTATAAGTTCCTGTCGGGGTACGGAGCATATTGCCCTGGAGGCCCGTCTGGATAAAACCGGCACTGATACCGATACCTAAGGAACCGAAATTGAATTTCTTGCGATAATCGTAATCGATATTTACGGTAGTGGTGCGCAGATATCCTATCATATCATTGGTAGCTGTCAGGCCGATACCACTGCTGATACTATACAGAGGCATGTTGAAACCCAGATACTCTGTAGATGTGGCTCTCTCGGTGAGCCCCACATATTGGGTGCGATATAATGCGTTGAACTCTACTGCGTCTTTAGATCCGGCATAGGCGGGATTAAAGAGAAGCTTATTGTACATATACTGGCTATACTGGGGCTCGACCTGTCCTGAGGCTTGCCCTGCAAATAGAACCATTGTAAGAAAAATGAAGTAGAATAAGTGCCTCATTAGATTTATGAACGCCTAAAATAATCGTTTTTCAGTAAAAAGGAGACTAATTCTCTTTTTTCTCAGCCCGGAGACAGAAAATGAATGAACCTATTCCAAAGTACAAAGCTATTTCAGCTTTAATATGTTGATTTCCCGGGTCTCTGCCCTTCTTAACATTCACTTAGTGATATCAGATTATTTTTATCGCTCAATTTTTTTCTCCATGAAGCATATACTTCTCGCATTGTCCGTATTGATGTCTTATGTCGCATTTTCACAGACCAAGAACATCCCCTCATCTCTATCCAAACCCAAACTCGTGATCGGAATAGTGGTGGATCAGATGCGATGGGACTATCTGTACCGTTATGCTGAGAAGTATGGGCAGACAGGATTCAAACGTCTGCAAAAAGGCTACAACTGCGAGAACACTCACATTCCATATGTGCCTACATACACCGGACCGGGACACACCTGTATATATACCGGATCGGTACCTGCCATACATGGGATCATAGGAAATGAATGGTATGACCGCGAGAGCAGATCAATAGTGAGTTGCGTGGGTGATACAAACTTCAAGACCATAGGAGCCAACGGAAAAGAGGGCAAAGTATCGCCTAATAGAATGCTCACCACTACGATCACGGATGAACTGCGTCTGGCTACCAACTTTCGATCCAGGGTGATAAGTATCGCGGCCAAAGATCGCAGCGCCATTCTACCCGCCGGTCATGCTGCCAATGCAGCTTACTGTTTCGATGGCGAATCGGGCAATTGGGTGACGAGCAGCTACTACATGGATAGCTTGCCTCAATGGGCAATAAATTTCAATGCAAAAAAATCTGCGGTGAAGTACATCACTGATCATTGGCAAACAATTCTTGCACTAAAAGATTACACCGAGAGCACCGATGATGACGCACCCTTTGAAAAGCGATTCGGTGCTGAGGACAAACCCATCTTTCCGCATTTGTCACCAGTCAATATAGTACAAAACCCAGGGACAATTTTATATACCCCTTGGGGAAATACACTCACTTTTGATTTTGCGAAATCTGCTATAGTCGGTGAGCATCTCGGCAAAGGCGCTTTCACAGACTTTCTGGCTTTGAGTTTTTCATCTACAGATTATATCGGTCATCAGTTTGGGCCGAACTCTGTGGAAGCGGAAGATTGCTACATAAGATTTGACAGAGATCTCGGAGATTTTCTCTCCTATCTTGATAAAGAAATCGGTGCCGGCAACTATATAATATTTCTGACGGCAGATCACGGGGCCTCTCATGCCGTAGGGTTCAATCGCGAGCACCACATACCCGCAGGCGTGCTGACAGGAGACACATTGAAAAAGAAATGCAATGAATTTCTCAAAGCTCAATACGGAAAAGACAGCCTCATTGAGATGTTTTATAACATGCAGATCTATCTGCACCGGGACAATCTAAAACGCTATGCGCTTAATGAAGATGTGATCAAAAAAGACCTGATCAATTATCTCATCTCTATATCCGGTGTGGCAAAAGCTATCGATCTCAGCACAGCAAAAACTACAAGCCTGCCTGCCTCCTATCTCGATATTTTTATCAACGGATATAATCAAAAACGCTCCGGCGATATTCAATTGGTATTGGAACCTGCATACATGGAGGGCTATCTGAAAGGAACCACACACGGCTCGGCCTATTCCTATGACACGCATATCCCATTGCTGTGGTATGGCTGGGGAATAAAACCAGGTTATGATCATTCGCAAACATACATGACTGATATCGCCGCTACTCTGGCTACACTGCTCCATATACAGGAGCCGAACGGATGTGTCGGCAAGCCAATAATTGGGTTAGTGAAATAATTTATCTCAGCACTAAGATGCTAAGAAGTATAGAGATACTATTGGCTAATTCCATTTCAGAGATCTGTGGCTATTAATTTATTCGTCATGATGGTTTGGTTATTCTGGGAGATGCGGATAAAATAAATGCCATTCTGCAAATCACCCCTTTCAAGTATTATTTTATTTCCGGAAATGTTATTGATAACTCTTATTAATTGGCCACAAACATCATACATTTTCAAATCAGCCTTTGTTAATGCCGAACTAAACTCAATACTCACTGATGAAGTAAAAGGATTGGGATAAATGATCACCTGCTGTTCATGGCTTACATCATTGATTCCAGTAGCGAAGGGGCAATTTATTGAAACACCGGCAAAACCCCAGCCTGCACCACTAAGCCCTTTCACAGCTATGCTTGAGACGTTTACTGCATTTATCATTACATTCTGATACGAATAATTTCCTTGAAGAGGAGTGAGCACCCCAACCAAATTTCCGGATGAAAATCCAATGCCATCCGGACCCGGTGATTGCCCGCAAGTATCTTTAGCATCATATGATGCCGATATAGAATCCAAATGATAAGCTGCACCATTCACATATACTGTAGCCGAGTCATCGGTATTCATTCCCCATACCCTGAAACTAGGATGTGACTGCGGATGTACAAAAGTGACCAAAACTGAATCTCCATAACCCGATATCCAGTAAGTAGGATCGATAGGAGAGCAACCATAGCTCGCTGATGTGCCACCATAAAAGGTCCAGGTCAAAGTGTCCTGCGGGGCAGTAGTAGTAGAGATATAGTGACATTGGGCATTTGCAGCAAAACCACTAAAAAAAGCCATTATTATAAAAAGTAATCTTGTTTTCATTTTATTTTCGTCAGCTCATATTGCGGAGCTGACCGCGCATCTTAGATTTAGAATAATGAATATTACTATTTTAAATTTAGGTAATTACTTAAACAAAACAAAATTCAAGATTGCGAGTATCCAATGAATGTGTAATTGCAATTGCTGAGACATTGAGTAATAATCTTCATATTCAATCCATAGAATGATTTTGACAATAAAAAATCTGCCTGCTGCGTTCAATTATAAAATCATACGATGACTATACGCACAACTCTTTTGACATTCTTTTTTGTCCTTTTTATAAACGCTGCCCACTGTCAGTGCTTCGACCAAAAACCATTCGACATGGGCAATAATGCCATCAACAAAGTAGAAGCTGAGACCATTGAACATTACACGAATAGTTTCATGGGTTGCAGTATGCCTGACTTCATGGCTGTCACTATTGATAGTACAAAAATATCAAACACATCGCTTCGGGGCAGAGTGACCATGTTTTATTTCTGGGGCCTGCATGATGGATTCAGTGTGCAGGAGATACCCTATCTCAATAGAGTAGCAGATACCTTCAAAAACGAAAAAGTAAACTTCATAGCCATCTGTCGCGATGATTCCAGCAGGTGGGATAGGCGCTGCGAAAAGTTCTTTCATTTCAAGCATATTGCCCGTTCGAAAAATCTGCTGAGCAAATTCAACTGCCGCCCTGTAGCCATAATTTTCGATAAAAACGGGAGGGCTATTTCCTTTGACTTCGCATGGCTCAGCCTGGATCAGAAAATAATCGATGACCGCTCTCAGCAATTTATAGATACCATCAGAAAGGCATTAAAGAACTAGTCCTTTTCATTGAATTCCTTTTTTATAGCCGAATATCTTTTCCATGTGGCTATTTCGTATCTTCGCAAATCGTGGAATTTCAACTTACATCAAAATATGTCCCCACCGGTGACCAGCCTGCTGCTATAGAGCAACTCGTGCAGGGTATCGAGGGCGGTGACAAACATCAGGTGCTGCTGGGAGTGACCGGCTCCGGCAAGACCTTCACTATAGCCAATGTGATACAGCAGGTGAAGAAGCCAACTCTGATCCTGACACATAATAAGACACTCGTATCACAGTTATATGGAGAGTTCAAGCAATTCTTTCCGGATAATGCCGTGGAATATTTCGTGTCATACTATGACTACTATCAACCTGAGGCTTACATCGTGAGTTCTGATACATTCATAGAAAAAGACCTCTCTATCAACGCCGAGATCGAAAAACTTCGACTCAGTACTACCTCTTCACTCATGTCGGGCAGACGTGATATCATCGTGGTAGCATCTGTATCATGCATCTACGGCCTCGGCAATCCCACAGAATACGCCAACAGCATTATCAAAGTGCATACAGGGCAAAATATCAGTCGCAATGCTTTTCTGTATCAGCTGGTGGAGAGTCTTTATTCCCGGTCTGATAGTGAACTGAATCGTGGCACCTTCCGTGTGAAAGGTGACACCGTAGAGATCATATTGCCTTATCTCGATTATGCCTATAGAATTTCTTTTTTCGGAGATGAGATAGAAGAGATGGTGTCGTTTGAGCCCTCGTCAGGACGCAGCCTTCAGACCCATACGAGCGTGGCGATATTTCCTGCCAATATGTATGTAACCTCAAAAGAACTCGTAAAATTTGCCATCGACAAAATATTATTTGAGCTGAATGAGCAGGTAGTTTATTTCAAAGAAATAGGAAAACATATCGAAGCAGCTCGTCTCAAAGAGCGTGTGGAATTCGATGTAGAGATGATGCGTGAACTGGGCTACTGCTCAGGGATAGAGAACTATTCAAGATTCTTTGATCGCAGGCAGCCGGGCACCAGACCATATTGTCTGCTCGATTATTTTTCAGATGATTTTCTGCTCGTAGTGGATGAGAGCCATCAGACCATTCCGCAGATAGGTGCGATGTATGGCGGCGACCGTTCACGAAAATTGAATCTCGTGGATTATGGATTCCGGTTGCCATCTGCTATGGATAA
>CAIXBT010000003.1 GCA_903917755.1 uncultured Bacteroidota bacterium
ATGATTCGGCAGCAGCGCTCACTGTAGACGGGCGTATCATAGCTGCTGTGCAGGAGGAGCGATTCACCAGGGTCAAGCATGATCCCGACTTTCCGGCTCATGCGGTCAGGTATTGCCTGGAGACTGCTGAGTTATCAATAGACGATCTGGATGCGGTGGTGTTTTACGATAAGCCTTTCGTCAAATTTGAACGACTGATAGAGACCTATTATGACTATGCGCCTAAGGGCATTGTATCATTTCTGATGTCGATGCCTGTATGGATGCGCGAGAAACTTTTTTTGCGCGATGTGATCCGCAAAGAACTCAAAAAGATCATGCCTTATGATAAAAGGGCACTCAAATTGCTTTTCCCGGAGCATCATCTTTCTCATGCTGCCAGTGCTTTCTATCCATCACCTTATGCAGAGGCAGCGATACTCACGATAGATGGAGTGGGAGAGTGGGCCACGGCTTCTATCTGTCATGGACAGGGAAATGATATTGCCGTCATGAAGGAATTGCATTTTCCTGATTCACTAGGTTTGCTGTATTCCGCTTTTACTTATTTCCTCGGCTTCAAGGTCAATAGCGGCGAATATAAACTCATGGGCCTTGCGCCTTATGGTATCAAAGGTTCAGACAGAGTAGAGTCCTATAAGAAATTGATAACAGCAAAGCTCGTTGACATAAGCGATGATGGTTCTATTCATCTGGATCAATCCTATTTCAACTATGCGGTGGGCCTGCGTATGGCTCGGGACGAAAAATGGCAGCAATTGTTTGGTTTCAAAAAAAGAAATGAATCGGATGAACTGACTCAGGAGCATTGTGATCTGGCACTTGCTATTCAGGAAGTGACAGAAGATGTCGTCCTTAAAATGGCTCATGAAGCCAAACGACTCACCAATTCTGATAACCTATGTATGGCAGGTGGTGTAGCGCTCAACTGTGTGGCAAACGGAAAATTGCTTCGTGAAAATGTTTTTAAAAATGTATGGATACAACCTGCCTCGGGCGATGCCGGTGGGGCGCTGGGTGCAGCTCTGGCAGCTGAATATATTTACGGCAAAACAGCCCGCACTACTGATACTGCGAACGATACTATGCAGGGTTCATACCTTGGGCCGGAGTTCACGGACAGCGATGTGATAGCAGAGGTCAAGCAGTTCAATGCTGTTTACCGGCTGGCAGATAGTGACGAAGTGCTCTGCGATATAGTATCAAGTCTGATTGCCTCTGGCCATGTGGTGGGCTGGAGTCAGGGCCGGGCAGAGTTTGGTCCCCGGGCACTGGGCAATCGCAGCATTGTAGCCGATCCGCGCAATCCTGCCATGCAGCAGAAGTTGAACATAAAGATAAAACAGAGAGAAGGTTTCAGGCCATTCGCACCAAGTGTGGCAGAAGAGGATGTGGCAAAATATTTTGATATCAATGTGCCATCGCCCTATATGCTGCTGGTGGCAGATGTCAATAAAAACATCTGGAAACCGCTGCCCGAAGATTATGATAAGATGCCGATGATGGAGCGGCTGTACGTGCAGCGTTCGGAGCTGCCTGCCATCACGCATGTAGATATGTCTGCCCGAGTGCAATCTGTGAGTGTGGCCACCAATCAGCTGTATCACCGTTTGATCAAGGCTTTTGATGAAAAGACGGGCTGCGGGGTACTGATCAATACGAGTTTTAATGTGCGCGGTGAGCCGCCTGTTCTGACACCCGGCGATGCCTATCGCTGCTTTATGACCACAGATATGGATGTGCTGGTCGCGGGTCATTGTATCTTTATGAAATCAGAACAACCTGAATGGACTGAGAAAGAACGGAAAAAAGATTTTATTTTAGATTAAAATTTGATGATGGAATTTTTGAAAGAACTGTGGGATTTCCTCAAGGAGAGAAAAAAATGGTGGCTTTTGCCCATCGTTATCGTGCTGCTCCTGATTGGGATATTGATAGTGATCGGCGGCAATAGTGCCGTGGCACCTTTTGTTTACACACTGTTTTGAGACATGTCAGAAGTACGCAAAGAACAATATAAGACACTTCTGATCCTGTGTGCAGGCCTCGCTCTCATAGGGTGGAGGTTTCACTGGTGGTATCTGACCATTGGTGCGGCTGTGCTACTGGTATCAGGATTGATATCTGTATCATTGCTGCAGAAAATAGCCGATGCCTGGATGTGGATAGGAGAGAAGATAGGTGCAGTCATGTCGCGCGTCATTCTCAGTGTGGTTTTTGTTTTTGTGCTGACCCCCATTGCGGTTTTGTATCGTGCTTTCGGCAGAAAAAGCAGGAAAGAAAAAAGACTTAGTTATTTCGTCGAAAGAAATCATACCTATACTGCCGCTGATCTTGAAAAAATATTCTAACAATAAACATATCTAACGATAACACTAATACTCCATGTCTAAAATGAATGTCCCTGCACTCGTGCGTCGTGCCCATCAGAAAAAAAAGAAACTGGGCGTATTTTTAAAAAAGCTCAGAAAGCAAGAGCCCAAAAATATTCAGAAACTGATCAAACAGGCCGATAAGGAGGCATGGGCAGAGACCGAATGTCTGGACTGCGCAAACTGCTGCAAGACCATGACACCTACCTTCAAAAAGTCTGAGATCACGGCCATAGCTACCAGAGTGGGGATGACCTATCAGAAGTATTTTGATAAATACCTGAAGGTCGATGATGATAATGGTGATATAGTCAATCAGAATACACCCTGTCAGCATCTGGGCAAGGATAATAAATGCAAGGTCTACGACATTCGCCCTAATGATTGTCGTACTTTTCCACATCATGTACGGAAGGATTTCTATTATCAGGTAGAAGAGAAAACCTATCTCAATAATCTGCCCCGTTGCCCCGCCACACTGCGATTTGTAGAGAATCTGGAGCGCATAGTGCAGAAGAGTAAATAAGAGAGTCCACTACCTATTGTGTTAATGCTTTATTCGTTCTTACGCGTAATATTTAGATATTTACCCCCGCTAAAGCATTTAACAAAGTCATGAAAGTATATAACAACATATTGGAGACCATCGGTCATACACCATTGGTTCGTCTCAACAAAATAGGAAAGAATATCAAGGCCGATCTGCTCGTGAAGGTCGAGTATTTCAATCCCGGCAACTCTATCAAAGACCGTATCGGCTATCAGATGGTCATTGATGCAGAGAAAGAAGGTAAATTAAAACCGGGTGGTACCATTATCGAGTGTACATCCGGCAATACCGGTATGGGCCTGGCGCTGGCCGGTGCGGTGAAGGGATACAAGTGTATATTCAGCACCACTGACAAGCAAAGCAAAGAGAAGATAGACATCCTGCGTGCCATTGGTGCGGAGGTGATCGTGTGCCCTACCAATGTGCCTCACGATGACCAGCGCAACTATCACATGGTGGCTGAGCGACTGGCGCGCGAGATCCCGAACTCGTTTTTTATCAATCAATATGAGAACCTGTCCAATCTCAAGGCGCACTATCTGACCACCGGCCCTGAGATATGGGATCAGACAGATGGCAAGGTCACTCACTATGTCACGACCATCGGTACCGGTGGTACGGTGACCGGCACATCGAGATACCTGAAAGAACAGAATAAGAATGTCAAGACTTTCGGGGTGGATGCCTTTGGTTCCATCTTGAAAAAATATAAAGAGACAGGCGAAAAGGATATGAAGGAAGCCTATCCTTATCTCATAGAGGGTATCGGTCAGGACATCGTGCCCGGCAATTTTGACTTTAATGTGATAGACTACGTAGAGCAGGTCTCAGACAAAGATGCGGCTATCATGTGCCGCCGTCTGGCTCGCGAGGAAGGTATCTTTGGCGGTTATTCTGCCGGTGCTGCCGTGCAGGGTGTCTTGCAAATGGCGGATAAATTCAAAGAAGGAGATATCGTGGTCATCATTCTTCACGATCACGGTAGCCGATATGTAGGCAAGGTATACAATGATGACTGGATGCGCGATCGCGGATTTCTGGTGGATGAGGTGATCACCGCAAAGTCGATCATCGAAAGAAAGAAACAATTGCACCAGCTGGTGTCTGTATCGCCTACTAATAAAGTGTCAGAAGCATTTAAACTGATGAAGGAAATGGGGCTTACTCAGCTGCCTGTGATGGATGGCAACACCCTGATCGGCTCTATGTCTGAGAATCTGATCCTGCAGCTGCTGATGGACGACCATCAGTCTCGCGAGAAGGAAGTCTCTCAGGTCATGGGCAAACCATTTCCGGCAGTCAGCTATCATGCTTCGGCTTCCGAAATTTCAAAACTTATCTCTAAGGACAATACCGCTGTGATGGTGCAGTTGCCTACCAGCGACTGGACCATTATTACAGAGTTTGACCTGATCGAGGCAATGGCATAACATTCATTATGACTCATACGGTCATAGATCAGATGGGGCAGAAGGTAGAGGTCCCGCTTCACCCGCAGCGCATCATTTCTCTGGTGCCCTCGCAGACTGAATTGCTTTGTGCACTGGGGCTGGAGAATGAGATAGTCGGCCTGACGAGGTTTTGTATTCATCCCTGGAATAAGGTGGGTGAAAAACCAAGGATAGGCGGCACTAAGGACTTTGATATAGATAAGATCAAATCACTCAAGCC
>CAIXBT010000004.1 GCA_903917755.1 uncultured Bacteroidota bacterium
CATTATTCAGCAGCGACTGCCCCATCCAGCTTTGAGGTTTTGGCAGGCCCAATCGATCAGCGATGGTGGGCGCTATGTCAATATGTCGTGCCAGGCTGCGATTATTATATAGAGAGAGACTATCGTCGTAGATAATAAGCGGCACCGATACCTGAGGCTCATAGAGCCAGTCCACATGACCCGACACACCATGTTCTCCGAGACCCTGTCCGTGATCTGATGTGATCAGCACCAGGCTGTTTTTCAGATAGCCTTTTTGATCAAGCACATCAAATAGCTGCCGTATCATATCGTCTGCCTGGATCACTTTATCATCATACTCATTGATGGCTGCCTGGCCGTTCATACCGTGAGTAGTGATACTTTTTTTGAAGGGTTTATAGACCGTGTATTTATCTTGCAGCAGACCCGTCTCATGGGTAGACTGAAGATGGAAATAAAAGAATGAAGGAGTATCTGCGTATGGGCGCACGGCATCCATACCTTCCAGCAGCACACGGTCATCTTTGAAATAATATTTTTTTGCATCCTTACCATCATAATAGACACAATCATCAGAATAGAACTTAGCCATGTTGTACCACTCGCGATGTGCACCGGATATCAGTGCGTGGGTCTGATAGCCTTGATCCCTGAGCAGGCCGATGATGTTGAAACCATTCACTGCACAGTCATTCCATGTGCGGGAGAGCAGAATGCTAGTGACACCGCAGAGCGTACAGGCGCAGGTGGAATAGCATCGATCCACCTTCAGGGCTTTATTTGAATCTATCAGACCATCGATGAATGGAGAGGTCTTTCTTTTGTAGCCATATGCCGAGAGGTGGTCGGCACGGAGTGCATCTACGATTATTAGAATGACATTTTTTCGGGTTCCGCTTTGTGTACCGGTAGCATATTGTTTGCGCAGCTGCTGATCGGTAAATCCGACTTTGATACGGCGCCGGCTGAAGAGGGGATTGTCCGTCACGCCCCACATATGGTCAAACAACATCACCATGACAGGCTCACCACCTTTGTGAATGATACGTTTGGCTTTGATAAGCAGGGGCGAGGCAAGTATGAGCAGCAGGCATAAGGATAGCATGATCTTCCTGTGAATGATGATGCCGTCAGCCAGATCTTTCAGAGAGGTCTCTATGGGTCTGATAAAGACCAGCACAAGCAGATAAGGGAGTATTACGATCATCATTATAATGATCCATAGCTGATGATAGGAGAATGGCAGGGAGTGAAGAAATCCGCTAAAGTCTTTGAAATAGGTCCCGAGGATCCTGACCGTCACTATGTCGCCCCAGTAATGCACACTACCGAATAGTAAGAGGTAAAAGAGACCTGTTATTAAGAGCCAGGAGCCGACCTTAGCTACCAGATAGAAGCGATAAGGGAACCAACGATAAATGAGTGCGATGATGGAAAGGCATAGGATATGAAGTGGCACGACCACTGCCAAATGGTAGGGTATAATGACCCAGAGCAAATGAAACATCTGCTGCCAGATAAGGATCAGAAACAGCGATAGACCGCAGAAAAATAAGGGTAGCCTGAATTTCACAATGCCGAAGATAGGGCTTTGCAGCTAAAAAATGCTTTAATATATCTTATTATAAAATGCCGCAAACCCACATTGTCAGTGGATAGTAAGGCAACTACAAATAGCACTAATCATAAAGATTTGTTAAATATCTCCCAAAAAAGTATGTCTGGCAATTGCCTAAATGCAAAAAGGCATTAGATTTGTTTATACCAAAGCATAATTGATTAAATAATAAAAACACTAAAGAAAAATGAAAAAGCTTATTTTAATGTTGGCTACAATAGGTGCCCTCAATTTCGCAAATGCCCAGGCTCCGGCTGCAGGTGCTAAACCGGCTGCTACACCTCCTGCTACTCAGGCTACACCGGTAGCTGATCCAAATGCACCGGATATCAAGTGGGAAACTAAGAACATCGACTTCGGTAAAGTAGTAAAAGGCGATGAGACAAACTCAACTCGCTATTTCAAATTCACCAACGTAGGTAAGTCTCCACTGATCATCTCTTCTTGCCACGGATCATGCGGATGTACTGTTCCATCTTGCCCTACAGAATCGATCCTGCCTGGCAAAGCCGGTGAGATCAAAGTTCACTATGATATCAACCGTCCGGGTAATTTCACAAAGACCGTAACTGTATCTTCAAATGCTAAGAACGGCAATGAAACGCTGCAGATCACAGGTGTGGTAGAAGAAAAGCCAGCAGCTCCGGGTGCAGTAACTCCGGCTCCTGATGCTCCTAAAAAATAATCTGAACAGCGAGTATCTCGTTTGTTGTAATATTCTAAAGACGGGTTTCCAGATAGGAAGCCCGTTTTTGTTTTTGTACTTTTGTGTAAATCAAGGCTCCCGCAGATCTCGCAGATTGACGCAGATATTGGGAAATAAGATCAAGGGGAAATAAATGTAGAAATGGCAAATCAAGACATCAGGAAACTCTCCAAAGAGGAGCTGACAGCAGCCTTCGCAGAAATGGGCGAACCGAAGTTTCGGGCAGCTCAGGTCTATGAATGGCTATGGCAGAAGTCTGCACGCTCATTTGAGGAGATGACCAATCTCTCCAAGCCCCTGCGTGAAAAACTCAAAGAACAGTTTTCTTTTTACGGTCTCAGCGATACGATCATTCAGCAGAGCAAGGACGGCACGCTGAAGTTTGGTATTCATCTCCACGACGGACGCATGGTAGAGGGTGTCATGATACCTGACGACGAGCGCAATACTGCCTGTGTATCCTCTCAGGTGGGCTGCTCGCTGAGCTGCACCTTTTGCGCTACGGGTTTTCTGAAGCGCGAGCGAAACCTCGACTATGGTGAGATATACGATCAGGTGGTCCTGATCAATCAGAAGGCCCTCGAAACCACCGGACGTCCGCTCTCCAATATAGTCTCTATGGGCATGGGTGAGCCGCTGCTAAACTATGACAATGTGATGCAGAGTATCAGACTGATCACCTCGCCACAAGGTTTAGGTATGGCTCAGAAGCGCATCACGGTGTCCACCTCTGGCATATCTCGCGGCATCATGCGGCTGGCAGATGAGAATATGAATTTCAACCTGGCACTGTCGCTACATGCAGCCACAGATGAGAAGCGCGACCAGATCATGGATATCAATAAATCCAACAATCTGGAATCGCTGGTCGAGGCGCTCAACTATTTTCATGAGAAGACCGGCAGCAAGGTGACCTTCGAATACATCCTCTTCGACCGATTCAACGACTCGATAGAAGATGCCAATCATCTCATAGCGCTCTGTGCACGGGTGCCTGCATTCGTCAATATCATCGAGTATAACAATGTGGAAGGCGTGACACTGAAGAAGGCTAAATCAGACCGCCGCGATGCATTCGTGGCCCACCTGCGCAATAACGACATCAATGCTGCCATCCGTCGCAGCCGTGGCAAGGACATAGATGCGGCCTGCGGCCAACTGGCGAATAAGCTGGAGAAGTAATAGGGCATCGAGCGCTATTCCTTCACCACCTGCATCACATTAGTCTTACCATTTGTGTATTGCACGATGAAGTAGTACATGGCGCAGGCATATTTGCTCATGTCAAAGACATAAGTGCCTTGTTGGTTTACTTGAACCGGAGTCTGCCAGACACTCGCACCATTGGCGTATACGAGACCTATCATTGCCGGTCCTGTCACTTCGAGGTTCACCGTATTTTTGACGGGATTCGGGTACAAGTTTGTCTTATCGGATTCTATTGGCAAGATGCCAACGCTTCTGACGGTGATCTGTTTAGTGATACTGTCTATACCACAGCCGCTATAAGCTATAGCTGTGACCGTGTAGCTGCTGTCGTGATTAGCATATACATGCGAGAGGGTATCTGACCTTGATACTCCACCATCACCCAAACGCCAATGGATACTATCTCTATGATTGATACTACTCCCGTAAAACAATATTGTATCTCCATGCGCTACCTGAGTAAACTGCACGCCTGACAAGGGGCAAAGACAATCTGCTATCCCCAGCTTTGCTATTAGAAAATTACCGGAACCAAGATCAGTATTTACTACGCTGTCGGCGGGGGTGGCAAAAAAATTAGTAACCGTACCGCCGAGATATACATTGCCACGCCAGTCGGTGGCTCCGTATTTGACAGCATTATTTCCTAAGAAACTGCCTACTACCCCAATATGCGCTGTGTGTGTAGCAATAAGATTACCATTTTGATCAATCCGATTGATGACAGTATTATAGTCATCGGTAGATGATGTAGTATCTTTATTAAAAATCGTATCGGTATTGTTATAGATAAACAATCCATTGCTGACCAAATCCTGAGAATAGTAAGCAGTGGGGTTGTAAATAAAAAAACCACCTAAACTATGAGATTTAGTGAGATATTTACCCCAGAGTATGTTTCCATTAGGGGCTATAGTAAACAAACCTCGTGAACCATCGACCCCCCAATACATATTATTAGGATTGAAATTAAATGTATCCGAGCCATATACGTCACCGTTATTCAAGCCCCAACATGTCACTAACCTATTTGTTTGAAAATCGTATTTGCAAGCACGAAAGTTACCATTGCTACAATAGTTCTTGTTAGTAATAATATATCTAAAGTTTCCATTCTTATCCAAAGAGTAAATATATGGTTCTACAGCTGTCCGGCCTGTATCTGGCGCTATCTTTTGGTTAGCTAATATTAAGGTATCGGTATATGAACCATAGGTGAACAAAGTGCCCGTCGAATAAAAATTTTCATCTATATCAAGATCATAATAGGTGTCTGCACTATAGAAATCCCCGAAAAATTTATTGGACGTATAATAACCACCTATTATAGTACCTGAGACAGGATCAACCTCAACATTATA
>CAIXBT010000005.1 GCA_903917755.1 uncultured Bacteroidota bacterium
CGCTGACCATAGGAGAAACCAGCCTTAAGCTTACTACTAAAGAATCTGAACTTCTCAAGATGCTCGCACTCCATATTGACAAGCTTCTGGAGCGTGACATCGCATTGAATACCGTTTGGGGTACCGACAGCTATTTCGCCGGAAGAAGTATGGATGTCTATATCGCCAAACTAAGGAAATACCTCAAAGAAGACACAAACGTAGAGATCCTGAACGTTCACGGCACAGGGTTTAAGCTGCTGGTCAAGAAATAAGACCAATTAAATTTCAAGAATAGTTTTCTCGAATTTAGCCATCATCTCATCGGTGATATCGAGATGTGTTACGATCCTGACCAGTGTAGGTGAGAAAGGTGATGTTCGTATTCCTACCGAGGCCAGTCTTTCTGCGGTCTGAGCGCTGTCTGTCACTTCGAATATCACAATATTGGTTTCCACCGGCAGAACATTTTTGACCCATGAGCAGCGCTTCAGCAGGGCTTCAATCTTCTTAGCTTTAGCATGATCTTCAGATAGTCGATCCACATTTTTCTCAAGTGCATATATACAAGCAGCAGCCAGATATCCTGCCTGACGCATTCCACCACCCATCACCTTGCGGATCTTGCGGGCTTTTTTGATCAGGTCACGCGGGCCAAGCAGCACCGAGCCGGCAGGGGCACCTAGACCCTTTGAGATACAAACCGATATTGTGTCAAATATTCCCGCCAGATCGTTCGATTTTTTGCCTAAAGCCGTGAGCGCATTGAATATCCGGGCACCATCCAGATGATATGACAGCCCTTTGGCTCTGCAGAAATCTCCTATGACTTTCATTTGCTCTATCGTATATACTGATCCGCCGCCTTTATTGACGGTATTCTCGATACACACAAGCTTAGAGTTCGGATACCAGTCATAGTCGGGCAGGATGCATTTCTCTATCTGATCGATGGTCATCACACCTCTGTCGCCATCGGTCAGGCGGACTGATACACCAGAGTGAAAGGCCCATCCGCCCACTTCGTAGTTGTATATGTGGCATAGCTTATCACAGATCACCTCATCGAGAGGCTGAGTATGAACCTTGACCGCTATTTGATTGGTCATGGTGCCACTGGGACAGAAAAGCCCCGCCTCCATACCAAACATGCCAGCAGCCAGTGCCTCAAGATTCATAATGGTCGGATCTTCACTAAAAACATCATCTCCCACCTCTGCCCTCATCATGGCTGCGAGCATTTCGGGTGTCGGCCTAGTGACTGTATCGCTTCTCAGATCTATGATCATCAGTGTATGATTTTATGTAAACATTCCATAAATAATGTAGGTTGAAATGCCAGCGGGAACGCGATCCCGAATATGGCTCCGCTGAAATGCGCCAGGTGTCCGATATTATCTGACTGATTTTTTGCCATATACGCGGAATATATAAGGTACAAGATACCGAATAGAAATGCGGGGATCGGGATAAACATATAGATGCGGAGTTCATTGGTCGGGTCAAACAGAATAGCTGCAAAAATCACCGCAGACACCGCCCCTGAGGCACCCACAGCACGAAAGTACGGATCATCTTTGTGCTGATTGAGGTCGGGGATATTGGCCACCACTATAGCCAGCAGATAAAAAACTATATATGCCGTATGACCTGCGGCACCAAACTCCATTAAAAAATAAGCCTCCACGAAAGGGCCAAAGAAGAATAGTGAGAACATATTGAAGAAAAGGTGGGTCATATTAACATGCAGGAAGCCACCCGACAGGATGCGGATCCATTCTTTGTCATGCCATACCTTTTCTGGCCAGAAGCTTAGTTTGTAAAAGGCCTCCTCGTCTTGAAAGGCAACCAAAGAAATGATCACATTGATAACAATGATGACGATAGTAATAGAAATGTGCATCGAAAAAATTTATTGCGATTTGGCTGGCTAATATAGTAAACCCTGATATTGCTATCAGAAAATTATAAAATTTGATAATTCTATGACATTAAATGGAGAGTAAAAATTATATTTACAGTACTAAAACAAAACAACAAATGAAAAATAAGGTATTCTACACTTTAATGATCTGTTTCGGAACGTTTGCTTCTGCTTTTGCTCAGAGCATTCCTAATTTTAGTTTTGAAAATTGGGCGATCGATACCAATTATCTTGACCTTACATTGACTAATCCACATCTTTTAGATACTTCTATCAGTACTAATCCTACCAACTGGACCACTTCTAATGAGATCAGCAATGGTACTGTGTTTCACCATAAAGTACTGGTCACTCAGAGTGCCACCAGTTATATCGGTGCATCTGCTATCCAACTGAGAAGTGATAGTCTTTGGGCCACGATCAATAACGTTCCGGTAGTAAATACTGTAAATGTGAATTTTGTTTGTCCCGGTTTCGCGGTTTGCGGAAATTTCCCGATCAATCTCTCTGCATTTGTTAACCTTGGTAGCTCATTCAATCCGGCCCTGCTGCCGGGAGCTGGCATACCTGTAGCAGGTAGAAAAGCATCTGTGGGTGGATATATGAAATTCGCTCCAGTAGGTGGAGACACAGCATATGTGATCGCTATTCTTCGCAAGGGGGCCACAGTAGTAGCACAAGCTACATATACTCGTACCTCTACCGATGCAGCTTACTCCTATTTCGAGGCTCCTTTTGTTTATCTGAATTGCCTGGAGCCTGATACTATGGTTTACACCATATCTTCCGGCAATCCATACTCTATCAGTGGTGTGGTACTGGGTACTCCATCAGGTCTGCACATCGGCACCACACTTCTGGCAGACAGCATTTTCATGAAAGATACTATCCCCGGTTTCGGTGTGGTATTCCCACTCAATGACACTGCACAGACACTAGAGAATACAGCTGTTTCTATATTGGTATCGACAAACGACCTTACTTGCACAGGCGGTGCAGCTACACTGGCTCAGAGCATCGCTCCTCATCATGGCACGATCACTGTATCTGGAGACACGATCATCTACACTCCTGCCGGCAATTATGTCGGAATGGACACTTTCACATATTCTACTTCTATAGGTGGTGGCCCGTCGGGTACTGCACAGGTAGTAGTAAGGGTGACCGGATATCCTGCAGGTATCAATGATATCGCTACCGCAGAAGGCAAGATATCTATCTATCCGAATCCGGCAAACTGCAAACTGCATGTAAGCAATAACTCTTCAGCTACCGAACTCCGCATCTACGACATGCTCGGCAAAGTAATGAAGGCTGAAAATTTACCGACTGATGCTACTATAGATGTGACAGGTTTCAGCAATGGACTTTATATCATTCAGTTTAGCGGTAATGATGGTAAGCTGATATCCAGCTCCCGTTTTACCGTGATCAAGTAATTATCGTTGAAAATACTTGGTATAATACCAGCACGTTTCGCCTCTACCCGTTTCCCGGGCAAGCCCCTGATAGACATTGGTGGCAAGACAATGATACGACGTGTCTATGAACAGGCTTTACAGGCGGCTTCACTTTCTGATGTCATAGTAGCAACTGATGACCAACGCATTTATGACGAAATAAAGTCATTTGGTGGTCATGTAATGATGACTGCCGCACATCATCAGAATGGTACGGAACGCTGTGCGGAGGTTCTGGCAGCAATGACCGGCCATATAGATGCGGTGATCAATATACAGGGAGATGAGCCATTCATAGAGCCGGAGCAGATAGATACTGTTGCTTCACTTTTCAAAGATACTGAATGCCAGATCGGGACATTGATCAAAGTATGTCAGGATAGAGAACTGCTTGAGAAGCCCTCTATTATTAAGGCTGTGGTCAGCAAAGATCTCAAGGCCCTCTATTTCAGTAGAAGTTTGATCCCCTATCTAAGAAATAAGGACGCTGAAACAACATTCTATAAGCACATTGGTATCTATGGATATCAGTCAGATGTATTGCAGGAAATAGTCAAATTAACACCATCTGCATTAGAACTGGCAGAGAGCCTGGAGCAACTGAGATGGCTTGAAAATGGATATACGATTCAAACAGCTCTTACCACACACGAGAGTATTTCGATAGATATACCTGAAGATATAGACCGTGCTTTGGCGCGAGGTATATTTATTTAGGCAATGTGATCTTGAAGATACTACCCTTAGGGATATTATCCATTACGGCTATTTTCCCTTTATATATTTCAACAAAACGCCCCACGATAAACAGGCCCAGACCGGTGCCTTTAGTTTTTCGTGTATCCTCATTCCCTACCCGATAGAATTTCTCAAACACCTTCTTTTTATACTCATCAGGTATCCCCGAACCTTCATCCTTCACTGTCAAAATTATCGTTCCATCAGCACTGCACAATGATATCAGGATGCCTGTATCTGCTTCAGAATATTTAATAGCATTTTCGATAAGATTCATCACTACCGATGTGAACCCGAGCTGATCTATGTGATAATATATTCCCTCCTGGATGTCGGACTGGATCAGTATGTTCTTTTTGTTGATTTCAAATTTCTCAGCGATTGAATGTACCAGATCAGAGAGGTTGACATCTTCATTAGCGAACCCGTGAGTGTTGCGTTCAATTTTAGCTGCAAACAATATATTCTCAACCAGAGACTCAAGCCTTGCCACATCGCTCAGTGCATTATTGATCAGTTTCTCTTTCTGTGCAGGCTCCAGCGTTCTTTTCTGAAAGGTCTGTAAGGCCAGTTTAACGCTGGATAATGGTGATTTCAACTCATGTGTAATGGAATGCAGGAAATTGGTCTGCTGTATCGCCAGTTCGATCTCTTTGCCGAATATTCTTCTCACCTGGATCAATCCTATGATCTGCAGAAACAGAAAGAACAATCCTTCTGACAGCACCATGATCCTGTCTTTTTTGTATTTGGTGAGCAATTGGAGGTAACTCTGCGTTTCCTCGTACTTTATCGGGTTGGGCGTGGATTGATAATTGATCCTGTCCAATTGCATTTTCTCAGTAAAAGCCTGCTCATTCTTAGAGAATAATAGGTATCCCCACCATAGCGAAAACACAATGATGTAGCCAAAAACGATATAAAAAAGCAGGAAAGGACTTTTGCCGAAGAGCTTGAGCATAAATTTTGTTTGCTATCAAATTTAAATTAAAGCTAAAATTGTTTGTCATCATTTTATAATTTTGCAATCAGATGGCTAAGCGCAAGAAAAAGTCAGGTGCTGAACTGACGACGGAGAATGAGCTCCTTAAATTGAAAATGATGGCTGAATTCGGCGGTGATTTTGCCGGATCAGAGCATCTGCCACCCGAAGTAGAACATTTATTTCTGAAACAGATCAATAGGTTTCACCATCTCCATGAAAAAGCCGGGATGGTCAAGATATATGATTTCATCGGAGCGCCATTGTATAATCATGTTCATGATCTTTCTGATAAGGAGATAAAAAAAGAACTGAAGAAACTCCTGGCGCTTCTTCGCAAAAAAGGCATCGTGGTTGAGTCTTTGAGCGGTGTCAGCGACAAAGAGATGTATCGATTTGTGACAGAAGAAATATTCAAACAGGAGATACAGAACATTCGAATGCCCAACTGGACCATTCATATGCTGTATGAGGAGTTTCATCCGAGCGATGAGTTTGATATTAAAAACCAGTGCGGCACCGCACTCGCTTTCATCTTTGACAAGAGTTTCATTACGGCAGACTTTGTATTTCTGGATGAGATGAAAAGCCCGCTGGGACTGGGCATGGAGAAGGATGAACTGATCGAAAAGATAGATACGTTCAAGCTGGGCTTTAATCAAATGATGTTTATCGGTGCGGAATTCAAGGTAATAAACATCGACAATGAAAATAACATCGCACATGTCACAGTATTAGCGGATTTCAAAACACAAACACAGAAAGGACGTAGATTCAAAACAGAATCGGCAGAAGTGAATTTTGTCCTCTCTAAGGACCCCAATACCCAATACTGGATGATCGAGCAATTGATCTATGAAGGATTGTAAATTGAGATGAGTGAAAAATCTTGATTTCAGAGATTTTTTTTCATATTTGGCATAGTATTTAGTTCACAATACATATCAAAGCCCCATTATGCATAAGATCAAAACGATCCTATTTGTTTTTTTGTTGTCAGCTATAACTGCGCCACTATCTGCTCAGAAAGATCAGGTCTGCAAGATCTGGTACAATCAGGAAAAAACTTCAAGACTGGAGGTTTATCAAACCGGAAACACATTTGAAGCCAAGATCATTTGGCTTAGTGAGCCCACCGAAAATGGCAAACCTAAGCTGGACAAGGAGAATCCGGATGATAAATTGAAATCCCGTCCTGTATTGGACATGGTAGTCTTACATAAGATTTTCAAAACAAAGGACAACCCAAATTACTATGACGGAGGTAAGATATATGACCCCAAGAACGGCAAAACATACGATTGCCACATGACTTACAAAGGTAACACTATAGAACTTCGAGGTTATGTTTTAGGTATGTCTTTCCTCGGCAGAACATCAGTCTGGACATTGGCTGAGCCTCAGTTTCAAAAATAGGCATTGCTTCCTGCGTTGTCCTTTTTACTAAACTAAACTATCGTTTTCAAAACTTCTTCGTGTACTACTCGCCATTGGTGAGTGTCGATGGGTATTATCTTTACGAGCGCAAATCTATTACATGAAAAAGAATGTCGTTCTCATTATATCCTTTCTGTCGGTTACAGCTGTGGCGCTGATCTTCGGAGCCATTATCAAAAAAAGTACCACTTCGCCTCTATTAGCAGATGCATCTACAGCCAAACCGCTTGCAATAGATTCAATAAAACAACCAGTATATAAGTATGGGCTTAATCTCAGTGGTTTTGTAGTGATAGATCAGACTATAGAAAAGAATGAATCGTTTGCCAATATATTTCTCAAGCATAATGTAGCTTATCAAACGATGAATTATCTGGTAAATAAATCCAAAGATATTTTCAACTACAAAAAGATCAGAGCTGGTAGTAAATATGCGGTTTTAGGAACTAATACAGATACAGGTTTCGTGGCAAAAAAACTAGTATATGAGGAGAGTAAAGTCAATTATATCATTTTCAATCTTGACGACTCATTGTATATCTATCGCGGACAAAACAAAGTAGAGCGCAGACATCAGGAGGTGGCCGGAGTGATCAATGGCTCCCTATATGAGACTTTCGACAGCATGAATATCCCATCCAATCTGGCAGTGAGGATCGCAGATATATTCTCCTGTACTATTGATTTTTACAAACTTCAGAAAGGTGATAAATTCAAGATCATTTATGATCAGGACTTCGTAAAAGGAGAACCTATTGATGTAGGTGAGATCAGTGCAGTATTGTTTAATAGCGGTGGTAAAGATTACTACGCTTTCTATTATGAAAAGGAAAAATCTCATGAGGGTGAATATTTCGATGAGAATGGGAACAGTATGAGAAAACAGTTTCTGAAAGCACCTTTAAAATTTTTCCGTATCACATCAAAATACTCACTGAATAGATTTCACCCTGTAGCTAAAGAATGGCGTGCACATTTAGGTACAGACTATGCTGCAGCTCCGGGCACTCCCATACTTGCTACAGGTGAGGGGATCGTAGAAGAAGCGCAGTTTGGTATTTACAATGGCAACTATGTCAAAATACGTCACAATGGTCAATACAAGACCCAATACCTGCATATGAGCAAAATAGCTAACGGTATGCATGCCGGCAGGAAAGTAAAACAAGGAGAAGTGATAGGATATGTAGGAAGTACGGGGCTAGCTACCGGGCCTCATGTGTGCTACCGTTTTTGGAAAGATGGGCAGCAGGTAGACCCATTCAAGCAGAAATTACAGTTCAGCGAGCCTATGCTTGCTAAATACAAACCAGGCTATCTGGCCAAAATAGCTCCTTTAAAGTCTTCAATAGACAAGACAGACTACGGAACAAAACCCGTAATTCCTGCTGAAGATAAAAAACTGGAAGTCCAAGCCAGAGTGATCGCAGGCCAGACTACTACAAAAGTCAGCAGATAATTATCTCAGCGCACTACTTTTGTAAACGATCCAAATCACAAACGGAGCACCGATCAGCGAAGTGATCGTATTGATAGGCAACACTAAGCCATGAATCGAAACACCTGTCAGCAGATTGCAGGAGCCACTTACAATGCCACCGATCAGCAATACTGCAGGTGTCAGGACCCGATGATCAGATGTTTTAAAAAGCCCCCTTGCTATGTGTGGCACTGCTAATCCCACAAATCCGATAGGTCCGCAGAAAGCTGTGACACTACCGGTAAGTAAACATGTGCTGATGATGATCAGTATTCGGCTGAGTTTGACATTAAGGCCTGTAAGCCGAGCGTACTCCTCTCCTATCAGCAGCAGATTCAATGGCTTGACAAGGTAAATACTAATTAATGTGGCAATAATGATCACAAAGACCATGATCGGTATCTGTGCTAATGATATATTTCTAAAGCTCCCCATAGTCCAGAATAAATAGCTCTTGATACTGTCTGCAGTGGCTAAGGTCTGTATACTCTCTACTATTGCGCTGACAAAAGATGCGATCATGAGCCCTATGATCAGCATTGATACTGCGCTGTGCAGCCTATATGAAAGTGTCATAACCAGAAAGAAAATGCACAAGGCGCCTATAGAAGATACGATGATCAAAACCCACTGATCCATTTGTTCAAAACCTAAAATACCTGAAAGCATGATCAGAATAGCCACACCTAGAGCTGATCCGGATGAAATGCCCAATACAAATGGCCCGGCTACAGGGTTTTTAAAATAGGTCTGCATCTGCAGCCCCCCAAGTGATAATGCTGCTCCGCCTATTGTAGCAGCGATAGCAGCCGGAAGTCTCGATTGAAAGAAAATGTCTCCGGCAGGGCTACCTGATGTGGCGTGCAGGATATCATAAACAGATAAAGGGAATGAACCGATAAGCAATTGCAATAAAAACACGGTCGACATCATCAACAGCAGGAATAACCAAACCAATATCTTTCCGCTTGTCATTTCAATTGTTTGTAATAATACAACCTGCCCATCAATGGCTCATGTGAATGAAATATCAAAGTCAGATCCCGCAAAACGATATTAGGTGTATAGCTACCTGTCTCCCATATATCCATACCACCCCCAGCCGATAGGCGGTTGACACCATTGAAAACATTGCCCGTTTTGAATGCTTTGAACAGCTTGAACTTTGCATCCGTATTAACTATTTGCTGCAGATTTATATCTGTACCCGTATTGATCCAATAGTCCCCATCAACTGCGCGCTGATATACCTGTTCGAAATTTAGCGTTAGATTCAGCCCATTGATCGGTTTTTCTTTATTCCAAAGAAACGTCCCACCAGCATCAGTTATCAGCTTTGCTACATAATTTTCTCCGCAAGGCATATACCAAACTCCACTATATGGGAGATTGCAAAAAACGGTAGGCCGATCACCTGTCTCAGCCACACCATTTATCTGATCCTGATAATCTAGTTGCACGGCTTTGAAGATGCTATCGGCGAGCTTTTCTTTGCCTATGAATGCGCCGAAAAACTTGATCCATTCTGCACGTGCCAAAGGTTCCTGTTCAAAATAATCTCGAGAGCAAACTACATTCACTCCTAATGCTTTCATCTTGGCAAACATTTGTGATGAACCGCTGTTTTCTCCATCAGAGAATAGAAGATCAGGCTTGACTTGTGCGATCACTTCATAGTCAGGCTGATAATCATGTCCGGCATCCTTGATAAGTCCAGACTTTATCAGAGCAGAAACAATCGAGTCGCAGATGTAATCTTTATTTGTTGCAGCAACGATCAGATCTCTCGCATCCAGTAGTTTCAAAGCGCCAATATGAGTGGTGGACATACAGACTATTTTTGCGACCGGGAAGTTCACCCTCACTGCATCAGAGAAACCTTCCGGAATACTCATATCCTTAGTACAAATAATATAAGAAGCTAAAAATTTACCTGTAATCGAAAAAACCTTTACTACTTTGAAATGCTCATAATAATCAACCCGAAAAGCATGTGAGTACTTGGGAACAAGTGAGTCTATGATCCTTGGATGGCTGGATTGGGTCGATGAGGCATGATAGGTGCAGGAATGTGTTAGAAGACCAAGCAGAATGGCTATCAGCAGTAATTTGATATGAAATAGCTTTTTCTTCATCACTCAAATACAAATCCGTTTGTAATAATCCCAGCTGTAAAATGATCTAATAAGACACCGTTTTTCGAGTAGCGCATGATATGCGATGCCTGCTGGTAGTCCACCGCATCACTGATGTATATGTCACCGGTAGCAGGATCTGCATTGAGTCCGTAAACATTCCAACTATTGGATTTAATGAATGTACTAGCAGGGGTGATAGTATCTGTAGTTAACATATTGTATATACCTCCACTGTCAGAGAATAATATCTGGTCACTTAGTGCGGAGTATCTGATAAAATTAGGGGTACGGCTGGGGCTGAAATCGATCTTTTTGCTGATCGAAAAGGATGGCAGATCTATCCTGTAGATACTGGCATTAGATATTGGGCTTGTTTGTTGGGGAGACAAGACGAACAGTTGGTTGGACTGTGAGAGGATCATACTGGCTGGATCAGAAGAAAGTGCAATAGAATTTGTGATCTGGTCTGTGGCAGGGTCTATCTGAAGAATGGCATGAACCGCTGCACCGCCGGGAGTTGTAGCTTCTTCCACATATATCTTACCGCCGCTATTTATCAGGTGCTCTGTCCAGCCGATGACGGGTATTGACTTGAGCAAAGTGCCTGTTCTGTAGTCTACTACCCATATTTTATTGGCATATAGTTCAGTGACATATGCTTTGCTTCCTCCTGCCGGCACAAAGAAGCGAGGTGATGAACCAGGAAGGTTTATGCTATACAAATATTTGAAGTTATTTTTTGCATCAGCCACTACTACCTTTTGGGAATTATTCATGACGATAAAGGCTGTATCGCCCATCAGGTATAAACTCTGCGCTACATCTCCCATTGAGAATCCGTTCTCATTCATGAAAACATTATTGGTGACTGTCTTTGCAGTCGGGTCATAGACCGAAACAGATGCATTGCCATGCTGGAAACCACCCTCATTAATCACTATCACGCGACCTGTATTGAAGCCGGTAGATGGCTGTTTATTGCAGGCGCTTAGCAAGAGAAGAGCAGCAATGATCAATGTGTATACCTGTTTCATTTAGTTAAGTTTAATCTGACCGTCATTTCATAGCTTCTACCTGGCATAGGTCGTTGATCCACCACTTGATATTGGCAGTTAGTGATGTTGCTAATTCTGAAAGACAGTCCGATCTGCTGATTATTGAAATAAAAGTCCTTACCCAGTTCAAGATATGTCAGATAATAGCCCGGCAGAAATTGCGAATTATCTGTAGTGGTATATCTCACCCCGGTGAAACTGTGAATAGTTCGGATATAGTAATGTCTGTACTGCAATTGAAGGCTGGCATTAAAATTATGCCTTGGCACATATATCAATTGTTTGTTCTGAGAGTTGTCGTTTATTGAGATCGCATCAAGAGATATGGTATTTGTATATGAATAACCTGAATAGAACGCCACGACGAAACCCTTATCTGACATGGAGACCTTATTCTGTATCTTGATATTGATATTTACGCCACGTGACACTACCCGTTTCACATTATTGGCGGTCCATATTCCGCTTTGTGTGGGTGTCCACAAAATCCAGTCAGTGACATAATTGTAAAATCCGTTTCCGAAGAGCCTTAACAGGCTGTTGTATGTATATTCAAGGTTCAGCATACTATTCCATGCCTGCTCAGGTTGGAGGTTTGGATTGCCGCCGGGATTCCAATACAGATCGTTCAGTGAGGGTATCCTATAGGCCCTTGCTCCGCTTAGTTTCAGATAGATATTACCGTGTTTCAGAAATTTGTCATACCCCAACCATAATCCAGGAGAAAAAGGCAAGGGTTTATGCTCAAGCAATTCCTGTTTGAGATTAAGATAAACTAACAAGTGCTGCAAGAATAACTTAGTAACCGACAGATTGAGCCCTTCAACATTTCTATTTCTGCAGATATTAAAACCTGAAGAAACAGCCTGTTCGTGATCATAATTGAAACTCCCGTTTATAAACAAATGACTTTTTGAATAGGAGCCATAAAAATAGTTCCTGACTGCCTGAGAAGATGAGCGGCTGTCAATGATAGCAACAGGATCAGTAAACCTGAGCCAATCATAGAGGTAAGATGATTTCAAGCCGGCAGTATAATTTGCCTTCCGAATTTTCATATAGGCAAGTGTACGATATGATTTGTCCCACTCATGTGCTGAACTGCTTGGTTCTGTCATGACGGGCGAAATCTGCCTGTCAGCATCCGTTACCCAGAAAATAAGTCCGGCATTGATCTTCCCGTCTTTATAACTCTTCAACTTCAGATCTAACTGCTGTAAAAAAGACAGAAGGCTCGTCGCTGCATTCGTCTGACGCTGCACAGGAGCACCGATCTGAGTGTAATTCACAAAAGGGAAATCATTGTCTGACCGAAGGTAATTCACCTTGGTGCTACCGGAAAATATACCGACATCATACACATTATTTGATGAAAGATTCATAGTATTGAAACTCCCATATCGAATCACATTTTTCGAAATGAGAGTATCACTACTGTAGTAGGGATTATTCTGCAAGCCCAGCCCGCCTCCTACCGATTGATTGGATGCAGTCGTATTGGCCACTACCATTTCATCTATCGTACCCAGATCAAAAAGCGACAGATCTACCTGTCCTGTGGTTGGGCTGTTTATTTTTATCCCATTCCAATAGATAGATGTCTGCGCCGCAGATGACCCGTTGATCGATATTGAACTCAATTGCCCCACACCATAGTTTTTGATAAATACACTTGTGTTTTCACCCAATACATCTGACACCCTTTTGCCTGCCTGATAGTCAGCATCCAGATGATTCTCTTCTGAATGTGTGACAGTGATAGAGGTAATAGAGGCATTCCTTTCGATAGGAATGGTTTTCATTTGCACCACCGTGTCTTTGATCCCTTGCGAAAGCCCTATCTGCCCCAGACCTATCATCAGCATTATTACAAAACAATATTTCAGTAGCTGTTTCATTGTTTTTTTCTGAATCCATAGGGACAATGACGGCAGCCATTTTTGCAACAATAACCTCTCCTGATATGATATGCTGCAGTAAAAACCATATATCCATTTTCGAAATAATGATCAGATTTCACATTGGGGCTAGGGTCAGATTTGATATTTAAAGCTGAACTAGTACATTCATTTGTATTATCCTTACTATTCATTATTCTTTAATGATCAGTTTAGAGAATACATCTTGCCCATTAGTCACTCTTATATTATAAACTCCTGCTGGCAGCTCATTCAGATAGATTTTTGCAGAATATTGGAATGAAGACTCTTTGATCATACGACCACTTATGTCTGTCACTTGTACCTGATTCATCTCTTTTGATTCATTATGTATGATCACGAAATCACTAAACGGATTTGGATATACCTGAATACTCGTGTTTGCTTCTGTTTGTGATATGCCTGCTGCACCTTTCTGATTTATCACTCCTACCGCATCCAGATCAAAGCCTGACGAAGCGTAATTGGTCGGGTATGGATCATTGATCATATGGCCACGGCTATCATGCGTACCATGCACAGGGTTGATCGATCCTACCACATCTATCACCTTGACGTGGGTGATATTATTCACATCCAACCCTACAGAATCTCTTAATTCATCCAGATCAAAGGGAGTACCATAGCCATAGATATATTTACCTGCCAGATTATTCAGCTTACTGCCATCCATAGGCCCCAATCCGATCTGAAGAGTGTCCTGTACGTTATCCGTGGTTGGGAACCGAACATAACGAACACCGTCACTACTCACTTCTATAAAAGCTAACTCCAAAAAAGCCATACCCGGCGGGCCTGCATCAAATCCGTTTTCAAACACAGCAAAATCAAAGCCTGGTCCGTTTACGATAGGACTCGAAAAGGTGAGAATGGCGATCCCTCCATCACCCAGACTGACAGTGCCATTCTGTGTGGCTGGCCCGATCGCGGAATTCGAATCTCCATCTGTGGCATAGCCCGAGTCTGGTATAGCTATATCCCTATATCCTCTTTGTATAGTGCAACCTGTAGCCCAACCTATGATAGCAGATGAATCCCATCTGATAGCCGTAGTGCCGGGATATCCGACCACCGGAGAAAATTGTGCATTAATACAAAAAGGATATAGAAATAGTAAAGCAGTACATAGCAGTAATGTATGTATAGACGAAACTGCCCCACAAAATTTATGGATACCACGAGTGATCATTGTTAGTGATTTTATTCCTTGATCAATCGTCTGGCAGCCATCCCGTCAGCAGTATGAATGATGACCGTATATACACCTGCACTGAGAGATACAATATTCAGAGATGCTGAGTTTCGATTTACATCCTTTTGCAATACTTCTCTTCCACTCATGTCTACTATGCTGATAGTCTCAATGGTAGATGAATAAGAAACACCAATATTGGTAGTGGCAGGATTGGGATACATATGCAGATCTGCGATATTGACATCCTGAATACCTGTGCCGAAAGGATCTGTGACATGAATATAAGCTTGTGCAATAGAACAAGCCCCGAGTTCATCACATACAGTATAGGTGACTGTATCTGCCGCTACTACTCCTGCCGCCGGAACGTAGACTAAATTGTTATTGGCATCAATGTGGGCTGAAGCTCCTACTATCAGTGGTCCTGACACTATTGACACTGTGTTTTTGAGGAAAGTGGAAACCTGATCATTGGCCAAAACATTTCCTGTCAGTGTATCAACATTTCCTATCAGTGTATCAAGATAGCTGATCGAGAAAGAATCATTGATCGCTATCGGTGTGGAGTATGTCACTCCATCTGTGGTCATGAAGTTATCAAAAGCAAAATACGCCGGGGTATTCATCCCAAAACCTCCCGCAGTATCACTCGAACTCAAGCTAAAGAAAACACTATCCACATTACCTAATTGCTGAAGGTTGACGAACTGCCACGACTTCAGTATATAATGTTGTGTAGTATCTGCCGAACGGAAATCTGCGAGATATACTTGTATAGGATTGCTGATCATTATACCTTGATACCATCCACTAATAGTCAATCGAAACCAATCAGGATCAGTACCGCTGGCACCACCGAATTTTTTAGCGAAGCCGTCTCCATGTTTCATACTGACATAAGTATAAGTTGAATTGGTGACATACATCCCGTACAATTGATGTCCGCCGGCGAAACCTTTGAGTCTGACCGTAGCATCATTATTTCCGGTATAGCTCAATCCATAGGCATTTGAACCAAATACGCCGCTTCCCGAAGCATTGCTATATTGATAATTGTAGTCACCTGCACCTGATGTTATGGTGTCAGGATTCACCTTAACATCGCTGTAACTGAATCCGGACCAAGATGCATAAGTTGAGTTGTAGCTATTAGTAAAAAAAGCATCACCATCCAGGATTCCACCGGACCCATTAGATCCATTCCAGTAGGAATTAGCAGGAAGCGACAGGTCATCAAACGTAGAGCGGTGTTGAGCCGAAGCAGTAAAAAGCGAACTAAGGGCTAAAAGAATAAAGCTGATTTTTTTCATTTCGAAAAACAATTTAAAGATTTAAAAATCAACTTCGGGATCAGATAAAAGGAGCAAATACGTTGTACACCGTATCTATTCCCAGCTTTTCTTCCCGAAAGCTGTCGAATGTTTTAGCAATTGGCAGGTCTTCTGACTTACTCCGTTTTGGCACCTTCCCATATCAACTGAGCTGATACAGTGGTATTGAGACCAAAACTCTAAAAGAGCTTACAGCAGCGGGTACTGTCCACGACTCACACGTGATTCCCTTTTCATGCCTTGTCAACTGATATTGACTAAGCAACCTTTGCTGATGCAAAAGAAACAAATTTATTTTAATCTGAGAGGAAAATATCCACAAGCGAAATGATTACAGCATCTCTCAGAAAATGAAAGAACTATGAACATGATCCTATTTTAATTTCTTAAAAAACACATAGCCATTCTTGCGATATAGCTCCTGAAACTTATCCGGCTGATAGAAATCGCCCAATCTATTGACGCGAGTGATAACATAGACAGGTTTTGTGGTTGGGCCCCACATAATATAGTTCATATCCAGATCTCTGGATGATTTAGGCTGTTTTTTATCAAAATAAAATAGTTGTGCATAGCTTTTGAATCCTAACACCTCCACATAGCAGTCTTCTGCCTTCTTAGCCTGCAGGAACTCGACCATTGCGGCCTGAGAGTATTTCTCTATTCTCGGCACTATTATCGCCATCATCAGGTTAGTGAATAGGCAGGTGGAAATAAGCAGAGTAGCCAATCCACCTACATACCTTTTCGTTCCAACCATGATCAAACCAACTATTAGGGCGATAAAGAAACCGATAGGCATGATGAGTTCCTTGCTGCTCCAGTATACCACAGCTTGAAGGGCATCAGCAGTAAACCGATCTGCGTTCAAAAATGGTAATTGTAGTTTATATACACCTATTATGATGGCCGTCCCTACCGCCCCTGCAAATACCGCCCCCAAGATAAACACAGGCACATATTGCCTCCACGTCCACTTCCAGCGACCATTGACCAAATGATGGATATAATATGCCCCTAGAAAAGTAACCGGAAAATATGAGAGAGATGAGTAATGAATGATCTTGGTCTTGACAATGGAGAAAACGAACAGCACTACCACCAGCAGCACGATCATCCATCTTTTGAATGATACCTGATGGAATGTATCGTCCGGATTGCGCCGGAATGAATCCAGACACAAAACGGATGCAGGAAAACAACCAACCAGCAGTGCCAGCAGATGAAAATATATGGGCCCTCCATGACCGGCATCTTCAGTACTGAACAGGCGTATCTGATAAGCGATAAAATTGTCAATAAAAGAGATGCCGTTTGCTTTGATCTCAAACGATAGCCAAGCTCCTATCACTGTAGTGATCACCAGCAGCCAAATCACAAAGTCTGAGAAGTTGAAGTTGAGTTTCCCTTTATTTATAAAAAGTATGATGCTAACGGTAGTAACTATAAGACCCAAAGCTACTGGGCCTTTGACCAATATCGCCACACCGGCTGCCAATGCGGAAGCAACGAGATACCATCGATGATTTTTTCGGCGAAGTTTCGGTGATTCAAAATCATCTTTGATGGAAATAATAAAGAGCAGATATAAACTCAGAAAAATGAAATAATTAAAAACAGGATCTATGATGCCTGACTTAAAATACAACTGCGGCAAAATGGAGCAAGTGAATAGCATAGCCCACCAGATACCGAAATTGGTATCAAAAAACCTCTTCCCTGCATTGTAAACCGTAATAAGAGTGGCAATACCGATCAACGCATTGGGAAAGCGTGCGGCAAATTCATTCACTCCGAAATAACTCATCGATAAGGCCTGTAGCCAGATATAAAAAGGCGGTTTCTCGTAAAATGGCTGAAAGTTGATCTGAACGGTGCGGTAGTTATGCGTCAGCAGCATCTCTCTGGCCGATTCGGCAAAATTGATCTCATCCCAATCAAAAAGGTGAACATTACCAATGAATGGCACAAAAACCAAAAACCCAATAAAAAATAGAAAAAGCCAATTGGGAAATCCCGACAGGCGCTTTGAAATACTCATGTTCACTTTCTTTTTATATACCGCTCATACAGCGACAGATTCAATAGCTTACTGTCACTATGTATCATGGTCTTCTGAAGGCCAATATACACCAAAAGTGTGATAAGAATACCCGCGAGCGAACCAAAATATACATCTATCCAAAAATGTTCCATCAAATAAATGCGTGATATACCAACCAATAGTGCTGCACCGAGCAATATCAGACTCACCCATGTACGCTTAATATAAATGGCTAGCAGAAAGAAAACAGCAAATGCTACAGCAGTATGCCCTGAGGGGAAACTATATTGAGTCAGCACCGGTATCCCTTCGGGAAAATGCAATTTATACTGCCCGCTGAAAAAGATCGAGGGCCGAACCCGCTCCGGAAATACATTCATCTTTAAAAAACCGATCACGATCCCGACCACAGATATGTCAATAAGGTAGACAAAAAGATATTTAAGCCGAGAAAATAACAATACAACTCCTACGAAAGTCAGAAAGCCCCATTCAGCTAGTCGCGTAAAAAACACAAAAAATAAATCTAAAAAGTCACTGTGATGCCGGTCAAAAAAGATGGTTTCACTGCCCTGATCATAAAAAAGAAAACCCAAAGCTCCCAGCACAAGGTATATGGCAAATACCCCAAGAAAAAACCGGTGTTCGTGTATGAGTTGGTGTGGCATTAGGGTTATGAAAATAGGAGATAATTTTTTAGTCACAACTAAATGGTATTTTTAATTAACACTTACTTAATATTACCTGCTTAATATGCAATGTGAAAAAAGTCGTAGCCATAATAATACTCATCCAGTCATTTACCTGCTTTAGTCAGGTCAATGTGATACCTCAGCCACAGCAAGTGACGATGAAAGAGGGGGCTTTTGATCTGTCAAAACTACAAGGGAAAACCATTTTACTTGATTCAGGACAGATCGGTATTCATCGCACCTTCATTAGAAGCGGTTCGAGTGGAAAATATGTTTTGAATCTTCTGAAAGCAAGAAATATAGAATTGGGTAATGAAGGATATCGCCTTCGGGTCAGCACTGACTCGATTATCATAGAAGCTAATACTGATACCGGCATACAGAATGGCAAGATCACACTGGATCAGATCATCACTTCAAATAACGGCAATCCTATCCCCTGCTGCGATATCACAGACTTCCCTACTTATTCATACCGTGCAATGCATCTCGATGTGTGCAGACATTTTTTTTCTAAAGAATTTATCAAAAGCTATATCGATCAGCTGGCTTACTTTAAGATCAATACATTTCACTGGCACCTGACCGATGATCAGGGCTGGCGCATAGAGATCAAAAAGTACCCAAAGCTCACTGAAACAGGTGCGTGGCGAATAGAAAAAGACAGTAGCAGATATGGTGGTTTCTATACACAGGATGAGATCAAAGAGATTGTGGCTTATGCAAAAGAGCGATTCATCACCATCATTCCTGAGATTGAAATGCCAGGTCATTCATCAGCAGCATTGGCGGCTTATCCATATCTGGGCTGCACGGGACGGGCACTCACAGTCCCAAGCACATGGGGGATCAAGAACGACATTTATGCACCGACAGATACAGTGTTTAAATTCTTTGAAGATGTGATGGATGAGATATGTGCTTTATTTCCGGGACGGTATATCCATATCGGTGGCGATGAAGCACCCAAAGCGCAATGGAAGAGCAGCCCAATAGCGCAATCTGTCATTAAAAAGAATGACCTGAGAAACGAAGAGGAACTCCAGCACTATTTTATGCACCGAGTAGAGAAATACCTGAACTCAAAAGGTAAACTCGCCATAGGCTGGGGAGAAGTCGTGAAAGGCGGTCTCAGTGATAGTATGTTAGTGATGAGTTGGATGAGCAAAGAAGCAGGCAGTAAAGCAGCTCGTCACGGCAATGATGTGATCATGGCTCCTCGTGGCTATTGCTATTTTGACTATCCACAGGAGGGTGATCCTATCAAGGCTATCTGGATGCTACCACTGCCGCTAAAGAAAGTTTACTCATTTGACCCAAAACCCAAAGGTCTGACTGCTTCTGCCGCAAACCACATTCTGGGTGGCGAAGCTACGCTATGGACTGAGTATGTAAAGACTGTTCAGGAGGCTCAACACCAGTTATTCCCCAGAGTGACAGCTTTGGCTGAGGCGCTTTGGACTAAACCCGGAAAGAAAAACTACAATGATTTCCAACGTAGACTTCAGTTGTTGACCTCTCATACAGGTCATTGATAAAATCAAGTTGATATTCCGTTTTTGAAAAGTATTTTTGTCTTAAAGCAATTCACAATATGAAACACCTCTTTTTATCTCTTGCAATATTAAGTAATATGCATTACGCCCATGCACAAACACCAGCCACTGTCAATGTGCCAGCTGATTCCATCACATTTGCTGTGATAGGTGATTATGGTCAGAACAGTACTGAAGAAGGACAGGTAGCTGCCATGATCAAGACATGGGGCGTTGATTTTATCATTACCACCGGAGACAATAATTACACATTCGGCAGCAGAAGTAGTTTGAAGAAAAACATCACTAAATATTATGGTGATTTCATCTACAATCCCGATGCTCCTGCCGATCTGCAATGTCACGGCAAAGCAGCCCAGGAGAAGATCAATCGCTTTTTTCCTAGTCCCGGGAATCATGATAATTACACCAAAGGCATGAAACCCTATCTGGAATATTTCAACCTGCCGGGAGATAAAAAAAATTACGATTTCACCTGGGGACCCGTAGAGTTTTTCAGTATCAATACCGGTAAGGATGCTGACATTAACTGCTGTGATGCACCTGAGTCAAAATGGCTCCAGTCAGAACTTTTTAAAAGCAAGACACCTTTCAAATTTGTCTATTTTCATCATCCGCCCTATTCTCCCGGAGAGCATGGCAATGCCACTAAAATGCAATGGCCCTATGACAAATGGGGTGTAGATGCCGTACTAAGCGGACATGAACATTTCTATGCTAGGGTGCAGGATAAGACTGCCGAAAAGCCGATCTATTTTATCTGCGGCGCCAGTGGCAACACACATTTATATGGATGTAATGAGCACCCACTGGATAGCACCAGGTTTAAAGTATCCTGTGACCATGTGCACTGGGGAGCTATGAAAGTCAGGGCAACAGCACACCTGGTAATATTCGAATATTATATAGCTACTGAACCCGAAAGGCCGATAGATACTTATATTATTAGAAAATAACAGTACCCCCATATCAAACACTCCATTTATGAAAAGCTTTTTGATCAGAATTTCCTTACTGTTTTTAGCCTTCATGAATTCAGATGTCTATCTGTATTCACAGTCTCTCAAGGAGATAGAATCTAAGCGTATCATGCTACCAAATGGCTGGGCAGTCACACCTGTGGGCAGAAGTTTTCATCTGGGAGACCTGCCGCTGAGCATAGCAGTTTCCGGCAACAAAAAGCTGATGGCAGTGACCAATAACGGCCAGAGCGACCAAACGATCTTCCTGATCGATCCTATCAGGCAGACCATTATCGATACGATCCTGATGGGCAAATCTTATATAGGAATTACCTTTAGTGACGATGATCGTTCACTTTATGCATCAGGTGGCAATGACAATTGGGTTGTCCGTTTTGATGTGAGCAATAGAAAATTGATCACCAGAGACACCATAATCATTGGCGAACCATGGCCTAATCGCATTAGCATCAGCGGTATAGCGGTCGATGACAAAAGAGGTCTGCTTTATGCAGTCACGACTGAAAATAATTCTTTGTATGTCGTAGATATGAAGCAGAAAAAAATTCTAAAACACTTGAATCTAGGTGGGGAGGGCTATACCTGCCTGCTATCACCAGACCGTAATACCCTTTATGCTACTTGCTGGGGTTGCGATAAGGTGGTTTTGTTTGACACACGCAAACAGGAACTATGCGGATCTATAGTAGTAGGCGACAATCCTAATGATATGTGCCTTTCGAAAAACGGCAAACTGCTATTTGTTGCGAATTCAAATGATAATTCAGTTTCTGTGATTTCACTTTCTCAAAAGAAAGTTGTAGAAACGCTTAATGCAGCTTTATTCCCTAATGCTCCAACAGGCTCTACCACTAATGCTGTAGCGCTGAGTGAAGACGAAAAAACACTTTACATCGCCAATGCAGATAATAATTTTCTGGCGGTTTTTGATGTGACAGTACCTGGAATGAGCAGGAGCAAAGGTTTCATTCCCACAGGCTGGTACCCTACTGCGGTGAAGGTGCTTGGCAATACCATATTTGTGGCAAATGGAAAAGGCTTTTCATCTCAGGCCAATCCTTTTGGTCCTGATGCGCCGGGCATTAAAAGCAAACTCACATATCAGGGTGGCACAATGGCACCCAAAGTACAATATATCGGGGGCTTGTTTCATGGTACCATGAGTTTGATCCCTGTACCAGACGATGTGCAGTTAAATACATACTCTCAGGCCGTTTTTAATAATACACCATATAAAAAGCAATATGAACTAACCTCATTAGGCAAAGAGGGAAATCCAATACCTCAAAAAGTCGGAGAACCCTCTCCTATCAAGCATGTATTCTATATAATCAAAGAAAATCGCACATACGATCAGGTTTTAGGAGATGTAAAAGAAGGAAATGGAGATTCAAATCTTGTCCTGTTTGGGAAAAAGATCACACCAAACCAGCATAAGTTGACTCATGATTTTATTCTCCTTGATAATTTCTATGTCAATGGAGAAGTAAGTGCCGATGGACACAACTGGAGCACGGGTGCCTATGCTACTGACTTTCTGGAGAAAAACTGGCCAACGAGTTATGGTGGCAGAGGTGGCGATTATAATGGCGAAGGAACCAGAGAGGTAGCAAACAATAAGAGCGGATTCATTTGGGATTATTGCAAAAGATATGGCGTGAGCTATCGTACCTATGGTGAGTTTGCAGATGATGGAAAGCCTAATATACCGGCATTAAAAGATCATTTATGTCCCTCTTATACAGGTTGGGAGCAGGATGTGATGGATACTACTCGATTCGGGCAATGGAAAAAAGAATTCGATTCATTGGTCAGGGTGGGTCAGGTGCCACAGTTTAATTCTTTACGTTTTATCAATGATCACACAATGGGATTAAGTAAAGGAAAGCGTAGCCCATTCGCACAGGTAGCTGACAACGATCTTGCCGTTGGGCTTTTTGTTGAGCATCTGAGCCAAAGCCCCATCTGGAATGAAAGTGTGGTATTCATTTTGGAAGATGATGCACAGGCTGGTCCTGACCATGTAGATGCCCATCGCAGCACAGCCTATATAGCAGGTGGGTTGGTCAAACAGGGATTTATCGATCATACAGTTTATTATACTGCATCTATGCTTCGCACTATGGAGTTGATCCTTGGTCTACCGCCTATGAGCCAATATGATGCTGCAGCACCCTCTATGTGGAGATGTTTTAATGATAGTACGATCCATCCTGCTTTTCATTCAGTGGGTGCCGAAACAGACCTGCAGGAGGTAAATACGGCTGTGAACGAATGGTCTATCAGGAGCGATAAATTTGACTTCACCGCAGAAGATCGCGCGCCAGATCAGGAGCTAAATCATGTACTTTGGGTAGCTGCTAAAGGGGAAACAATCCCTTATCCTGCGCCTGTTCATGCGGCTTTTATCAAAACCGGAAATTCCGGCGACAAGGACGATGATTGATCACAGCAAAATAGAATTGATCTAAATTCGTTTATCCATTAATGATAATTGATCACCATTTTATGAAAACGAATACCCTTTTAGCTTTCATCTTTCTTTCTATCAGCTCATTTAGTCTACATGCTCAGACCGCTAATGATACGATTAACCCTGACCACTTTAATTACGAGCTTGTTCAATCACTTTTCCTGAAACAATTCAATGTTTTCAGAGCAACGATCAAAGCCCCTTCATTAGAGGCTGACCCTATCCTTCAGAAAGCGGCTCAGGATCAGGCCGGCTATTGTATGCAGAAAAATCTGGTCACACATTACCAGCCGGAGAATGACAAAAAGTATGAACCGAAAAAGAGAGTGGAGTTTTATCGTGGCAACCATCCGATAGTCGGAGAAAACTGCCTGATGACGTTCATTTTTCAGCCAGCCACAGATATCCACACTAATAAGACCACAACCATCTATACCTATTCACAATTGGCTAATGGCCTGTTTCAGCAATGGAAGAATAGCCCTCCACATTATGCCAATATGATAAACAACGCTTATACCCATACGGGGATAGCACTATCGATGTATCAGGACAAAAGAGTGATCTATGCCACACAAGTATTTGGCTGTGCACCATATACTCCACCCCACAATGGTCTTAAATATTCTGATACTACCTGGGGTGTCAAAGAGCATCTGGAGTCCAAATGTAAACCATACGGCGAGTATGATTTTCTCGCCAATATCTTTTCCAGATACTTGGTCAGAGATGACGATTCTGTTTATCAATATTATCAGGATGAGAAAGTAGTCAGGAATATGCTCACCGGACCTAAGGATGGATTGGCCATAGACCTCGTTTTCAAAAGCCAGTTTTCATGCGAACTACCGAATAATCTGCATCCCTCTACTGTCTTCGACGGATATATGCTAGCACCGAAATATCGGGACGAAATTTTCAGAAATGATAAATACAAAAACAATGAATTGCTTAGCTATCTTGGCTCTATCCCTCCCGCAGCACCTCGAAAGGATATGCAGATCAATGTCATTCTGATACAAAACGGAATGCAGTGCAGATACTCTTACCCGGTCACAGTAGAACATGACATCCTCAAGGACCTGCCTATATACCCACAATGGTGCAAGGCTGAAGGTACTATCCAGAAAGGAGTTTCGGATTTTGATCAGGAGTTTCAGATACCCTTCGAAAAAAACGCAACTAAACAGGATAGCTTTTATTTTAAAAAACTGAAGGAACTACTTGCTGTTTTTGATGGAGCCATCACTTCTGTAGAAATAACCGCATATAGCTCAATAGAGGGTTCAGAGGCTATCAACATGCAATTGCAAAGAGATCGAGCCGATTTTATAGAAAGTTTCATCAAAAGAAATATGAAACAGCCTATAGTGGTCAAAAAAAACGCCTTCGAAAACTGGCCCAAAATGTGCGAGCAGATACGTGGTTCAGGATTGATACAACTATATGCAGATACTGGCAGGGAAAGTGTCAGAAAAGCAATGAACAGTACAATGTTTGAACCCATGGTCAGCAATTGGCTGAACCAGCAACGGATCGCAACCGTCAAACTTCATCTCCATAAAGAATATGACGATAAAACTGAAGCAAGATATATGCCCATGGTGCTTCATGACAAGATGTACCGATCCGATTCAGTACAGGCTATAATTGCTTATTCACGTGTTATTGATGCCTATCAAAGCGGCAGCCTTGACAAACATTATCTGGCGGCTATAGATATCCCTATTGAGCGGCGTTTCCTGCCTGTGGTCAGCAATTATCTGGCTTCACTTATCGTCCAGTCCGACATTTTCGATTATCGGTCATACAGCTCGGCTTATTTCAGTTATATAGATAGTGCTGAAAGGAACTTCCATGATTTTCGGCCTTTGAAATTCAATATGGCAGTCTATCGGACCCATTTATATTTTCATGATCAGCTGGATGATGTA
>CAIXBT010000006.1 GCA_903917755.1 uncultured Bacteroidota bacterium
GTATTTGAATGTTTTTTTGCTACAAAGTAATAGCTCATAAATTCTCTTAGTTTTTCAAATCGAGATGCAACACTTGATTGAGCCATACCATTAGGGTTTTTATCCCCTGTCTTGTTCTCCAGATAATTTCGAAACTTGTCGAAAAAGATATTGTCAAGGTCATCAAAAGTGAAAATTTTATGTTTGGCAGAAAATTCTAATAATAAATCGTGTGTGCGGGAATGTGTTAAGTAGGTATTGTGATTGCCATTTTTCTTTATTAATAGGAATTCTTTGTAGTAGTCAAATATATTTCTGTCAGCCGTTGTTTCACCTACATACTCTCTCTCTACTCCAGTAATCGAAATAGGTAGGTTGGAATGTTTTATTCGCCATTGAGCTATAATTGAGTCAATCCTCCTTTCTACTTCAGAGACATTCTGAAATTCTGGCTCTTTTAAAATATTCCGTAAATCATTAGCCTTGACATATTTCTTGGTTGGATAAAATTTACGGTTGATTTTTACCCCAGTGCTAAATCTTTTTTGTTGACCAGCGATTGAAATTTCTACATAAATTGCAGACAAGCCTTTTGCGTCCTTGTTTTTTAAAGATAAATGGCTTGTTTTTAGATGTGTTTTCATAGTGATATTTTGTTTACAAATGAGACACAAAGTTAGTCTATGTTTAGTCTAAAAAACAAGTGGAACCGCTTGGAAGTGTTTGGAACGAATACCTCAAAATCCCCTATTGGTAAGGGTTTGATGGAATGATTTGGAAAGGCAATGCTGGTAGTACTCTTCTTCCCGCAAATGAGACCAGAGAAGGAAGGGTAAAATAAATTTTCACATGAAATTGAGTCATTCATTTTCAGGGGCCTTAAGGACATTTGCCTATTTTATGGCAAGCGGTAAGCACTATAATCTTAAGGGTATAGATTATTTATGTCTTTACGGTGAAGAGCCGAGTGCAATTGAGCAGGTTTTTGCCATTTATGTCAATGTCATAGAATTAGATGATAAGGGCAAGGTGTTAAATGCTAAATATGCAGAATGTAGAGCTTCAGACTATTTGCGGTCTTATTGCGATCCCAATTTTGTGGTGTCGCCACCATTTGAAGATTGGGAAACAGCGCTACATAACCCACCACAATTATTGGATTTAATTTGACGAATTGGCTTAGCAAATGTCGGAGAAGGAGAGTAATTAACTTCAAATCCTGTCTTTCCAATAAAAGGGTTTTCTGCTTTGGTGTTGAATGGCAAGAATGATCACTTCATCGTTTGAAGCGGAATAGTCGTAAACAATAGAGTAAGGAAATATCTTAAAATTCAGCTTTCTAAGATCCAAATAATAATGGGCCCATGCCTTTGGCATGGCTTCAATGAATGAAAGTGTTTGTTCAAAATCGTATAGATATTTCTCGGCAAGTTCAGGTGATATTCCAGCATAGTACAGTGCAGATTCTACAATTCAAGCCTTCTGAAGGATGAATTTGACTCATGTTCTTATTCTATTTCTCAGGTCAGCGATCACAGATTTTGCCGAAACTAAATTTGCGTTTCCGGTCCGCACTTCGTCAAGACGTTTTTGCAATTCCAATTGCCATGCCTTTATGTAATCTGGCTCAGTTGAATTTTGCTTATCCCTTAAAAAAATGCCGATCAACTCTCTTTCCTCTACGGAAAGTAACGATATTTCGTTCTGTATTTTCTCCAATTTTCCCATGACCCATCCTTTGTATTGTAAAGATAATGGATTTTGCTTTTATATACAATGCACTACCCTGCTAAAACTCCCACCCGATCAGCCCTGCCACTTCCTCTGCAGACAGAGGCTTAACAGCTTTCAGATCAGAACCGCCATAATGTGTGGTCAGATATTTCAATGCCGGTTCAACCCATCCTTTGCTGCCATCATCGAGTGCATCTATGAGCAGCGATATCTGATATAGTGAGGTCAGCTTTTCGAAAAATACACGAGCGGTAGCTTCCATCTCATCCTGTGGCAGCTGTCTGAGCTGTTCGCCGAATGCGATGATCTTAGATAGCTCCTCTTTCACAAAAGCGCCATACACCTGACTCCTGGCCGCACTTGCACTGATCTCGGAGGATATCATTTTAAACCCATCAGATTTAAACAAGGCACGCAGCATATCCAGGATGATGATATTGCCGGAACCTTCCCATATCGGCAGCACCATCATATCGCGCATGAGTTTAGGTATTACACCGTCTTCGATATAACCGATACCACCCATCAGCTCCATGCTTTCGCGAACTATATAGACTCCCTTTTCAGCGGACCATTTTTTAGCCATCGGATTTATGATGCGGAAAAGCTGTGCTTCTCTTTCATTGCCGTTATCAGCATTGTCCAGCGCTTTGACCGCGCGCCATACGAGATAGAAGTTCGCCACATTTAGCGCACCGATCTCTGTCAGTTTGGTGCGAATGAGCGCATGTTCCAGCACAGTCTTGCCGAAAGTCTGACGTGTATTCAGATATTGATATGCCTCGATCAGAGCGCGCCGTGAGTTAGACAGTGCAGCCACAGAATTATACAGGCGAGAGAGGTTCACCATGTCTACCATCACTTTGAATCCCTCAAATTCATTGCCTATCAGTTTCCCGACGGTATCGGTCAGTATGCACTCTGCACTTGCCATACTGCGCACACCGAGTTTTTCTTTCAGCCTGATGAAATCGATGGGATTTCTTTCTCCATCTGGCAGATTTTTTTCTACCAGAAATATCGACAGACCTTTGGTACCTTTGATGGCCTCATCTGTACGTGCCAGCGCGAAAATGATATCCGCATTGGCATTACTGCAGAACCACTTTTCGCCGTTCAGCAGATAGTTTTTTTCTTCCTTATAGGTCGCTGTGGTGATATTGGCCCCCACATCCGAACCGCCTGTCTTTTCGGTCAGATACATAGCCCCCGTGAAAAGCTCTTCCGGGTTTTCGGTATAGATGCGTGCCAGCAGGCGGGCTTTGTCATCTTCATCGCAATACAGATCTATCAACCGTGCAGCGCCATCGGTCATGCATAGCGGGCAGTACTGTCCGCTCTCACTCATGGCATAGAGATAGCCCGCCGCAAAACCCAAACGATGTGTTTCTTTGATGAATTTTTTGCGAAGCGATGGCTCCCATTTCACCCGAAACATTTCGGTCTTCACGGCTGTTCTCATGAGCTCCCAGTAGGCAGGATGAAAACTGATCTCATTTATATCCTCGCCAAAAAAATTGCGCTTGACCAGTTGCGGGCCATATTTATCTGCCTGCAGAGAGAGTTCATTCATCTTGCCCGCAGCCTCGGCACCGGTATACTCCAGTTTGTCCTGCATGTAGGCGAGTCCTTCTTTTGACACTTCATGAGCCAGATAGTGGCGAAGTATCTGATCGCTTTTATAAAAATTTTCGCTGGGGCGAAACTCCGTATTCAGTACTTTGTTCTTTTCTTTGGGATAGCGTGCGGTAGATAGCGTTGTGTCCATTTTGCTTTGTTTAGTAAATACTAAGTTAATAGTATTTCAAGTGTCAAAAGCATGATTTTTCTTAGCCATTACCTTAAAAAGGAGCCCCCCGACAGCTACTTTGTATCCACGCCGCTTATTTACTTGTTACTGAACTTAAAGAGAAAATAATTTTCCGCTTTAGAGCATTGTTGCGCCTCATACGTGACTCTAAAGGATATCTTTTATATTTACCACACATGGCATAAAGAACAAAGTATAAAATATAAAACCTAACCCAACCATGAAAGCATTAAGCAATAAAACCATTCTATTCTCCGGCGTATTTGAAGGATATGATAGAACTGATCTGGAGATGCGCGCTGTGGCTGCAGGCGCTAAACTTTTAAGTGGAGTAACAAAAAATCTCGACTACCTCGTAGCCGGCGAAAAGATGGGTCCTCAAAAAAAGCTGAAGGCCGCCGAACTCGGAGTACCCGTCATCACTTTGCAGGACTTTCTGAATATGCTGGGCACCGAGCCTCAGGCCAAAAGCACAAGATCAGTATCAGTAGAAAAGGAAACCAATACAGACGCAGCTATACAGCAGATAGAAAAGATCAACTGGTCTACATTTAAGGCAGCTACTGACTTGCAGCCCCTGCGCGATCTCCTGCAGCAGATAGAAAAGAAACAAGGTGTTGACCTGCACAAAAAGGTATCAGACCTCCTGCTAAAGAAAACGAAATGGCGACTGCAGCATAACTATGGACATAAAAGCGAGATGGTGGCTTTCGGCCTGAGTCCTGACGGCAAATATTTTGCTACTGGTAGCTGGGTGAGCGATGACTACGAAGCAGGCGGAGACCTGATGGTCTGGGAGGTCGCATCCGGCAGATGCATCCGTACACACAACGTGGATGGAGGTCTGGGGTGGCCGGATTATGCTGACTGTATTCAGTGGAGCGCAGATGGCAGCCTGCTGGGGATCAGCGAAAACACAAATGCTGTAGGAGTATATCAGGCTTTCTCTCCTGATTTTAAAAATATCGCATACGCAGGTGTGACAGATGGGTACTCAAGACCAGCCGCATGGGCTCTCTCGCCTGACAATAAGATGATCACTGTTTCCTGTCACTATGGCAAGGATAATGTGCCCGGTGGCAAATGCCTGCTGAAGGATTTTGACGAAGATGAGATGCAGTGGTTCGCAGAAAGCTGGGACAAATCCCTCTACAAAACGAAAAATGGTAGTGACGACGAAGCAGAACTGCACCCTATGAAATGGACAAAGTGGAGCCCCGATGGCAAATGGATATATGGCGCCAGCAATCGTCAGTTCTATACCATCAATGCCAAAACGGGTGATCTGAGATACGCTCTCACCGTGGGTTCGAACGAACATGCAGCAGTGAGCTCTGATGAGACACTGATCGCTATGGATATGGGAGGGCTTTCTTTTTATAGTTTTGAAAACGGCACTCTGATCAAAACACACAAGACCAAAACCATCAACGATCTCCTCTGGGCCTCAGGCAAAAAAAACAGACTGGCAGTGATCGGCGCCGGTATTCAAATATATGACAATGCAGAACTGCTATGCAGCATCGATACATCACCCATCAAGGCTAAATACGATCTCCCCGATGCCAGACAGTGGGCATTCTCTCCCGATGGCGGAAGCGGTGCCTGTCTCACAGCCAAAGGTATCGTGCTGATATGGAGTATTAGTAACGAGCCTCAGCTGGTCAATACCATACAGGTCAAAAAAGATGCACGAGGCATCTATTGGGGAGCCGGCGATATCCTTGTGGCCGTTTCGGGTTCAGATGTTGAATTCATCAATATTAAAAACGGTGAAACCCTCAATGCTTATACCATTGATCACGGCAGCGGGGTTTCCATACCATATACCAGTATGTCGCCATTGGCCAGCTCTGCCCTCGAGGCTCAGTCAGCCAATATCTCCTGTGCCATTTATAATAAAAAAGACTTCCGTTGGATCGCGGTCTTTGACAATGTGGTGGTAGCACCCGCCGATCTTCATTCAAAACTGGATGAGACCATCAGCTGCATACTCGATGAGAGATACAGCTGGCCGTGGAGATGGACGAAGCCTAATGTCTTTGCCACTGCTACAGAGGCAGCTAAAATGCTGCCGGCCTATACCGCAGCGCAGCTGGCCACAGTGAGTCTTGCCCCGCCTATACTCACTCAGGATGAGCTATTCGAGACACTTAGTATTAATGATAAGTGCTTCGCCAGCACGGTGGCCACTTTCAAAAAAAGTATTAAGATCACAGAGATCGTGATCCCGCTGAAGGATGCTAAATTTTATAAAGCACAAAACAAAATGCAGGGTCCAACTCTGATCATGGAGAATGTTAAGAAGCTGGTGGGGAAAGTTGTCTTGTTCGCACATAAATATTCTCCTAATAGAACTCAGATCGGCTCTATCATAGGTTTCTATGACGGCACTGTCATTGTGATATACAAAACCGCTACCAGTAGCGGTATGGCCAGAGCTGCCTGTGAGGACTATATATTCATGGCTGAGGCAGTAGCTAAAGACTAATGTCCGCTTCTGTTCACTATTTATTACTGAACTTAAAGAGAAAATCCTTTTCCTCTTTCGAAAGGCTGTTATAGCCTGATTTAGCTATTTTGTCGAGTATCAGGTCCAGTTTCTTTTGTTCGCTGTCAGATGGAGAATCCTTTCTGTTTGCGGTATTGACATAAGTGGCTTTGAGCTTGCTTTTGGGTTTAAACAAACCTGCAATCTTATCTAAAAAAGTAAACCAGTCTGTCCCTGCCCGCAGAGATATGATATACAGATAGCCAAAAGCTGCACCGCCTATATGCGAGATCATACCACCTGCATTGCCGCCTGCTATGGTCACATAACTGATCAGAAAACATACGAGGGCCACATATTTGATAGCCACCTCACCGATCAGCCAGATATTCACCCGGTGCTCGGGATTGAGTGCTGTGGCAGCAAATATAACTGCAAAAATACCCGCAGATGCGCCCACCAGATGTCCGTTATTTATACTCGTAGCAAGTACTGGCAGCAGATGGCTGATGCACATGGTCAGGATGCCTCCCGTCAGGCTACCGAAAATAAAAATAGCGAGCAATCGCTTCTCCCGCATATACAATTCATATATCTCACCAAACCAATACAGACATAGCATATTGAAAACGATATGCGAGAGGCCCGCATGCATGAACATGAACGTAATGAGTGACCAGGGCTGCCACAGCAGGCTGCCGAAGCTCAATGGCAGAGCAAACCTGTCATATATATTGACATAATACCAGACATCCTTTTTGGCAGACCAAAATCCAAGATGCAAGGTTTCAAACACTAAAAAAAATACAATACAGATACAGATCAATATCATCACGATATTGCCGCGTCTGAACTGATAGCTTATATCTTCCCAAATGGATCTGAACATCTTTGTCGTTTATGGTTTTATCGTTTCGCAATAGCATTCTCAAAATAAAAAAGTTCTGTTGCGATTCCAGATCTTTACTATGATATATCCGGTCAATGCTCCTCCGATATGTGCGAAATGCCCTGTGGTATCTGATGGATTGTTAGCGAAGCCAAATACCACTTCACCAAAAAACATAGCTCCCAGGAGATATTTGGCCTTGATCGGTACGGGTATGAACATCAGCATCAGTTCCGTATTGGGAAAATACATCATAAAGGCCGCCTGCAATCCGAATATGGCTCCCGATGCACCTACCGCCGTAGCGTTGACCAGGGAGAAAAGCTGCTGACTGGAGTACACCATATTCATCGGCGGAACGAAGGTTCCCGCTATGTTATATATCTGCAGTGCCTTGATACCAAAATCCAATATCGTAGCTCCAAGACCAGTCATCAGATAAAATTCCAGAAATCGCCTTTGCCCCCAGAACCGCTCCAGCATGCTACCGAATATATACAGGGCAACCATATTGAAGAAGATATGCCCGATACCCTCGTGCATGAACATGTGCGTTACTATCTGAAACGGCCTGAAAAATTCTGAGGTGGGATAATGCACCCCCAGAAACATGAGCGCAGGACTGATCACTCTGTCATATAGCGTGGATGGAAAGATGCCCGGCAGCAGTGATGTGACTCCGTAAATGAAGACATTTATTGCTATCAGATTGAATACTACACTGCGGGTATCGATATTAGGACCTCGATTGTACATGCTGTAAAATTAGTAAAGCCGTTGATAATGATATACCAGATTATGAACGAAAACGCCCCTGCTGACATTGTAAGCGAATAAAATCTATTTTTGTTTGAATATGCATCTGACCATAGACATAGGAAACACTGCCATGAAGTTTGCCATTTTTGATGGTGAAAAAATGATCGGGCAGGGCTGTGGAATGCAGGACCTATCGACTGCTGTATCAGAAAATTGCACCCACATCACACGATCTATCATCGCATCGGTAGCAGATAATGCCGAGGTGGTCGACCTGCTTAGGAAATTTAACATTTCTTCTGTCATCCTCTCTCCGCACACCGAACTGCCGATCCGAAATCTCTATCAGACACCCGAGACACTCGGTGCAGACAGGATCATGCTGGCAGTGGCTGCAGACAGGATCTTTTTGGGCGCACCGGCTCTGGTCATAGGCGCCGGCTCCTGTATCACCTATAATTTTTCCGAGCAGGGTTGTTTCATCGGCGGGGCCATATCACCCGGTATCACGATGCGCTTTAAGGCATTGAATCACTATACCGCCAGGCTGCCTCTTATTGACTGGACAGCCCATCAGCACAAGGTTTACGAGGGGCTGACCGGCAGAAATTCTGAAGATTCCATACTAAGCGGTGTGTTAAATGGCGTACTGCAGGAAATAGATGGCACAATAGAACAATATAAGCATCGTTATAGCGGCCTTCGGGTAGCTGTGACAGGGGGTGATATGAGTTTTTTGGTAAAGAACCTGAAAAATGACATCTTTGCCCGCCCCGATATGGTATTGGAGGGATTGAATTATATTTTATTACACCATGCATAGATATTTTACGGGATTACTTTTTTTGATGATCATGTCCGGGAGCAGCCTGCATGCTCAGGCATTTTCTCCTTATTCCCGTTTTGGTCTGGGATATATGCCACTAGATATCATGTCTGCCACCAGAGCCATGGGCGATATTTCTGCGGGCTATTCCAGTTCGTTTCACATCAATCATGCTAATCCTGCATCCTATGCTGATCTGGGCCTGACCACATTTGAGGTAGGGGCGAATACTGATGCCGGCACGATCAATACCAAAGATTCCGTTTATAATGGTGTGAATGGCTCCGTAAGCCATGTGGCGATCGGTATCCCTCTCATTAGAGGCAAGTGGGGCATGAGCTTCGGTTTGCTTCCATTTAGCTTTGTGAATTATAATTTCACCAACTCTCAGGGGGATACAAATCAGGTCTATAGCGGCAAGGGTTCATTATATCAGGTCTATCTCGGCACAGCATACAAGATCAAAGATTTCTCTATCGGTATCAATGCGGGATATCTATTCGGCAATGTGAATTACAGCAGAGGATATGTATTCTCGGATTCGATACAGGCATACAATATTCAGAATCTCAGCACGACTCGCGTCAATGGATTCATCTACAATATCGGTCTGCAATACAGAAAAAGGATACTCAAAAAAACTCCTCAGAATGCACTGAAAAGCGATGTATTCTTTACCATAGGTGCACAGGGTACTACCAATGTGAAGCTCAACACCCGCGTATCAAGCATGTGGCAGAGATACACCGGCACAGACCCGCAGGTGGTGATAGATACACCGCTGAACTATGCTGACAAGATCGGTAAAATCACCTTGCCATTTAACTTCTCTACCGGTTTCACGATCGGTAATGAGAACTGGTGGCTGGTCGGTGCAGATTTCAAATACTCAGGCTGGAGCCAGTTCTCTAATTACCAGAGTGCATTGCCTCCCGGCGACAACTGGAGCTTCGGAAATAGCTGGAGGGCCATGATAGGCGCAGGTATCGTACCTGATTATGATTCAAAGAAATTTTTCTCCCGTATTCAATATAAGGTCGGTGGTTACTATGGCAAGAGCGAACTCATCTATCGCGCCTCTGCGGATGCGGCAGGCACTCATCTTTCCGAATATGGTGCTACATTTGGTGTGAGCGTACCGATACTGATCAATCCAATCTATCGCGAAGCAGCACACTTTCATTTTTCGGCTGATATAGGCGCTCGTACTCCGGGCATCTCAGGCCTTATCTCCGAAAACTACTACCGCTTCAACTTCGGCTTCACATTGAATAATGTGTGGTTCATCAAGAGAAAATTCGACTAAATCTCCGCTTGCCGGTTGTTTATTGTCAGATGTCGGTACTAAAAGTATTTGCTTACCTTCATTTATTGCTACTGTATTTACTGACAACCCGATTACATGCTAGACAAACTGCTATATGAAAAACTCTGCCACTTCTGCGAATATGCGGAGCGCTGCAAGTATGATGTAGCAAAGAAATGTTATGCACTCAAGATCCCGAAAGATCAGGTGACAGGCTATATGGAGCAACTTGAAAAGTCAGGATTCCTTAGTGAAAAAAGATACATCAAAACCTTTATAGACAGCCACTTCACCAAGAAAAAATGGGGCGCAGCCAAGATCAAAGCAGCCTTATCATCTAAGGGTATCAAAGACAGCCAGTACAAAGATCTGCTACAGGAAATAGATCAGGAAGAGTACTATGCCACTGCACTAAAACTGGCAGAAAAAAAAACCACTTCCATCAAATCAAAATCGCTGCAGGATCACAAAATAAAACTGATGCGCTTTCTGATGAGCAAAGGTTTCGAGCAGGTAGTGATACAGAGGGTGATGAAGAAAATACAGTTCTGACAACTGTTAATAGATACCGCTATATATACCTACATTACTTTTTTTATAAAAATCCACACTCTTTTCATATTTACAGGTATCTATTGGATCTCCATTCTTGCTCCTTACTGTTTGTGAAAAATGTCTTTCGTCCATTTCGTCCATTTCTGACACATAGAATTCATTGTCTGTATAAAACTCCGTTGAAAAATCTTCTTTGAAAGAAAATGTCAAAAAATTTCTGAAATGCACCAAGCTATTTTCCTTCTGAAAATTTTTTGAGTAGACACTGGTTTGCTTTTTAGGATTATCATTTCTGGTCTCAACTCTTTTTGTGAAATCCGTATTTCTCTTATCAATATAAATATAATCTCTGACTATTGGATACGTGGTTTTAACAATGTAGGTTTTGGGGGGCATGAAAATTACCCTCTCTTGTTTTGTTTGTGAGACATTCATGGCGGCAATAGAACTAAACCCTATGCTATTTGGAAAATCTGACTTATTAATTTTCGAGTACGACTTAAATTTAATTCCAGTCATAGTTTTGTCAACCCAATATTCATATCTCGAATCTTTAGTAATAAAGGTACATTTTTTCAAATCAAGATAAAGCGGCTTATCCGATTTATTTCTAATTCTGAATTCCACAATGCCCCCATCATCCCAAAATCTATAATCTATACCAAGTGTGTCGTTTTCATAAACGTAAATACCATCCTTATTTATAGTATTTGTAGAGGCTGTTTTATAAAGCTGTACATAGGCAGTAGTGCAACCTTCAATTAAGAATAAAGTAGCCAATAAACTAAGTAAGCATGCTTTCATTTGTATCGGGTATATTATACAAATATATAAAAGGCACTTTCAAGAATGGAGGAGAATAAGTAAATTTACATGAAAGGAAAGTATATGACCAAATCGCAAATATCAGAACTTCATAAATTGCCGACCAAAGACAAGATCAAAATAATACAGGATTTGTGGGATGATATTGCCATTGAAAACTCATTGAATACAATATCGGCAGACCATAAAATGATCTTGAACGAAAGAATAGAAAAGATCAATTCCGGAAAGACCACATTTAAACCTTGGTCAGAGATTCAGTCAAAATACAAAAGGTAAAATGAAGTTCAGTATACCTGTATCATCAGAGGCTGAGATTGATATTGATACAGCCTATATCTGGTATGAAATACGACAAACTAGCTTAGGAGACATGTTTTATGATTCTGTAAATGAATCGGTACAGTTTATTCTGAAAAACCCTTTTAGCTATGAAGAAATTTATAAAGGAATAAGACGCTGTGTGATCAAAAGATTCCCCTATGGAATCTATTACAAAATACTACCGGACAATAGTGAGATACAGATATTAGGAGTGGTGCATTTCAAGAGAAATCCCGTATTATAAGAAAACGGCTTTAGATCGCTAATGAAAATACTTTAAGCCTATTTTCTTTACATCATTTCCCGTTTTAATCTAATTTAGAGGTCTCATTCTCAGATATGCTCGCAGAACTCAAACAGAAGTATAAAGAAATAGAACTCAGGCTTCATCCTGACTGCAAGGCGCTATTGGATAACTGGAAAGCCATCAAAGAAAAATATGCTGCCGAGACTTTCGCCTTTGGTGTAAGGGATAAAGTAGTACAACTTCCCCTGACATATAAAAGTCTATCCGGCACCAGCATCAAAAAAGTGTATCTGCCTCGTTATAACGACTGGGGCGATATTCTCCAGTGGCAGCTACAGGAGAATGTACCGGGCGAGTTTCCTTATACAGCGGGTGTGTTTCCGCTGAAGCGTGATGGTGAAGACCCTACACGTATGTTCGCCGGCGAGGGTGGCCCTGAGCGCACTAACAAGCGTTTTCACTATGTATCTCTCGGTCAGCCTGCTATCAGGCTCTCTACGGCTTTTGACTCGGTCACGCTCTATGGCGAGGACCCTGATCACCGCCCCGATATCTATGGTAAGATAGGCAATAGCGGCGTGAGTATAGCCACCGTTGATGATGCAAAAAAACTCTATAGCGGTTTCGACCTCTGCAATCCCAAGACATCGGTGTCCATGACCATCAACGGCCCCGCACCTATTATTCTGGCATTCTTTATGAATGCTGCGGTAGATCAGGAATGCGAAAAGTATATCAAAGAAAAAGGGCTAGAGAAAGAAGTAGCTGCCAAGCTAAAGGAAATATTCAAAGGTAATAGACCTCCTTCCTATAGCGGAGCTTTGCCGACCGGTAATGACGGCCTGGGGCTGATGCTTCTGGGCTTATCGGGTGATAAAGTTTTGCCTGCGGATGTGTACGAGCAGATCAGAGCCAAGGCGGTGGCATCTGCACGCGGTACCGTGCAGGCAGATATTCTGAAAGAAGATCAGGCGCAAAATACCTGCATCTTTTCGACCGAATTTGCGCTCAAGATGATGGGCGACGTACAAGAATATTTTATCCATAATAAGGTACGTAATTTCTACTCCGTATCCATCTCTGGCTATCACATTGCAGAAGCAGGTGCCAACCCCATCACACAGCTAGCATTCACACTCTCAAACGGTTTCACCTATGTGGAATATTACCTGAGCAGGGGCATGCATATCGATGATTTCGCGCCAAACCTTTCCTTCTTCTTTAGCAATGGTATGGATCCTGAGTATTCGGTGATAGGCCGTGTGGCCCGCCGTATCTGGGCCAAGGCCATTAAGTATAAATACAAAGGCAACGACCGCTCACAAAAGCTGAAATATCATATCCAGACATCAGGCCGCAGCCTCCATGCGCAGGAGATAGACTTCAACGATATACGTACTACGCTGCAGGCGCTTTATGCTATTTACGACAACTGCAATTCGCTTCACACCAATGCCTACGATGAGGCTATCACTACGCCTACGGAGGAGAGTGTACGCCGCGCTATGGCTATACAGCTTATCATCAACCGTGAACTGGGTACTGCCAAAAACGAAAACCCTAATCAAGGTTCATTTTTAATAGAGGAACTGACCGATCTGGTCGAGGAAGCTGTGTTGACCGAATTCAAACGACTGACAGACCGTGGCGGTGTGCTCGGTGCCATGGAGCGTATGTATCAGCGCAATAAGATACAGGAAGAATCGCTCTACTATGAGCATCAGAAGCACACCGGAGAATTTCCGATAGTGGGGGTCAATACTTTCCTGAGCAAAAACGGGTCTCCGACCATCATACCCGGCGAGGTGATCCGCTCTACCACCGAGGAAAAGGAGTATCAGATCGATGCATTGAATGACTTTAAAAAACGTCATACCGAGGCAGCAGCAGCGCTGAAAAAGCTTCAGCATGTGGCAGTAAACAATGGCAATCTTTTCGCTGAACTGATGGAGAGTGTCAAATACTGCTCTCTGGGTCAGATCTCCAATGCACTGTATGAAGTAGGAGGTCAATACAGAAGGAGTATGTAGGTCAAAACCTTCATTTTCCCCATAAACCAGCCCCCAAAATCACTTTTAAAACCGTTGTCTTTTCGGTACACAGACAGTTTTATAAGCTATTTTAATTTTTTTGAGCGTAAATTTTATGTTTTATAAATAATCTCTTTAGATTGGTACATTAAATTTAACAGGTATGAATATCAAGTTTACTTCGATATGGTGTTGTTGTCTTATACTTCTTGCATCAGTTCAGCTTTCTGCACAAAACAAGGACATAGAAAAAGGCAAAGAAAAACTCAAAGGCGCCTTCAAACAAAAAGATCAGGCCAAGAAAAATGAAGAAATTCAAAAAGCTACCGAGCTGCTCCAAAAGGGTGGTCTGAAAAGAGAAATGTATGTGATACTCGGTGATGCATTTTTAGAAAATGGAGAATTAACTCAAGCTGAAACCAAATACGGACAGTGCGACAAAGTAGAAAAAGCGGAGGGCTATGGCAAAGTAGCCGCGGCTTATGTAGAGCAGGCCATGGGCGATGCCAAACAGGAAAATAAGCTACTGGACAAAGCCATGAAAGATTACGGCAAAGCCGGCAAAGCAAAAGAAGGTGCGGCAAGCATAGGTGATAAATTTTATGAGCGCGGAGAAAAATTCTATCCTAAAGCAATAGATTATTATTTCAGAGGTACCGACACTCCATCTGTGATCAAGATCGCACGCGACTACGAAAAGAAAGGCGCTGATGGAATGACACCTGCATTTGACCTGTACAAAAGAGCAGGCCTATTCAAGAAAGCCGGTGATCTGGCATGGGAGTCAAAACAATATGCGAAAGCATACGATGCATACTCTGCAGGCGAGGTGACTGACGGTATGCGCAAATGTGCGGACAAATTCTACAGTTTGGGTCAGGAGAGCGAGGCTCAAAACATCTACATCAAAATGGTGGAAAGCTATACTAAGACAGCCAATACTGATGGTATCGAAAAACTCGCCACTGAGAATGTAAACGTGATGAACTACGGACTGGCTGCCAGGATCTATGATAAGGCCGGCAATCTCAACCAGGCAAAAAAATACTATGCTTATGACAAGTTCATGGCATTAGATCTTGATAGTGCTAAACTTTTATTCACCGAAAGCGATCAGGTTAATCTGGCGAAAGCGATCGATGCAAATATGAAAGTCTTGCTCCCTCTGAAAGATGTCAAAATGCAATTTGATGACTGGGCAAAACAACAGCCTAACGTAGGAATAGAAATGGATCCGGAAACCAATCAATACAAACCTGTGGCTAAGGACGAGCAGATGCTGGTGGACTATTACAAACTGATCAAAGACCAGATCTCTGACCAGTGCCAGATCATATCAAAAAACATCAACCTGATCAAAGATCCTGAATTGAAAAAAGTATTGATGAAAAGATTCCTGCAGTATCCTGCAGTAGGAAAAATACTCGACAAACAAACCTTTGCAGTCAAACTGACTCGTGGCTCTACACAGGTCAAAGACGTATATCTGAAGAGACTCTAGGATCTTAGAGATAAGACATAAATGAAAAAGCCCTGAGTGTAAAGATTCAGGGCTTTTTCATTTTAATCCCAATCATTTTATTCTAACTTTGACCTATAAAATTCCAGCATATGAAGCTCACACAAATTGCAATATTTGTTTTGATCGGTATCAGTCTCAGTGGCTGTGATAATCTTTTCAAAGGTGAGAGCAAAAGCATGGCACCAGCCCCGAAAAAAACGATTGATATCGCGGTCACTTCACTTGCGATAAAATCTGACCCTGTCTGTGGAATGACCCTCAAGCAAGGCGAAGTAGCAGATACTGCTATCTATCAAAGCAAGATATATGGATTCTGCGGCACGGGCTGCAAGGAAGAATTCGTCAAAACACCAAACCAGTATCTGACGCAACAGTAATAAACTCTTTTACATTTATTTCTTACATTCTGATTACAGTTTGTTAGGCCGACACTGGCATTTTGCCATATCAGTCTGATATCATTTCCTTTAGAGATATTCCCTTTTACTTATTCAATACAAGTCTGTAATACAGAGACCTTCCATCTACAGTGAGCTGAACTATATAGACTCCCGATACAGCACCTGTCAGTGAGATCAGTTCCCTGTTATCTCCCGAATGAAGTATCAATGGCCTGATCAGCACGGTCTGGCCTACCATATCTATGACAGATACCTGAGCATCTCTGTTCGTGATCGAGAGTGCATTGATATCCATATTAAATGTGCCCTGTGTAGGATTCGGATAGATATTGACACCCTGTATGAATGATATCTGATCTGAAATACCGGTGAAGAAACTATTGCTGAAACTGTGTGTCACAGCCGGGCATTCATTATTACAATCTATTCTGCACAGGATACTATCCTGCTCACCCTCCGGATATGACACGACAGCCACAGGACTATGTATACCCAAGGGTCTGATATTTATATACCAACTGTAATATGGATCCGTGCAATCTGTATAACTGGCAGTGAAAGTATCTATCTGCATACCTCCTACTACCGGGCCGCGACTCACAATGATACTAACTGAAGGAGTGATGGATGGCAATACTGTCAAATGAAGTGTACGTATGCTATCACAGCCACTAACGCCCGCTAGTGTATCAATATAGCTACCAGCCTGTGTGTAAATATGTGAGCCGATGGTCACATTCTGTCCCTGACAGATACTCTGTGCTACTGAGTCATAGACCGGAAATGACAATCTTAGAGTCAAAGTCACTATACTATCGCAGGAGGCGGTAGCAATGGTATCTTGATAAACTCCCGCCTGAGTCAGCACCTGAGTTCCGAATACAAAATTTTGGCCCTGACACATTGTATGCGAGAAGGCACCATGACTAAAGTTTCCTACATGTAGATTCAACACATGAATACTGTCACAATTGGCTGTGGTGAATGTATCTCTATATATGCCCGGCGTGCTGTATGTGTGTGTACCCACAGTCACGCTTTGTCCGGCACAGATACTGGTCGATGTCGAATCATAAGCTGGCGCAGTGCTGGTCAGCGTAAGTGTCACGATACTATCGCAGCCCGATGTAGGGATCGTATCATAATATACTCCTGCCTGAGTAAGTGTAATACTGCCGAAACTAAAGTTCTGACCCTGACAGATGTTTTGCGAAATAGAGCCACGACCAAAGCTGCCCATCTGTAGATTTAAAATATGGATGCTGTCGCAGTTTGCCGTCACAAAAGTGTCTCTGTATATACCTGTGGCCGAATAGGTATGTGTGCCTACTATGACACTCTGCCCCGGGCAGATGCTTTGGGAAACGGAATCATATGAAGGCGCAGTGATACTCAGTGTGAGGGTTATGATGCTATCGCATAGCACTGTAGGGATCGTATCATAATATACCCCCGCCTGACTGAGCGACACAGCACCAAACAGAATACTCTGTCCCTGACAGATGCTCTGCGAAACGGAGCCATATATATAGTTGTTGACCTGCAGATTGAGGATATGAATACTGTCGCAGTAGACCGTAGTGAAAGTGTCGCGATAGATGCCAGTAGTAGAATATGTGTGTGAACCGACCGTCACACTCTGTCCGCTGCATATATTTTGTAATACGCAATCAATGGCCGGACCGTGGACAGTCAGTGCCAGTGTCACAATACTATCACAGCCTGCAGTAGAGATCGTATCATAATAGGTGCCTGACTGTGTGAGCGTGTTCGTTCCGAATACATAGCCCTGCCCCGTACATATAGTTTGTGACACAGCGCCATGCTTGAAGCCGCTGACCTGAAGATTCAGAATATGAATGCTGTCGCAGTTTGCTGTCGCAAAAGTATCTCTGTAAATACCTGTAGTGGTATATGTATGTGTACCGACTGTTACACTCTGTCCCGTACATATACTTTGGTAAACCGAGTCAATGACGGGGCCTTGCACCGTGAGGGTCAAGGTTATAATACTATCACAGCCTGCAGTCGGGATAGTATCATAATACAATCCTGCCTGAGACCGGGTTATACCTCCGAATACTACACTCTGCCCCTGACAGATGGTTTGTGCTGTAGCGCCATGAGTGTAGCTGTTGACCTGAAGATTCAGTATATGGATACTATCGCAATTGGCCGTCACAAAAGTATCTCTGTAAATACCGGCTGTTGTATATGTATGCGGACCCACTGTCACACTTTGTCCGGGACATATACTTTGCGATACCGAGTCATACGCAGGCCCCCAGACCGTCAGTGTAAGTGTTACTATACTATCGCAGCCCGATGTAGGGATCGTATCATAATATGCGCCGGTTAGCGATCTCGTTATTCCTCCGAATAGGATGCTCTGTCCCTGACAGATGGTTTGAGCCACAGCTCCATGTTTAAATCCGCTCACCTGCAGGTTAAGTATATGAATGCTGTCGCAACCTGCGGTCACGAACGTATCTCGATATATTCCGGTGGTGGAATATGTATGAGTCCCGACGGTTACACTTTGTCCGGTACAGATACTTTGAGCTACCGAATCATAGACCGGCCCCCTGATGGTCAGTGTCAATGTCACTATACTATCGCAGCCTGATGTTGCTATAGTATCATGGTAAGATCCGGCCGTAGTGCGCGAGATACCTCCGAATAATACACTCTGCCCGGGGCATATGGTCGAAGCGATGGCACCATATCTATAGCTGCCAATATGCAGATTCAGGATATGGATACTATCGCAACCAGAAGTCACAAAAGTATCTCTGAAGATACCGGTGGTCGTATAAGTATGTGTACCGACTGTTACACTTTGGCCGGGACAAATATTTTGTGCCACCGAATCATAGACCGCCCCCCTGATGGTCAGTGTCAATGTCACTATACTGTCACATGGGTTTGCAGGTATCGTATCATAATATACTCCCGCCTGTGTGCGCGATATTCCTCCGAAAAGGTAGCTTTGACCCGGGCAGATACTTGCAGATCGTGAAGAGACACCCGTACCGGAAAATATATATGTACTAAAGAAAGTATCCCGGCACCCATTTACACTCACTATTTTAGTGATATGGTAAGTACCATATTCGGAGATTGTCACAGGACTTAGATAGAGCGAGTCTCCGGTATAAGTGCCCCCGGAAGGCAGATGCCAGATATAGGTGACATACGGTGAATACTGACAAATAAGAGTAGCACTATTTCCAGCGCATGAAGATCCAGTATTAGATGCAGGAGTGAATGAAGTAGTATCGACCGTGAAGGTATAGGTACCAGCAAATCCGCATGAATCTGTGACACGCACCACATACGAGCCGGGCAGAGTCAGCGAAAAGTAATTGGACGACTGCACACCTGTGGTCTGAGGGCCGCTCAGTATCTGATATTTATAAGGCGGTACCCCTGTGGTGCTATCAGGCTGCATCACCACCTGAACTGCACCATGACATTTTGCCTGACTGACTACTGATATCTGAGGAGACTGATATGGCGGGATAGTGATGGTATCTCGTATGATCTGACAGGAAGTATTATGATTGACCGGAATGGAGTATGTGGTCTGGATATATTGTAGTGTTAGCTCGTATGTACCTGCATTAAGACTATGGATCGTATCAGTCGGTGAAGTCATACCAGTCGTACCACTTGATTGGGTCAAAATGGCCGAGGAGAAATAATCATTGCCAAAAATGATCGTATTCTGACCCGGACATCCCTTGATATAAGAAAACTTGAAATGGTCATTGTTCAAATTTTGTCGTGTGATCGTAAAACTGTCGGTGATCGTATTGCCGCATGAATCTGAAACACGATAATGATATGTACCGGCGGCCAGATTGGTTAGCTGAACGAAGTAGCCATTAGTCCCGCTATTAGCTATATGCGTCTGGGGATAAATGATGGAGTCATAATACACAAAAAAGGGCTTCGTGCTGCTGATATGGTTAGGCCCGGAGAGCAACGTAACGGCAGGTAAGGAAAAGAAGGTGTTTTGCCAGTAGATCTGCATACAGGCCGTCGAATCCATACAGGTCACACCTATTATGCTTTTTGTGGTCAAAGGTGTGGGTGCATTAGGCCACAGGATATTACTGGTATATGTATGCCCGCACCCGTCTGTGACTGTTACCTTATATGTTTGGCCTGCCATCATAGCAGCTGAATATCCGAATGGAGTATAATGATTGATCGCATCATTGGTCACCGTAGAATCGAGGACCGCACCTGTTGTGACACTTTTGACCACCACAGTGACAGGCTCGGGCATATAGGTGGTGTTCACATTACGCTGAGCGGTATCTCCGGTCACATAAAAATCTGCTATGAACTTCACATGACATGAATCTGATATCGAACTGAAATTTTCAGCTATATTAAAATCAGAAACCGTGTTGGCTCTGTGTATACTTCGCCCGCAAGCATCTGTAATGGTGATATTGATAGAGTCTCCATAACTTACCCCGCCTACATTTTCATTTATCAAAGGATTTGAACCGCTGTAAACGATATTGGTGATCGTGTGCTGGTAGGTCCCGTTATGTGTCTGTACCTTGATGGTATATGGCTTGGAATAATAGGAATTGATCACAAACAATACGATATTGAGGTTGACCGAATCGCAATTGAAGATGCGGTTAGTGATCGTTAATATCCCAAATGAATCATTAGGATCTGTGAGTGTACCCGAATAGGTAGCATAGTTTCCGCATGAATCAATTTGTCTGATGCTGTAATTGCCCGAGGTCAGATTGGAGAAAGTATCAGATGCCTGAGTAGTAGTTTGATTAGTAGTTAAATTGGTCAGCACCCATGAGAATGGCGGCATACCTGTGTGTGCAGCACCTGATATGACACCCGTGGCAGTACCTGCGCATTGAGGGCTGGTAAAGGTGGGAGTGAAATTGGGCGATGTATAACTCCCCGTCACTATAGCAGCTACACGTGAGGTATCGTGGAGATTGTCCGTCACCATCACCTGATAAGTGCCTGATAGCAAATTCACGAATTGATCAGGGCTTTGTTGGGGGCGTGTCAAAGGACCGCTGGTGATAGTGTACAGCATTGTACCCGTACTATGAGCATATACCGTGATCGTACCGTTATTGGCACATGTACTGGGTGTGGTACGCACTGAGTCTATTGTGAGACTTGCGAAGCTGGCTGCTGCATTACAAACCAGGGCGATCAGCAAAATTGTTTTAAAAAAAAGTGAATTTACTTTCAACGCTTAATGTTTTATCGATGGATGGCCAAATTTCCAAACAATATACATTTTTGTTTTTTAATATTCCACCATGCTTGGTATGAATATAATATGCCTTAAGTTTAGAACTGATGCATTGTTTACCGTATCAGGGTCACATTACCGCTTTGTTTTAACACATTGCCGATAGATCCCTTTACGGTTATGTAATAGATATATACTCCTATCGGTTGTTTAAGGTTTTTATAAGTTCCATCCCAACCTATTGTGCCTGAGCCCTCATAGTCATAAACCATTTGTCCCCAGCGGTCATATATCTGAAATGAAAGTACCTCTACCAAGCCATTTTTCAATATCGGGCGATAAATATCATTGAGATTGTCGCCGTTTGGCGAGAATGCCGTCGGTATTAAAAAGTCCGGAAGGTCAGCTCCTGTCACCGTTATCAGGATCTCTGCAGAAACAGGGCAGTGATTAATATCTTCAGCGGTCACATAGTAGATCGTATTCTCTGAAGGAGACACAATGGTAGAGGCTGAATAAATATTTGATATGGCTGAATCCGGTGACCAAAGGATGTTATAATAATTTCCCGTAGGGCTGATACTGAGCTTGACAGGATTGCCGGATACTACCGGAAGCTGCGTAGAAGAAATGACGATGATGGAAGGTTTGTAAAGGTGTACAGAGTCTACCCATATGATACTATCCAGACCGCAGCTGGACAGAATCGTATCTCTGATGACGGTGTCTTTCGTATAAGTTACGCCACCGATAGTAGCCGAGTAGCAGCTATCTACATGCTGATGTGTATGAAGCGGACTAATGACCTGCAGATGAGTATTGCTAATAATACTATCACAGCCACCAAGCAGAGTCCGTATTGTATCTGAATATACACCCGGGGCAGTGCGCGTCTGCCCCGCTATCACATACGATTGGCCGCTGTAGATACAAGCGGAATGATTGATCACACTGTCCACCATAGGCGAAATATGTATCTGTGTAGCCCTGAATATACTGTCGCAACCCATAGCACTATGTAGTGTGTCAAGTATGGTGGCATCAGATGTATACAGCTGACCACCGTACACCACTGTGCAGATGCCGTTAATATTTACGGTTTGTGGTGCAGGAGATATGACATTGAGCTGTGTAGTGATGATACTGTCACAGCCACCCGGTACTATCACAGTGTCTGCATAGCTGCCACTGACAGAGTAGCTGTGCGACCCGATCGTAGCACTCTGACCCTGACAGATAGTGATAGTGGCAAAACCCTGTAAATATGGCCCGATCCTCAGGTTCAATACATGTATGCTGTCGCATCCTGCCGTCGGGATCGTATCTCTGTATATACCTGCGGTGCTGTAGTTGTGGGCACCTACTGTCACTACTGCACCGGGACAAATGATCTGTGTCACGGAATCATAGAGCGGCCCCCTGATGCTCAAAGTCAGGACCACGATACTATCACATGCAGCGGTAGGGATACTGTCATAATAAACACCCGCCTGAGTGAGTACATTACTGCCAAACACAAAACTTTGTCCCGGACATATGACCTGAGAAACAGCCCCATAAGTGAAACTGCCCACCGTCAGATTCAATACATGTATACTGTCGCAGCCTGCGGTAGGAATGGTGTCATAATAAATGCCGGCGGTGCCATATGAATGTATACCGACGGTCACGCTTTGTCCCGGACATATATTTTGTACCACTGAATCATATAGCGGCCCTCTGATACTTAAAGTCAGCGTCACTATACTATCGCATGCTGCTGTAGGGATGGTGTCGTAATAGGTGCCTGCCTGTGTAAGTGTCGCACCGCCGAATACAAAACTCTGGCCCGGACAGATCAGCTGTGAAACTGCACTGTAAGTAAAGCTTCCCATCACGAGATTCAATACATGTATGCTATCGCAGCCTGCTGTCGGAATAGTATCGTAATAAATACCGGTAGTGTTATATGTATGCACACCGACGATCACGCTTTGGCCCGGACATATATTTTGTGAGACAGAATCATAGAGTGGCCCTCTGATGCTCAGGGTCAATGTCACTATACTATCACAACCCGTCGTAGGAATGGTATCATAATATACTCCAGCCTGTGTCAGGACATTAGCTCCGAATACGAAACTCTGACCAGGACAGATAATTTGTGAAGTGGAGCTCCGTCCATTACTTATCACCTGAAGATTCAGGACGTGAATACTATCACAGCCCGCTGTAGGAATAGTATCATAGTAAATACCTGTGCTGTTGTATGAGTGCGCCCCGACAGTCACAATTGTACCCGGACAGATACTCTGCGATACGGAATCATATAGCGGACCTCTGATACTCAATGTCAAGGTCACGATACTATCGCAGGCAGAGGTAGGGATACTGTCATGATACACACCTGCCTGTGTGAGTACATTGCTGCCAAATACAAAATTTTGTCCCGGACATATCACCTGAGAGATAGCTCCATATGTGAAACTACCCACACTGAGATTTAATACATGAATACTATCACAGCCCGCTGTAGAAATGGTATCGTAGTAAGTACCTGTCGCGCTGTATGTATGCACACCGACAATCACACTCTGACCCGGGCATATATTTTGCGACACCGAATCATAGAGAGGTCCTCTGATCGTCAGGGTCAGGGTCACAATACTATCACATCCTATGGTTGGTAATGTGTCATTGTAAGAACCAGCCTGAGTGAGCACATTTGTTCCAAATACAAAGCTTTGACCAGGACATATCACCTGCGAAAATGCTCCGTATTTAAAATTTGTTACCACCAGATTTAAAACATGAATACTATCACAACCTGCAGTTGGGATCGTGTCATAATATAGGCCTGTCGTATTATAGGTATGTGTGCCGACCGTTACACTTTGTGCAGGGCAGATACTCTGCGATACTGAATCATAGAGCGGGCCTCTGATGGTCAGGGTCAATGTCACTATACTATCGCATCCAGTGGTCGGCAGTGTGTCATTATACACTCCCGCCAAAGTGAGTGTGTTTGCGCCAAAAACTAAACTCTGACCCGGACAGATCATCGTGGCTACTGCACCACGCTTATATGGCAACACTGTCAGATTCAGAATATGAAAACTGTCACAGCCCCCCGTCAGGATGGTGTCTCTGTGTATACCTGTGGTATTGTATGTATGTGCTCCTACTGTCACAATATTGCCTGCACAGATCGTTTGATTCACTGAATCATAAAGGGGACCTCTGATGGTCAATGTCAATGTCACTATACTATCGCATCCTGTGGTTGGTAGTGTATCATTATAGACTCCTGCCAGAGTGAGTGTGTTTGTGCCGAATACTAAACTCTGACCCGGACATATCATTGTAGCTACTGTACCTCGCTTATATGGAGTGACCTGCAGATTCCAAACGTGAATACTATCACAGCCAGCCATCAGGATAGTGTCTCTGTAGATGCCCGTTGAATTATACGTATGTCCTCCTGAAGAAACGCTTTGCCCTGCACATATGGTTTGTGACACTGAGTCATATAGGGGACCTCTGATGGTTAGATTTAGGGTCACGATACTATCGCATCCGGTAGTAGCGAGCGTATCATAATACACACCAGCCACGGTGCGTGCTATTCCGCCAAAGACCAGACTCTGACCTGGACATATGAGGGTCGAAACCGAACCTGTTTTGTATGGAAGGATAGTAAGGTTCAATACATGGATGCTATCGCAGCCAGCCGTTAGGATCGTGTCGCGAAATAGTCCTGCTAAATTATAGGTATGTACACCGATAGTCACACTTGTTCCCGGGCAGATACTTAGTGAAACTGAATCATAGAGCGGGCCTCTGATGCTCAGGGTCAATGTCACAATACTATCGCATCCAGTGGTCGGCAGTGTATCATTATAGACTCCCGCCAGAGAGAGTGTGTTTGTGCCGAATACTAAACTCTGACCCGGGCAGATCATCGTGGCCATGGTACCGCGTTTATATGGCAGTACTGTCAGATTCAATATATGAAAACTGTCACAGCCCCCCGTCAGGATCGTGTCTCTGTGTATACCTGTGGTATTGTATGTATGTGCTCCCACTGTCACACTATTGCCTGCACAGATCGTTTGATTGACTGAATCATAAAGGGGACCTCTGATGGTCAATGTCAATGTCACTATACTATCGCATCCTGTGGTCGGCAGTGTATCGTTATAGGCTCCTGCTGTGGTATGGGTTATTCCTCCAAAGACAAGACTCTGACCCGGGCATATCATAGTAGCTACGGCACCTCGTTTATATGGGGTGACCTGCAGATTCCATACATGAATACTGTCGCAGCCTGCTGTCAGGATCGTGTCGCGGTATATGCCCGTCGCAGTATATGTATGTCCTCCAGAAGAAACGCTGTTGCCCGCACAGATAGTTTGTGATACAGAGTCATATAGTGGTCCTCTGATGGTTAGATTCAGGGTCACGATGCTATCACATCCTGCAGTAGTCAGCGTATCATAATACACACCCGCCACTGTGCGGGCTATTCCGCCGAAGACCAGACTCTGACCCGGACATATGAGGGTCGAAACGGCACCTGTTTTGTACGGAAGGATAGTAAGGTTCAGGATATGTATGCTATCACATCCCGCCACGGTGGTGAAGCTATCCCGATATGTTCCGGCGGTATTGTATGTATGTACACCGACTGTCACGTGCGTACCGGGACATATACTTTGTGATACGGAATCATAGATGGGCCCTCTGATGGTCAGATTCAGTGCCACAATGCTATCGCAGGCCGTAGTTGCAATGGTGTCATAATATACCCCCGGCAGTATGCGTGTGATACCTGCAAATACGACACTCTGTCCCGGACATACACTTTGATGAAGCTGTGTAATGGTATCTCCTGTAAAATTATAGGTAGCATAGAACGTATCTCTGCATCCGTTTATGCTTACGATTTTGCGGATATGATAGATACCGAAATTGGCAGTCGTTATCGGATTGATAAGTAAAGAGTCACCTGTGTAGGTACCCCCGCCCGGTAGCTGCCAGAGGTAAGTGGCATAAGACGAATATTCTAAATTAAGATAAGCACTATAGCCCACACACGAAGAGCCCACTTTCACTACCTGCGCAAATGAGATCGTATCTACGGTGAAAGTAAATGTATTTGCGAAGCCACAGGAGTCAGAGATACGTGCCACATAGGTACCCGGCAGTGTCAGCGAGAAATTATTCGATGTCTGCAAGCCAGTGGTCTGGGGGCCGCTGAGTATTTCATATTTATATGGCGGTACTCCGGTAGTGCTATCAGGTAAAAATACCACATCGACAGCACCATGACATTTGATTTGTGTGGCATAAGAAACCCGAGGAGACTGATATGGAGGTATCGTGATTGTATCTCGTATGATCTGACATGGCAGATTTTTATTTACGCCTATTGAATAAGTTGTTTGCAAATACTGAAGTGATAGTATATAGGTACCGTAGTTAAGATTGATAATGGTATCCTTAGCCGAAGGGAGATTAATCGAAGTGCTTGGTTCGGTTAGTATTCCTGCTGAAAAATTGTCATAAGATAGAGCGATCGTATTCTGTCCGGGGCAACCTTTTACATAATTAAAAGTGAAATGGTCGCTATTCAGATTCTGCGGAGTAATTGTGAAACTATCAGTAATTGAGTTTCCACAGGAATCATACACACGATAGTGATATGTCCCCGCAGCCAGATTGGTCAATTGGATGCGGTATCCGTTGGTATTGCCCCATCCCAGATGAAATTGCGGATATACTATGCTATCATGATAAACATAGTGTGGTTTTGTACTACCTATCTGTGTAGGGCCTGACAGCAATTCAAACGTAGGGACTGTGAAAAATGTATTTTGCCACAGAAACTGATAACATGCCGTAGAGTCCATGCATGTTACGGCAATGATTCCTTGGTTGATGGAGCGAGGAGGTGTGCCTGGCCAGACATAAGTAGCAGTAAACACATGCCCGCACGCATCGCTCAGCTTGACGTTATATGTTTGGCCGGTGGTCATAGCCCCCGAAAAAGCATATTGCGAAAAATGGTTGATAGAATCGTTTGTAACCATAGAATCAAGCACAGCACCGGTCACAGGGTTGCTCACAATCACCGTGAGCGGTGCAGGCATGTATGTCAAATTCACATTGGTCTGGCTTGAATCGCCCAACACGAAAAAGGTAGCCAGATATTTCAGCTGGCAGGAATCCGTAAGGGTCAGGGCATTAAAATTATGCAGCACATTGAAGCTCGCCACAGTATTGGGCACATATACGCTTCTGCCACAAGCATCGGTAATGGTTACGTTGATATAGTCTCCGTAGCTCACACCACTCACATACTCAATGATCTGAGGATTCGATCCTGCAGCTACCATATTGGTGATGGTATGTGAATAAGTGCCGTTATGAGTTTGTATCTTGATCGTATATGGCGCAAAGTAGTTTGCATTGAGCACATTGAGCACAATATTCAGACGCACAGAGTCACAAGGGTAGATGCCGTTAGTGATATTCGCTACACTAAATGAATCATTAGGCGCAGCCAGTGTGACGCTGTATGTATCGAAATTTCCGCAGGAATCGTACTGTCGAAGCGTATATGTGCCAGCGGGAAGATTTGGAAAACTATCTGAAGCCTGAGTGGTGCTCACATGTGTGGTTGTATTGGTCAGCACCCAACTGAATGGCGGAGTACCGGCAGCTAGTGCATGGCCCACTATATAACCTGTAGAACTGCCTGGACAAAAAGGACTCTGAAAAGACGGGGTAAAACTCGGCGAAGTATAACTGCCCCCCACCGTAGCTGTGGTTCGCGCACTGTCATTCAGCAAGTCAGTGATCAATATCTGATAGGTGCCGGGAGGCAAGCTGGCAAAAAGATTGCTGCTCTGCGGGGGGCGTGTATTAGGCCCGGCAGTAATAGAATAAAACATAGTACTGCCACTTCGCGCATATACCGTGGTGGTACCATTATTCGCACAAGTGCTCTTGGTAGTCCGCACCGAATCTATAGTGATAGCAGCATGACCATTCGCTGCCCCAATGACTAAAAAGATCAACGCAAAAAACTTAATAACAGCAGCAGTTATTTTCAAATATAAAAAACTTTAGATGGATTGTTAGATGTTAGCACAATATACATTTTTGTTTTTTGATATTCCAATTAAATACTAATACTTTTATACAAATAAAATTTGTATAAACGGTTTCTAATCTTTCTTTTTTATTGGTGGCGTTAACTTTAACTTAACATTCCGAAGATACCTTTGCACTAAATTATTGCAGCATGGAAATGAATGATTTCAAAATACTACTCGTCGATGATGAGCAGGATGTACTGGAGTTTATGAAATACAATCTGGAGAAGGAAGGTTTCTGGGTATACACTGCTACCAACGGTGCTGATGGCATTCAGTTGGCAAAAAAAATAAAACCGCATCTCATTGTGCTCGATCTCATGATGCCCGTGAAGGACGGTATCACGACCTGCCGCGAACTTCGGGCAATGGAAGAATTCAAACACACACTCATAACATTTCTTACCGCTCGTGATGAGGATTATTCTCAGATAGCCGGATTCGAATCGGGTGCAGATGACTATATCACCAAACCTATCAAACCAAAAGTTTTCATCAGCCGTATCAATGCATTGTTTCGCAGGCTCGAAGAAAAAAGCACTTCCAATAATATCAAGATCGGCAATATCGAGATCGATAAGGAAAAATATATTGTGATCAAAGACGGCAAAGAGATCACATTGCCTCGCAAAGAATTCGAACTCCTTGGTCTGCTTGTTTCTAAACCCGGCCGCGTATTCAAACGGGAAGAGATCCTGAATAAAGTATGGGGAAATGACACCATAGTAGGCGACAGGACCATAGACGTACATATCCGCAAACTACGTGAGAAGATCGGCGAAGAACTTTTCAAAACCATAAAAGGTATCGGATACAAATTTGACGCCTGAGACCATAGATCTATTTCGTCTCGACTCCCATTGAGTATATTTTGACCGTGGCATCTCCCTCCTTAGGGATCAGTTTCCCTTCGCCCTGACGCTTATTGGCTTTCCATGTCCCGACGAAAGTATCTCCGTCTGCCCAGTGAAATTTCCCTTTGCCATCCATGAGGCCGTTCGCAAATTCACCCTCATACACATCTCCATTCGCATAATAGAAAATGCCTGCTCCGCTCCGTTTATTATTGATAAACTGACCGACATATTTGTCGCCGTTCACGAAATACATGATGCCTGAACCGATCTTAATATCATCGGCGAAAGTTCCCTCATATATCTTGCCGTCTCTGTAATAATATTTGCCCGATCCGTTCTTTTTGCCATTCAGAAAATCCCCTTCATAGCGCTCACCATTAGCATAATGACATTGCCCTCTGCCCGTCACCTGCCCGTTCTGGACAGTACCTGCATATTCATCGCCGTTAGCATATCTATATGTGCCGGGGCCATTCATCAGGTCATTTACAAACTCACCTGTATAGATATCTCCGTTAGCGAAATAATAAATCCCTTTTCCGTTACGCTGATCGTCCTTCCAGTTACCATCATATCGGTCTCCGTTCGGAAACACCGCTTTGCCAAATCCATCGCGCATATTGCTTGCCCAATTTCCTTTATAGCTTTCACCGCCATCCAGCAGCGCATAGCCGAAACCCGTCCTCATGCCGCTGGCATCATGGGCGCCATCATAAGTACCGTTGATATATTTATAATTGGGTCCTGTCCTTTTAGGTGGATCTGCGGAATTTTCCTGTGCCTGTGCACTCAGACAGAGAATTATTGTGTAGAAGAATATTATTAAGGGTTTCATCACATTCGATATAAAATTCACAAACGGGAAACCGACCGAAAATCAGCTTGTTTTCAAAACCTGAACAAGACGGCATAATTTCCCCATATTTGTTTACGAAAAAAATCCGATTAAGTTTTGAATCCCCTTAAAAAATTAGCCTCCCAGACTGCCATATATGGCGTGAGCAGCATAGTGGGCCGTTTTCTCAATTACCTGCTGGTCCCGATCTATACCCGTGTCTTTGACCGGGCAGAATTTGGCGAAGTATCTGAGTTTTATGCATATACGGGCTTTTTGACGGTGCTGCTGACCTTTGGTATGGAAACGGGCTATTTCAGGTTTAGCAAGTCTGAAGACGAAAATCGCACTTATTCGACCACTCTTATTTTTCTTTCTGCCATATCACTTTTATTTGGCGCTTTGGCATTTTTGCTTTCGCCCAAGCTCGGCAGCGTCCTTCATTATAGCGATCATTTGGAATATTTCGGCTGGTTCGGGCTCATACTCGCATTTGATACCATTGGAGCCATTCCATTCGCGCGTCTGCGAAACGAAAACAAAGCCACACACTTCGCTGGTGTCAAGATCATTGAGATCATGGTCAATATCGGCCTGAATATCTTTTTCATAGTGATCTGCAGAAGTGCTTTTGACAAAAATCCCGACTCTTTTTTCGGCAAATTTTATAGTCCGGCCATCGGTGTGGGCTATGTATTTATAGCCAATCTGGCGGCCAGCGCAGTCAAGCTATTGCTGCTGTCGCCGCAGCTCAGGGGTATGGCTTATGGTTTTGACAGCGTCATTTTTCGAAAGATATTATCATACTCACTGCCCATGGTCATCATCGGGCTGGCGGGTGTGACCAATGAGATGCTCGACCGGGCCATGTTGCCGCATTATCTCAGCGGTACTGTGCTTGAAAACCGTGAACAGACAGGCATCTATGGCGGCTGCTATAAAATGAGCATACTCATGTCTCTGTTCATACAGGCATTTAGATTTGCGGCAGAGCCCTTTTTCTTCGCTCATGCAGCCAAAGACGGTTCTCGCAAGACCATTTCTGATGTGATGACATGGTTCGTTATCTTCTGTTGTTTCATCTTTCTAATGGTGACTTTGTATATGGATCTCTTTGCGCGATTCATCGGAGAGAACTTCCGTGTGGGACTGCCGATAGTACCTATCCTGCTCTTGGCCAATCTCTTCCTCGGGGTCTATGTCAATCTCTCCGCCTGGTACAAACTGACCGATCGCACCATGATGGGCGCATATGTCTCGATAGGCGGAGCTGTGGTCACTATCATTTTAAACATACTCTGGATACCGACCATGGGCTATATGGGTTCGGCATGGGCCACACTGATATGCTACGGGCTTATGGCGCTGGTATCATACATACTCGGTCAGAAATATTATCCAGTGCCCTACGAAACGCTAAAGGTCTGCGCATATATAGGGCTCGTGGTCATTCTCTATGAGATCTTCGCCCACTCTACTGAGGGCCTGACACATACGGTCAGGTATCTATCTGCCTCAATATTCATGTTGCTGTTTGTAGCATTTGTTTATATCACAGATGGCAAGAGACTTCCTAAGCTGCTGAAAGGGTAATTATAACTATTGGCCCCTATTATCAAGTGCTCTTATGATTACTTTCCCGCTTCTGCTAAAGTTATATATTTGCTACCATGCAGATCCGTATCATCAATCAATCTAACAATCCCCTGCCTGCCTATGAGACAGCAGGTTCAGCAGGTATGGACATCAGGGCCTATATAGAGGTAGATACCATACTGAAACCTATGGAGCGAAAACTGATACCTACGGGTTTGTACATTGAGCTGCCGGATGGGTATGAAGCGCAACTCAGACCTCGGAGTGGTATGGCATTCAAGTATGGCCTCACACTGCCCAACACACCCGCCACGATAGACAGCGACTATCGCGGTGAAATAAAAGTAGCGGTGATCAATCTCTCGGATGTTGAATTTACGATACGTAGCGGTGACCGCATAGCACAGATGGTCATTGCAAAATATGAAAAGGCAACGTGGTCTCTCACTGATTCCCTCACCGAAACCCAAAGAGGAGAAGGAGGCTTCGGACACACTGGAATATGAAAGTGTTAAACAACGTCCCTCGTCTCTTGCCCTCGCTCCTTGTTTGATACCAAATTTTCCGTTCTTTCGTTTCTAATTAATACCCTAATAAACAGACTTTAAGCTTTGAATATTCATCCTGATATAGCCTATAAGATAGTCGATATGCCGACCCTTCAGTCTCGTCTGCACCACTGGCGGGCAGTGGGTAGCCGCATCGTTTTCACAAACGGCTGCTTTGATATTCTTCATAAGGGACATGTAGAGCTACTGGCACGATGCAGAGATTTCGGCGACCATGTAATACTCGGGCTCAACTCTGATGCTTCGGTCAGGCGTATCAAAGGTTCGCTACGCCCCATCAATGATCAACTCTCCCGAGCAGCAGTTTTGGCCGGACTTAGTTTCGTAGATGCCATCATCATATTTGAAGAAGATACTCCTCTCGAACTTATCACACAGATCCAACCCGATGTGCTGGTCAAGGGCGGCGACTATAAGATATCAGAAATAGTCGGTGCTGATATAGTGAAACAAAAGGGTGGAGAGGTCAGGATCATACCATTGGTCGAGGGCTATAGTACCACATCAATCATCGGAAAGACAATTCTTTAAGCCGTCTTTCAGTCCTCACATCGCCCATTACACTAATGTGTCTTTCGTTTTTTGGCATAATAATTGAATATTTGCACAAAAATTTCGAAACACAAATTCCATATATGAAAAATCTGATACTATGCTTCGCGATCCTCGTATGCGCTGCATCAGCCTTCGGTCAGGCCAAAACGGACCTAAAAGATGCTCTGAAACCACAAGAGGTAAAAATCAATGATACAGCAGTCCACAACTGGAAATACGGTGGATTTTTAGGCGTCAACTTCGGACAGGTAGCACTCGTCAACTGGGCTGCCGGTGGCCAAAATTCAATATCCGTCCAGGCTAATGCGAACGGATTTCTGACTTATGAGAACAAGCATTTTCTGTGGGACAATCAGCTCAATTTCTCTCTGGGCGGCATTGCACAGGGCCGCATCCGTCAGCCGCATCCAGCCAATAAATATCCATTCAGAAAAAACGTGGATATACTTCAGGTCACATCGAGAATAGGATATATACTCGATCATAAAAAACATTGGATGGCCACATTTCTGACGGATCTCAAGACAAACCTGCTCAACGGTTATGATTATTCGGGATATGATGCCGGTACAACATCTGACAGGCAACTCGTATCAACACCTTTTTCGCCATCATATCTTTTGCTATCAGTAGGTGTCAACTATAAACCGGCTCCTTTCTTTTCTCTCTACGTATCACCTGCTACCGCCAAATTTGCAATAATGAATGGCAGTACGCTGCTGCCGCATGACTCCACCTCTTTCAGCAAAGTGGACCGTACCCGCTACGGACTTGACAACTATACTACTTTCCACGCATCAGTCGGAGCCTATCTCAGAATGGATTTTCAGAAAGATATCTGGAAGAACATAAACCTCAAAACATCTCTGGAGCTCTTTCAAAACTATACAGACAAACATGTACTCGATGGTATCGTGCAGGGTGAGATCACTAACATTCAGAAACAATATCCTACTGCCGATGTATCAAATCTGCAGAACCATCTGTACTATGACAACCGTGGCAATACATATGTAAACTGGCTGACCAATATCACATTCAAGGTCAATAAATTTATCACGGCCAGCCTGGAATGTCAATTGCTATATGACCATACTGCTGCCGTACCGCACTTGCTGCCAGACGGCTCTACTTATCTGGGCCGCGGCACACAGTTCAGAGAGGCTTTCACACTTGGGTTCGGATATAAATTCGACCAGAAGCCGAAGAAATAATCAAGCCTTTATAATATCAGCACCCCCAAATTGTTCCGTTTACGATTTGGAGATTTTTATTTAAAATATAAAAGGTTTGGAGGAGAGACCTGTCCGATGCCATTGCTATCTGAGCACTTCGAGCCGTTGAGAATCTAGCCTTAAAAATACAAACAAAAGAATCGTAAATGCAAGCAGCGATGACCCTCCATAACTAATGAAAGGCAGAGGTATGCCGATGACAGGTGCTACTCCGATGGCCATACCGACATTGATGAGAAAGTGAAAGAAAAGTATCGATACAACACAATAGCCATATATGCGACTATACTTGGAGCGCTGTCGCTCGGATAGATACAGCAGCCGCATCAGCAGCCCCATAAATAATCCAATTATCACGACACTGCCCGCGAAACCCCACTCTTCTCCTATAGAGCTGAAGATAAAATCGGTGCTTTGTTCCGGTACAAATTTGAGTTTGGTCTGTGTGCCCTGCAGGTAGCCCTTGCCAGTCAGTCCGCCCGATCCGATAGCAATGATAGACTGCTTGATATTCCAGTCTTTGCCTTTTTCCACTTCACGGCCCAGCAGTACATTGATACGATCCCTTTGGTGAGACTTGAGGTGATCAAAAATAAAATTCACACCGGTCACATAGATACTTGAGACAAGCACGATACCCGTGATCAGATAGACCAATTGTCGCTTTTTATAATTGAAATAGATCAGTACGCCACCTATCACGGCGAAGATTATCCATAGGTACCAGAGTTTGGGCACCACCAATGCGATCACTGACAGAAAGATGACCGATGCTCCTATGATAAGAAAGTACGATTCCAATCCCTCTCTGAACAGCACCAATGCAAATACTACAAAGACGATGGCCGAACCCGCATCACCCTGTATCAATACGATCATCATGGGCAGTGCTATGATGGCAAACGCTTTCCATTTGTCACGCCATTTGCGAATGTCAACATTCAGCCCTGAGAGATATTTAGCTAGTGCCAGGCTGGTCGTAAATTTAGCCAGCTCGGATGGCTGCATCTGAAAGCCGCCTATCCTGATCCAGTTGCGCTGCCCTTTCACCATGGCCCCGAAGAACATCACACCGATAAGAAGCGGTATGAAAAATCCAAAGATGGGATAAGAGAAAGTGACAAAAAATTTGCCGTCGATAATCAGGATGATAGCACCGATCACTAAGCAGCCCACTATCCACTGAAACTGTTTGCCCGTATTAACCGCAGTGCCGCTGCCGGCTGTATTGAATGGGCTTAAACCTTCGGTATAGACAGCAGAATATATCGTGGCCCAACCAATCAGTACCAAAACAATATAGATCAGCACCGTGAGCCAATCTATATTTCCTGTAAATTTCTGGTCGTTGCGCATTTATTTCTTCTCGTCTATTAATGTCCTGATGTTATTGCCATATTTTTTCCCTGCTGATATTTCTGTATCAGGTTTGTTTCTATCATTTTCTTCTGTTTGGCCAGTCTATTTTCAGCGACCGTATCATTCAGATATCGCTCCACCATGAGGCTGGCTATTGGGCAGCCATAGGTAGCACCAAAACCTGCATTTTCCACTATTACTGCGATCGCTATTTTGGGATGATCTTTCGGCGCGAAACCTGCGAAGACCGAGTGGTGATCTCCGTGACTGTTTTGTACTGTACCTGTCTTACCACAAAGGCTTATCCCATTTATTTTGGATTCTATAGCGGTACCTGACTCTACTACCTGACGCAACCCTTCATTGACTGGTATATACCACTGAGGGTCTATCGTAGCGTTATTTTTAGGAAGGGTGACCTTTATATTCTTTTTCGCATGCACTTCTTCCATATTCCTGACCAGATGGGGTTTGATATACCATCCCTGATTGGCGATAGCAGCATACATATTGCATAACTGCAAAGGGGTAACGAGTATCTCGCCCTGCCCGATACCCAGTGATATGATGGTGGCAGAATGCCAGCCTTTTTCTCCATATATCTTGTTGAAATAATTTACTGATGGAATATTTCCTCTGGCCTCAGATGGTAGATCGATACAGAGTCTGCTTCCCAAACCGAAACTGCGGCAAAAGTCTGACCATGTGCCATAGCTCTCCTGTATATTAGTGAATTTCGGGTTTTCGATGGCATTGCGGAAGGTCTGCCAGAAATATGGATTGCAGGATTGAGCCAATGCATATTCGATATTTGTGGCCCAAGGGTGATGGTGCGAACACTTCAGGCTCATACCCGCGAAAGCATAAAAGCCATTGCAGGGCACCGTATATTGTTCACCCTGCGCCCTTTCATTGAGCGAAATGAGCCCAACCATGGGTTTAAAAGTAGAACCCGGCGAATAGGTAGCCATGGTAGCTCTGTTGAACAGTGGCTCAAGCGAATCGAATACCAATTTTTTGAAATTTTCTCCGCGTATCGCACCGCAGAGCAGGTTGGGATCATAGCCCGGAGAGCTCACCATACAGAGGATCTCTCCAGTCTCCGGCTCTATCGCTATGATGCTACCTTTTTTGTTTTGCATCAGCTGCTCACCATACTCTTGCAGTTTGATGTCTATGCTGGTGTATAGATTATCTCCCGCTTTGGCTGCCGTATCATATTTCGCATCGGCGAAACTGCCCTGCTCACGGTTATGCACATCAACATAAATAAATTTCTTGCCCTGAGTGCCGCCCAACTCTTTCTCATAATATCTCTCCAGACCGCTCTTGCCGACATAGTCACCAGGTTTGTAATAGCCATTTGAATTCTTGATCTGGTTGTCGTCTACCTCACCTACATCACCCAGTATCACGGCCGCACAATGGTGAGGATACTTGCGGATGGTACGCACCTGCCCGTCAAATCCCGTAAAGAGATACTGCGACTCCTGAAAACGCTGATAATCTTCCAGCGAGACCTGCTTCATAAACACTGATGCCTTTCTGGTAGAGTAAGCACGGGCTTTGGCCATACGTGCAGAGTAGTCATCCATTGTGATCCTGAGCAGGCTGCATATCTTGGCTGAGTCTGCGGTTTTAGCAATATGTGGCGTAACCATGATGTCATAGATAGCTTCATTGTATACAATGAGCTCGCCTTTGCGATCATAGACCAGCCCACGTGTGGGATATATCTCCAACTCCTTGATAGCATTTTCAAATGCGATCCTGTCATACTTCTTTTCAAACAGCTGCAAATACCCCAGCCTCAGCAGAAATACAGCAGCAAAAACCGCTATAATTATGCGCACGACATCGTATCTGTTTTTAAAGAGGTCTTTATTCACGGGAGAAAAGGTGGAATGTATGCTTGCTAAATATCGCTCACAAAAATAATGGACTTAAGCGAATGTAGGCGATAGATCAATTCTTTATTATAATATTTTTTGAAGCAGCTCCCTGACCTTTGATCCGATCAGATCCCTCACTTTTCTGAATTCAACTTCATCCATGTCTCGCGGATCAGGAATGTTCCAGTCCTCTCTGTTGCGGGCATTGACCATAGGGCAGGCATCACCGCAACCCATCGTTATAGCATAGTCATATACTTCATTCGGTATTTCATCGAGCGATTTTGAGTCGTGTGTGCTCAGGTCATAGCCCAGCTCTCTCATGGCCGCTATTGCCTTTGGGTTGATGCGTCCCGATGGCCGTGAGCCTGCACTGTAGGCATTGACCCGGTCCCCACCGTGAATGATAGCAAAGGCCTGCGCCATCTGGCTGCGGTTGCTGTTTTCTATACAGACGAAAAGGATATTCTTTTTCATATAATTTAATTACAGCTACTTCATTGGCAGCTAAACCACCTTTGTCGGTTTCGGGGCTTCTTCTTTCAGCATATGCCATATCAATACTGCAAAGGCCGCTCCCATGAAGGTCGAAGTAAGGTATATCCACTGATGCTCATAGTGCCCCGATACGATAGCCGGAGCGAGCGAGCGGATCGGATTCATAGATGCTCCGCATACCGGCCCGGCAAACAAAGCCTCAACAGCCACCATTGAGCCCACTGCTATCGCGGCAAACATCCCCTTTTCTTTTGCCCCTGTAGATACCTGCATCACGAGCAGCATCAAAAAGAAGGTCAGTAGAAATTCCAGTATGAATGACTGCATATCTGATCCTGCCGGATAGGTACCACCGAGCAGTTTGTTTTCGGGAAAAAGAAAATGAAGTGTGGCGCTGGCCGCTATGGCACCGGCGGCCTGACTGAGTATATACGGGATGATCTCTTTGGTTTCAAAACGCTTTGCTATCCAGAAAGCCACTGTCACTGCGGGATTGACATGTGCACCCGATACGTCACCGAAGGCAAATATGATACAGGTGACTATCGCGCCAAACACGATCGAGATACCAACGTGTGTGACAGTTCCCCCATACTGCTGATCAATGACGACGGCCCCTGTGCCGCAAAAGACCAGTGTAAATGTCCCTATGAACTCAGCCAGATATTTCTTCATGAGCAGCAGTTTGGTCCACAGCAGTCTTTTGGTTTCTCTCCGTAGACGGTTATACTATATATACCTTTGCCACTGCCTTTATATGTATCTATTACGTCCTGAGATACATAGTTCAGCAGGATATCATCCGGGACAATAATAGGCTTTTCTTTTTGAATAGAGATATTGACGAATCCGGTATCGTGGATGAGTGCATGGTATTTACTTTTTTGGATCGCTCCGGCCACACAGCCTGCATATAGTTCAGCCTGTCCTTGGATCTCTGCAGGCAGCTCGCCCACCAGCACCACATCGCTGATGCTAAAGTGTCCTCCGGGTTTGAGCACTCGGTATATCTCTTTTATGGCTTGCTCTTTGTCGGGCACCAGATTGAGCACACAGTTGCTGACCACTACATCCACTGTATTGCCGCCCACAGGCAGTTTTTCTATATCGCCCTGACGGAATTCCACATTGTGAAAGCCAAGTTTGTCGGCATTTGCGCGGGCCTTTTCGATCATAGCCTCGGTGAAATCCACACCTATTACTTTTCCGGTTTCGCCGGTTTCATGGCGGGCTATGAAGCAGTCATTTCCTGCGCCGCTGCCGAGGTCGAGCAC
>CAIXBT010000007.1 GCA_903917755.1 uncultured Bacteroidota bacterium
ACCCAACTCACCCTCACACCGTTTTTGGCGGCCTTATCAGCCAGTGCCCTTTCAAACCCATACGAGAACCGGATCACGTGAAACCTGTTCTGCACGCCGAAATAATAATCGCGGCCGGTTTGAGTATAATAGGGTTGAGCCTTGGTCTTCTTGTCCCGATAGTCTATATGCCACTCATATTCCAAGGTGAAAAGATGGGTGACATAGATGTTTTTGATAATGCCGTACTGCAAATAGAAATCGAGACCCGTCGTAGCGAGTTTCACCCCGCCCACCATCTGCTTGTGAAACATATAATCTTTCTGGGCAGTCAGCTTGGGGTTCTCTTCCTTCTGGGCATAGACATCCATCCCGTATACCCACAAACTCAAAAAACAAACAAGGGCCTTTATCTTCATTTCTACAAAATTAAAGATTTTTGAACTAACCGTTTGGTCATATTTCTAACAGATTGTCATAATATAGTTAAAAAAACGGGTTTCGGTTCATTTTTATCTTATCAGTTCATCATAGATCTCTTCCAGAGACTTCTTTAGGTTTAGTCTGGCTCTCTGCAAAAGCGACTCGACGGCGCCTTCTTTGATCTGCATCACTTCTGCTATTTCTTTTTGGCTGAGCTGCTCCAGTTTGCTGAGGGTGAAAGCTATTTTCTGATTTTCGGGCAGCAGGTCGATGGCACGAAAAAGATATGCGGCCATTTCCTTATTCTCCTGCATGATGCCCGGGTGCGTCCAGTCGACCGGATGGTGTTTGATCTCATGGGTACTGGTGGTCAGTGAGCTGAGAAAGGCAAAACGCTTTTTGCGTTGCCTGCTTCGGAGCAGGTCCAGCGATCTGGTCACAGCGATACGATAGACCCAAGTGGACAGCGCGGATTCACCTTTGAAATTTGATATTGAATTCCATACGGTCAGAAATACATCCTGAGTCAATTCCTCAGCATCTGAGATGTCTTTCACGAGAGACAGTGTTGTGTTATAGACGCGATGCTGATATTGCTCTATGAAATCTCTTAAAGCAGCGGGTTCCCGGTCTCGCAGTCTTTGTATCAAACTCTCATCCGCCATTGATGTATGTGTCCTAAGTATTTATCCGGTCAAGATAATTGTTTTGCTTTATTTGACGATGAGGAGAGAAATTTCCTTCTGAAGATGGAAAAATAGGAAGCAGGTCATCACTCTCTATTTAATGAATTCATTCGCCTTCACCCAGTAGGGATCATACATGGTGGTATAACTGATCAGGTGACTTTGCATTTCTTCTCTGAGCTGCGTAAGTATCTCATCTATTGACACATCATCCTTCAGGTAAAACCACATTTCTCTCTTTCCGTTGCCGGTATCCGACAGGCAGTGGTGGCCGAGTTCAGTTGACCTGATACGATCGGAGATGAAAGCTTCCACATCTTGTATCTCACTAATGTCCTCTACCGGGAAACCACTTTCATCGATCTCATTGAAGGCGAGCTCTACTATATTCAAATAGGGGTAATCAGGCTTGTAACTATAATAATTAAGTGACACAACGGCCATCAGCATCTTCACAAAACCATCTACTTCTCCCTCATAAGCAGCATAGGTCTGCTCCGGGAATCTCACTCCATAATTGCTGCGTTCTTTCTTTTTCCAGTTGATATAACTAATCAGTTCGGACAGCGGGAGTGCTTTATCTTCGGGAGATATTTCGGAGCTGAATTCCAGACGCTCTACATCGAGCGTGACTGATCTCTCTCCCAGTAGTGAATCAAGATTAGAGTATATCCCCATGATCAGATCAGTGCGCAGCTGATCATTGATCCCCTCTGCGGGCATGGCCGGATGAATGATCTGAATGGCGATAGCATCAGGCGAATCCTCCTCTGTGATGGGAATGAAGCGGCTATCTTCTTCGCTGACCCTTGTACCATTTATTTCAAAAGTATAGCCGCTGCCTATGGCGGGTTTCAGTGCAATTATTTTCCAATCGTCTATCGGTGGGGCCTGCTTCACCAAATATTCAGCCTGCCCGAAATAATCGGCTATCCCTTGCGCAGTGATTATTAATTCAAATGGTTTTTGATCGCTTATTTCAAAAAAAAGACCTTCTGAATAATCATGCAGGGTAAACAGAAGTTCATCGAGAAGATGCTCCTGCGTGTCTGCATCAAGCGATGAGAAACGCTCATACTTACTTTTATCATGTACGAACCTGCTCCAGAATATATCTCCTTTATTGGCCATAGGCCTAATATAAGAATTTTTACAGAAGTACTACTTTTCTATGCAGCTCTCTGCCACTCTGCGAGCGGATATTCAGGAAGTAAATGCCCTTGGCTTCTTCACCCAGATCGAGTTTGATGGTATTGCCGATCTGAGTTTGCGATACATTGATCACATTGCCGCTGATGTCTATGATCTCGATCTTAGAGATGACCTCTGATGAGTTTTTGTTCTCTATCACCAGTATTCCTTGCGTCGGGTTAGGATAGACATTGATATTGACCAAAGTGAGATCGCTGATACCGTCGGCCAGTCGGACCACCACGCTGTCTACGGTGGTGCAATGTGCCCTGTCGGTAGTGGTCACATAATAAGTGCCCGCTGCGAGCCCTGAGATAGAGGTGCTGCTGTCGCCGGTGCTCCAGCGCCATGTATATGGAGGATCGCCCAATGAGTCAGACACACTCGCTGTGCCATTAGGAACCGTGGGCGATGTACTGTTGCTCACCGTCATGGTCGTGATCATAGGTTTATGAGTGAGGGAGTTGATAATGGATACAGCGGCTAAGACGGAGAACTGGCCGCACTCTGC
>CAIXBT010000008.1 GCA_903917755.1 uncultured Bacteroidota bacterium
CCTGGTTTGCCTTTTTTATTGCCTTTGGTCTCGGCTTTGGCACTGTCGACTTCCTGCTTTTTTTTCTCTGCCACGATCTTGTCCATAGTGCTGGCCTTCTCTTTCTTTTTGCCTTTTGTGTTTTTGCTTTCGATCGGGGCCTCTTCTGTTTTTTGAGCGGTATCGACCTTTAGCTTCTGGGTAGTATCGATCGCTGCCTGCGCTCTGAGCATAGATGAAGACATGAGCAGGAGTGCAATGAACATCAGATGTTTTACGCTTGATTTCCTTTGCGCCTTTTTATAAATAGAGATTAACTGCCACAGCATATTCGGTGCCTTCATTTTTGATCTTGTTTTAGAAATGTAAATAAAATGATTTTGGCCGGGAAATGGGGATACAAAAATATTTACGGATATATGTTGTTTTGGCTATTAATAGCTATATTTGCATTTATTAGTCTAAATACGCTATGTTTTAGTTTTTTGTTAAGACTAGCAATGGAAATGGGGGAAAATAAAAATCAATTATACATAACATTAAAATAATATTATAAAAACAAAATTGTGTTTATTGTTGTAAATAAACGAATTAGTGTTTTTTGAAAAAAGGCATCCATAATGTCAAATATGGATTTCCGATATGTATAAGCGAAATTTAAATTCCCATTAACAGGCTATACATTTTTCCACCGCAGAGGCGGAGAAACGCAGATGATATGGTTAATGATCGCAGTGCCTAATTATTCTTATGTCTTTTGCTTTTTCTTTTTGGCAGCCGGGAATAAGACATTATTCAGGATCAGCCTGTAGCCGGGAGAGTTTGGGTGCAGGCTCAGGTCGGTCTTGGGGTCGCCGACGAGGTGCTGATAGTCCTCGGGGTCGTGTCCGCCATAGAAGGTCCACATACCTTTGCCATATTCGCCATGTATGTATCGATCTTCGTTGGCGGCCTTGTTCTGGCCCATCACGAGTACTGTTTTCTTGACGAATTTCTTGTTGAAAGCGGTGGTTTGACCCAGAAAGCCTTTGATAGTGCGGGTATGGCATTGAGTGAGCATGGTGGGCACCTGGTCCCATTTGGCCGAAAAGTCAAACAGGGTGAAGTAGTCGAGTTCCTTCTGCACATTGCGGCCGAAGTTGGCATCTATGTCAGAATACTCATATTCATAGGGATTGGTTCGCAGATGGAAATTCTCAAAAGCAAAACCCTGCGAGTAGTCGAGCTTGCTCTGTGCATCGGGGTCCTGCGCGTCATGGTCGTACATCACATCGCAGATGTCGGTATTCCATGCATCGAGGGCTATGTCATAAGAGTCAGTAGCGCTGCACATGGCGAACATGAACCCGCCGTTGGCCACGAAGTCTCTGATCTTTTGCACCACGGCGAGTTTGAGTTTTGAGACTTTAGCGAAGCCACGACGTTTGGCTATTTCTTCCTGCTCGGCTACCTGATCCTTATACCATTTGGCATTGGAGTACATAGAGTAAAATTTGCCATACTGCCCGGTGAAGTCCTCGTGATGCAGGTGCAGCCAGTCATATTTGACGAGTTTCTCATCGAGAACTTCATCATCATATATGGCATCGTAAGGAATTTCGGCATAGTTGAGAACGAGTGTGACGGCGTCATCCCAGGGTTGCATGGCTTTGGGTTGATAGACGGCGATCTTGGGGGCTTTTTCGAGCTTGACCACGTCCATATTGGTCTCTGGGTTGGCTATCTCGCTAAGTATCTCGGTATACTGTCCGTCAGCGATGACCTCTGCCGAAACCCCGCGCACAGAGCATTCGCTCTCGATGTTCTTGACCCATTTGGTAGCGAAACTGCCGCCTCTGTAGTTTAGTAGCCAGTCGACAGTGCCGCCGTTTTTGATGACCCAAAAGGCGATGCCATAGGCTTTGAGATGGTCCTTCTGAGCCAGATCCATAGGGATAAGGACATAAGAAGCCCTGACACTGACGGTCATTAAGAAGAAAGCTATTACCAATAGGTTTTTCATGATACTATGATAATGCTAATTTCGGAAAAAAGCAGCAAAGTCGCGACGAATAGGGGAGGCCTTAGTATAAATTAAGAATGTGCTATCAAAAACGCTCCAGACCACTAAAGTGGAAAGATGCTTCGATATTGGCATTCTCGTCTGAGTCAGAACCGTGCACTGCATTGCGCTCGATGTCGATGGCATACAGTTTGCGGATAGTTCCGTCAGCAGCGTTGGCAGGGTTAGTAGCGCCGATCAGCTTGCGAAAATCTTCTACTGCATTGTCTTTTTCGAGTACTGCAGCTATGATCGGGCCTTCTGTCATGAATTTGATGAGGTCATTAAAGAAACCACGTTCTTTATGTATTGCATAGAATTCTTCCGCTTTTTCTTTCGAAAGGCGAGATAGTTTCATAGCCTGTATCTTGAATCCTGATTGGATAATAAGGTCAATGATCTTTCCTGAATGTCCCGCTGCCACTGCATCGGGCTTGATCATGGTCAAAGTGATATTTCCTGCCATTTATGTGATTTTATTGTTTTTTAATTTCGGCGCAAATGTAGCCCTTACAATGAATAATTCAAATGTCGGACGGTATAAATAACATATTTACTATTTTGGAATTAATGAAAAGGCTAATCCTAGGCAAATAAGCATGAAATATTCAGCGTGCTTATCTGTGTAAATGTCACGAATGCAATGAGATATATCTATTATCGTTGCAGAGAGAAGTTTCCTTCGTAGCATTTGGTTCTGCCATTGAAAGATGTGATCGATATGAAATACATGTATATACCGGCTGGTTGAGAGACGTTGTGGTATGTGCCATCCCATTGATCTGTGCCGTTCGCATCTTTGTCGAAGACCAGTTCGCCCCATCTGTTGTAAATGTGATAGGAGGCAAGATGTGCATAGGGATTCAAGATCGGCCCGAAGAGATCGTTCATGCCATCTCCGTTAGGTGTGAAGGCCGTTGGCATCACAAAGTTCGGAATGTCTGAGGGTGTGACGGTCACTATGATCTGACCATTGATGGTGCAATGGCTGGAATCCTGAGCGGTGACCATATAAGCAGTGTTGACATCAGGCAATACGACAGGATTGGCCAGATACCGGTTAGTGATCCATTGGTTGGGAGACCAGACTATGTTTTGATAATTGCCTGTAGGGTAGATGATGAGCTGAGTAGAGTCACCCTGAGTGATCGGCAGCAATGCTGTGGACAGAACGGTGATACTTGTGGCTTTGATGTGAACACTATCAGTCCTGATCAGGCTGTCGCAGCCCAGAGATGAGAGCGTGGTGTCAGCTATGACGGTATCTGATGCATAGGATATGCTATTGATCGTGACAGCGGTACAGGTATCATAGCTATGAGAAATATATTGTGGATGTATGAATGAAAGAGCTGTGTTTGTGATAATGCTATCGCAGCCACTGATGGTTAACGTAGTATCGCTATATAGGCCTGCTGTGCTGCGGTTTTGTCCACCCGCGAAATATGATTGACCCGGGCATAGGCGGACGCTCTTGTTGTTAGTTATTAAGATAGGTGGCACAATATCTAATGTAACTGTGAGATATACGCTATCGCAACCCGTGATCTGGCTGGCAATTGTATCCTGTATTACGACACTGGATGTATAGGTTCTTCCTTTATAAGATCCAATGCAGGTATCAGACAAAAGTAAACTGGATGTGTATGGAGAAATGACGGTCAGGTCTGTATGGATGATACTGTCACACCCTCCCAGTGCAGCATTGTGAAGGGTATCTGTGTAGAAGCCACTGGATCCATACGATTTTACACCGACCAGGATCGTCTGGCCCTGACAGATGAGTGGACTTTGGACAAAGACAGAGGTATAAGTGACTATTATATTAACCGTTAAGATGAAACTATCACAGCCATTGGGATATTGGAACCTGCGGGTTACGACAGTGCTGAATGGATATACATTGCCGCCATATGTCACCTGATTGCAAGCCAGCAGATTGAGTGTTTGAGTGATAGCTGTATCGACTTTAAGTGTAGTAAAGATAATGCTGTCGCACCCGCCACTACCGGTCAACGTATCGATATAAGAACCGCTGCTGATGTATGTATGTGCGCCGACCGTATAGGTCTGACCCGAACAGATCGAGGTGTTGACAGTATTACTTGTGATACAGGCTGATTTGGCATGTGCACTGAAGGTAATAAGCAAGAGAATAGCAAAAAGCAGCCTCATGCCGGATTTGAAATAGGTCAGGATTGTTGGGAATGAATACATTGTCATGGAATTGCAAATCTAATATTTCCATTTATATGTTGCCAAACTCAGCATTTCGACTTCAGTTGATGAATAACTTAAAATAAAAAAGCACCCCGATTGAGGTGCTTTTGAATGATGATATTAGTGCTGTTATTTGACCAGTGTGACTCTTCTTACTGAAGAATAATCACCCGCGATCAGTTTTACCAGATAGATACCTGATGATTGATCCGAAAGGTCTAATTGATATGTGTTCGCCAGTGGTCCCGGCTGTGTATTGACAGGGAGCAACTGACCTGTGATAGAGTAAAGTTCAAGCTGAACGGGAATATTCTGGCTCAACTCTACTATCACATTTATCATACCTGAAGATGGATTAGGATAGACATTAAAGTTCAGGATGTCTCCATTGATTTCGCTGATACCATTGATGATATAGTTTACTGTATCTCTTTGTGTAGAGGTGCATCCATTCAGATCTGTCATTGTAACTGTATAGATACCGGCAGAAAGATTAGAAACAGTGGCAGTGCTATCGCCATTGCTCCATCTGAATTTATATGGTCCTACACCTCCTGATCCTGCGGCACTGATCGATCCTAATGTGCCACCGATCTGATTGGTTATAGTACTTGAAATGGATAAAGCACTCGGTGCCGAGATGGAGTCTGTTGCAGAAGTTGAGCAGTTATTAGCGTCAGTGATGGTCAATGTATATGTACCTGCAGGTTTCAAAAATAGATCATATGTATTGGCACCGCCAGTCCATGCATAATTGTATATAAGGGTTCCACCTGTCACATGTACATAGATAGAACCATCGCTTGCATTATGGCATTTCGCATTTATCACGCTATCGATGGTTATCGTGAGAATGCCGGGCTGAGAGACAGAGTCTGATGCTGATGCCGTACAGCCATTCGTATCGGTCACGATCACTGTATAGCTACCTATAGGTACATTGGTGAGTGTGGCAGAGGCGGATCCATTAGACCAGTGATAATGAAATGGAGCTGTACCGCCATTGGTGGAGATAAATACTGAGCCATTACTTTGACCATTACATTTTACTGTTTGTGTCGAATCTATCAGGACTGACAGACCTGATGTCGGTGCAGTGATTGTAAATGTTGAAACTGCTTTGCAACCACTGGCATCTGTGATAGTATCTGAATAGTTGCCACCAGATTTGCCGACTATGAAACTTGTGGTCTCACCTGTGCTCCAGTGGTTACTATAGTTCGGAGTGCCTCCTGTAGGAGTTAAGTATATAGCACCATTATGATCTCCGAAGCATTTGATAATATCCAAACTATCCAGCAAACCCTGTAGAAGAGCTGGCTGAGCTACTGTGTCCACATGCCATAGATAAGTACATCCATAGTTGAAACTGATCGTGTCAGTATATATTCCTGCTCTGAGTTGAGAAATATAAGTCGTAGTGTCGCCTGTTGACCAAAGACTTGTATATGGTCCGTTGCTACCTGTTATCCCCAGTGCGATAGATCCGTTATTACCACCATGACAGGTTACATTTGTGACAGTATCAAGTACCACCGGAGGATAGTTACATGTACTGTCTACAATGGTTACGAGGAAGTCAAATGTCTCGCCATCAAAGAAACGAGTACATGCATTGTTTGCACCATTGGTGCCGAATGAATAGTTGGTACGTACACGGAAACCGGTTTTGCCTAGAACCGCATTGGCAGGTATGTTTAGTGTGACTGTACCACTGCTGGCATTGATTGTGATCTGTACCCATTCAGAAGGTTCAAAGAGACCATTCTGATTGTAATCTATCCATGCAGATGATATCGTTGCATTTTCAATATTGATGGATAAACTATAAGCCCCGCCTCGCTGAAGCGAAGTTGTGGCGCTTCCTGTATCAGGAAATTGAGTATAGGCTGCTCCGGTATTGTTGAACACACATGGCGCATTTGCGACATTAAAATTAGTGTTGAGAATACTGACATCAATAATATTATTTGTGCCGCATCCACCCCCTAAGTTGTTGCAGTAGCAATAAATCGGAGCATTAAGATATATAGGGAACACTGCAGTGTATGATGAATCTGCGCAGTGAACCTTGACTCTGAAATATGCAGCCGACGAGATCGAAGTGTTGAGGTAATCCTGAGTGGCACCGACTATATCGCTAAAGTTGATCGAGTCAGATGAACTTTGCCATTGCAATGTGGTGTATGGAGAATATCCTGTCAATGTAAGACTGACACTAGCTCCGGGACAAGCACTGTTCGGGCCTGCTATAGTTCCTGCTATAGGTGGGTTAGGACAAGGGACAACTTTTTGTAGTCCAAAATCATCAAACCCGATATTGTTGGGACTGAAAGTTGAAGATAGCCTAACCCCAAAGTAATATGTACCTGAAGTGGCAGGAGTGAATATCGCAGAGTATTTCTGATAGGTGGTATTGGTTGGTCCAAGTACTACAGGGCCGATCAGTGTAGTCATCGCAGCCTGACTCTGGAAGTTGCCATACATGGCAAAAATAGAATCCCAGCCTGCTCTACCGTCAGTTTGGTAGTAGAAATAGAATTCGTATTGAGTGCCACCGGTCAGTTGGAATCCGGGAGTGAAGACGGTGTCATTGGCATTGTAAAAATCGTAAAGGAAGTTTGTTCCTGCACGTGGAGTGATACCAGCGAAAGTAAGTGGTACACTGGATGTAGCCCACCTTTGTTTCGGTGTAGGCAGCCAGCATGGAGGCAATTTATCTGTGCCTGTATTGCTGCCGAGAGATTCGAAACCTTCATGCCATGGCAGCGAAGTAATAGCTGCACATGGAGTGACGAAAGTCAGAGGTCCTGTCCAGTCACCGACACCTACTACACCACAATTGGTTTGTACATAGAGATCATAAGATGTATATGGAAGTAATCCATTGACCAATACCGAATCTATTCCCGCTGCTGTAGTACCAGAGAATAAAACTGTACCATTTACACTGTCGCCTGTTGCTACTAATTCCCAGTTATAACCATTTGATGGTGCGGGTATAGCTGCTGACCAGCTGAGTGAGGCAGAAGTAGATGTCATATTGTTGACAGTTTCATTAGAAACGAGGCCGGCACAGGCAGGTGCTATTTTCAATCCAAAATCATCAAATGCCAGATCAAACGGATTGAAATTAGCAACCAGATTCACTCCGAAATAGTAAGTGCCAGTGGTAGGAGGTGTGAATTGTCCTACAAATTTATTGTAGGTAGTATTTGCAGGGTTTGATATTGGAGTTCCAACTATAGTGGTCATTCCTGCCGGATCTTGTGATGTGCCACACATAGATGTGATGGATGTCCATCCTGTATAACCGTCTGTCTCGTAGTAATAGTAAAATTCATAAGTCACACCACCTGTCAGTTGAAAGCCGGGAGTGAAGACAGTGTCATTGGCATTGTATCTTCCATAAATGAAGTTATTGCCCGTACGTGGTCCCATTCCGGCAGGGAAAGCAAGAGGCCCGTGTGCACTGGTCCATCTGCCGGTAGGTGTGCCCATCCAGCATGGTGGCAGAATGTTGGTGCCGACATTTGTTCCTAGCCCTTCGAAACCCTCAGTCCATGGAATAGAAGTAATAGCGACACATGGAGTACTGAATGTGACTGGACCTATCCAATAGCCAAGGCCGGAACCGCCGCAGTTTGATTGCACATAAATGTCATAAGGAGTATTAGGTGACAAACCTGTGACCAGTGCAGAATCTACCAGCGTGGTGCCGGAATCTATAGCCAATCCATTTACGCTATCTCCGGCAGCCACTATTCTCCAGTTATATCCATTAGAAGGAGCTATCGCCGCGGCTGTCCAACTAATAGTCGCTGTGTAAGGGCCAACTAAAGATGCAGTGATCGCGGTTGGTCCGCCTGCACAGGCAGGGCTAGGCATAATATTCAGGTGGTCAAAACTGCAGTTATCTCCAAATGCAGAATGAAAGTTAAATCCCACATAGACGATAGGCTGATTGCCTACTGCTGCTGGGAGTGTCAGGTATTTTTGTTTCCATTGACCGGTACCTGCAGCCATAGTAGCATCCTGACGAGGATAGAACTGCACAGTGGTCCATGTAGTTCCATTGGTTGAATATTGTACAGTGACACCCTCATTAAGATAGTTGCCGGAATTATAGATAGTACTGTTTTCATTATACCAATAGAAGCTTACATCTACACTCGGCACCCCGGTAGAATTGATAGGAGGGGACACAAGTCTGGTTTCATTCCCGCCTGTTATGCTATATGAATTCCAGTAAACATAGTCGGTCCCTTCCTGAGGTGTTGTAGTGGGGGTATTAGAATTAGCCACATACTGAAGGTTTGATGTACCTGTCACAAATTGTTGCGACCAGCAGTTTGGTATGGTAGTACTGTTAAAACCCTGCGCCAGAGGCAGGGTGATCGTACCGCACGGTGTCGTGAAAGTCACCGGTCCTGTCCATGGGCCGAGACTCGCTCCTCCACAGTTTGACTGAATGAAGAAATCATAACTTGTGGAAGATGATAACCCTGTGAAAGCTACAGAGTCGATACCCGTGCCGACGGTGCCTGATGCTACGGGTGTGCCTGTAGGTCCAGCGCCTGACAGAACTACTACCCAATTATATCCACTGGCAGGCAGGGGAGAAGCATCTGTCCAGTATGCAGTAGCAGAAGTAGCGGTCACAAATCCTGCTGACATAGCCGTAGGAGATGCTCCGCAGGCCGGAGTTGCATACATGTTCAGATTGTCAAGACTACAGTTATCTCCATACGATGAATGGAAGTTAAATCCAATATACACTGTCCCTTGATTAGCGACTGCTGCAGGCAGGGTTATGGTCTTAAGTTCCCACTGACCAGTGCCTGAAGCCAAAGCTGCATCCTGACGGGGATAAAATTGCACTGTCGTCCATGTGATACTATCTGGGGAGTATTGCAGTGTGACACCTTCATTAAGATATGCGCCGGAGTTATATGATGCACTGTTTTCATTATACCAATAGAAACTGATATCCACACTGGCTGTCCCGGTAGTTGTGATAGGAGGAGATACCAAACGAGTTTCCTGACCGCTTGTGTAGTTAAATGAATTCCAGTTTACATAATCGGAACCCTGCTGTGGCGTAGTAGTGGGGAATGAGGAACTGGCTACAAACTGAATATTTGATGTGCCGGTCACAAACTGTTGAACCCAGCATGATGGGAAAGTAGTACTGTTAAAGCCCTCCGCCACCGGTAGGGTTATATTCGCACACTGGGAATAGGTTTGGTTAAAGAATATTGCAAATGCAACAACAAAAAAACACGATTTCAAAGGAACAGCAGGTAAAAATGCTCTATTCATATATATGATATTTAATTCGAAGTTAAAATTAGTCTAATGTTTGATTCTTTTAGATTATAAAGCTATAAAATAGAGTGTAATTTTTTAGATAAATAGATTATATTTGCAATCCTTTAAAAAACAATTCTTTCATGGTCACAGATGTGAAGTTATTGGCGGGTACATGTTCTCGCTACTTGGCCGAAGAGGTAGCCAGGCATTATAAGAGCCCATTGGCTAAAATGGATGTACATCGTTTTAGCGACGGAGAGATGCAGCCAGAGATACATGAATCTGTGAGAGGAAGTTTTGTATTCATTATACAAAACACACCTGCTCCTGCAGATAATTTAATGGAACTCCTGCTGATCGTGGATGCTGCCCGTCGGGCATCTGCAGATTATATCTGTGCCGTAGTACCGTATTTTGGTTATGCCAGACAGGATCGTAAAGATCGTCCCCGTGTAGCGATCGCCGCAAAACTTGTAGCAAACCTCATGAGGGCGGCCGGGATCAATCGAGTAATGACAATGGATCTCCATGCGGGACAAATACAGGGATTTTTTGATATTCCGGTCGATCACCTGAATAGTTCTGCGGTTTTTATTCCATATATAAAAGAGGCTGGAATCACTGATCTTTGTTTTGCAGCGCCTGATGTTGGTTCTGTCAAAAGAGCCCGTTTATATGCTCAGTTCTTTCAGGCGGATATGGTGATATGTGATAAATATCGCAAACGCGCCAATGAAATTGCAGAAATGACCTTGATCGGCAGTGTGGAAGGTAAGAATGTGATCATTGTAGATGATCTCATCGATACGGGTGGTACCTTGTGCAATGCTGCTGACCTACTGATGAAGAAGGGGGCAAAAAGTGTAAGGGCTATGATCACTCACCCTGTGCTTTCCGGCAAAGCGTATGAGAATATTGAAAAATCATCGTTGGTAGAACTAGTAGTGACTGATACTCTGCCTCTGAAACGGCCATGTGACAAAATAATTCAGCTTTCAGTAGCCTCCTTATTTGCACAGGCTATCAGAAACACGCATGAGCACATGTCTATAAATGACCTGTTTATCACATCTTCGATCTGATGAACGTCTCTAAATTGTTTATTTATTTTTTAATCATAAAAACCGAAGTAAAAGATGGAAGTAGTTAAAATAGAAGCGAAAAAGAGGACAGACCTTGGCAAGAAGGCTGCAAAAACTCTTCGCAATCAGGGTCAGATACCCTGCAATCTTTATGGCGGTAAAGAAAATGTTAATTTCTATGCTCCTTATGCGAGCTTTAAATCATTGATCTTTACGCCTGATTTCAAACTTGCAGAGATCATCGTAGATGGCACCACATATCGTGCTATCCTCAAAGATCTTCAGGCTAATCCAGTCAATGAGAATATTGACCATTTGGATTTTCAGGAACTGGTAGAAACAAAAAAGGTCAAAGTAAATGTGCCTTTGAAATTCACCGGTACACCTAAAGCTGCCGCAATGGGAGGTAAAGTAGAGCAGACCATGCGCAAGTTGACTGTATTGGCTTTCCCTAAGGATCTTCCAAGTGTTATCACCATGGATGTATCTGATATGGATTTTGGTTCTATCAAACGTATCAAAGAGTTGAGTCTGCCGGGAGTGGAGATATTACATTCTCCTAATATTCCTGTGGCACGTTTGGCTGTGACTCGCGCTGTGAAAGAAGAGGCTGCCGCTGCCGCTGCACCTGCTAAGGCTGCCGCACCTGCCGCTGCTGCTGCTAAACCGGCTGCACCTGCTAAGAAGTAATCATATTAGGGCATTATTTTGTGCCCTTGTGATAAATAAAAACCCTGAAGGAAAAAAATCTTCAGGGTTTTTTCATTTTTGTAGTATGAACTATCTTATAGTAGGACTTGGCAACATAGGGGAGGAGTATCTGGAAACCAGACATAATGTCGGTTTTAAAATAGTCGATGCTCTGGCAGGACAGAATAAAGCCTCATTCACCTTAGATCGATTGGCTCATTATGCCAGTTATAAAACCCGAGGCAAAAATGTACATCTTATCAAACCCACCACGTACATGAACCTGAGCGGTAAGGCTGTTCGGTTTTGGATGCAGGACCTAAAGATACCACCTCAACAAATGCTTATAGTTCTGGATGATCTGGCCATCCCTTTTGGTACACTTCGCTTGAAAGCTAAAGGCAGTGATGGAGGACACAATGGACTCAAAGACATAGATGCGACTTTAGGTAATAATAATTATCCTCGTCTTCGATTTGGAATTGGAAATGCATTTCAGAAAGGTTCTCAGGTTAATTATGTTTTAGGTAAATGGAGTGTAGATGAAATGAAAGAACTACATACTAAAATTGATCTTGTCTGCGAAGCCGTCAATAGTTTTATGTTTGAGGGTTTGGAGAGAGCAATGAATAAGTATAATAAATAAGCAACACGGTTTCTATAATTAAAAAGAGGCTATCTCGCATTTGAGACCGCCTCTTTTTGCTTTTTCTGAATTTTATCCTTTTATCTGATAAGGGTGACGCTACCCTGTTTGGATCTTTTCTCTGCATTGAGATAGACCATATCTACGATGTAGACATATACACCCGGCGGCTGCAGTTCTCCCTTGAAGGTACCATCCCATCCCAGCGACTGATCATCCGACTCAAATACCTTCTCACCCCATCTGTTGAAAATCATGGCCTTGATATCCTTGATGCCCGTGCCGTACACATACCATACATCATTGACCCCGTCACCGTTTGGTGTGAAGGCATTAGGTATGTATACCGGAGGTACACCGTTGGTATTGATCTGTACCGATGCGGTGGCTATACAACCCTGATTGTAGGTCACCACCAGTGTATAGACCGTCTGGTCCGCATACGGACTGACCATCGGTGAAGGGCAATCTATGCAGCTCATGCCTGTGCCCGGTGACCAGGAGTAACCCTTGATACTGTCGATGCTGTATGGCCCGAAATTATTGCTGAGCTGCAGTGTGGTACCCGGTACGATCGTGCTGTCACCCGGCAATATCTGCAGTACGGCAGGTAGCGGCTCGGCCACTACGACCGTGAAAGTGGTATCGCAGCCGTAATTGTCCTGTGCCATGACCGTGTGCGGACCTGCTGACAGATTATAGAAGTCAGGCGATATCTGCAGCGGACCATTGTCTATCGAATACTGGAAGGGTCCGTTCGGGATGCTGTAGCCCTGCAGATGTATGGCACCGTCATGGTACTGGCTTCCGTAGCAGGAGGTACTGATGGCAGTATCGGTATAGAAGTTGAAAGGTGCCCGCTGCACGGTGATGGTATCGCTGATCGGACAGCTGTTCTGATCGGTGGCTACCACGATGTACAGCCCGTATCCGACACCGGTGAAGATGCCTGATGTATTGCCTGTCTGAAGGATATTGCCTGTGGCATCTTCCAGTGTATAACTGTAGGTGCCGGTGCCGCCTGCCGCCAAAGCTGTGACCGTTCCGTCCTTGCTGTCCGGACAGTTGGTGCGCACGGACCATAGTGACTCACTCACAGCTGTCGGCTGGCTCAGTGTCGTGGAGCCCGAAATGGTACATCCGTTGGCATCTGTGGCCTTGACGGTATAGGTACTGGCTGGCAGCCCGGTGATGGTGGCTGTGCTGTCTGAGTTATTCCATAGATAGGTATATGGCGGAGTGCCTCCTGAAGCTACTGCAGTAGCTGATCCGTTATTGGATCCAAAGCAGGTCAGGTTGGATGGTGTCACCGTTACTGCGACCTGTGACGGCTGTGTCAGTGTCACTGTGGTGGAACCTGTACATCCGTTGTCATCTGTGGCGGTGACCGTATAAGTGCCCTGCGGCAGGCCTATGGCCGGATCGCTGGTCTGGGCATTGATGCTCCAGAGATAGGTATAGCTTCCGACTCCGTTCTGAGGAGTGACCTGCGCCGTACCGTTGCTGCTTCCGAAGCAGCTCGGATCGACGATGATGGAGGCCCCGAATGTGATAGCGGCCGGATCAACGAGGGTGACATTGAAGGTGGCCTGACATAAACTGTCATCGGTCACTGATACGGTATAAGCTCCTGCTATCAGACCGGTAGCCTGCTGACTGTTCTGTACCGGAGTGGTATTCCATGCATAATGATATGCCCCGCTGCCGCCTGTCGGTGTGACGGTGGCCGTGCCGTTGGCATCGCCGAAGCAATGTGGATTGACCTGTGAGGTGGAACCTGTGAGTGCAAGAGGTTGTATGAGGGTGTAAGATGCCGTACCTGTACATCCGAACTGGTCTGTGACGACCACGGTATAGGTGCCTGCCTGTACATTGGTGAGGTTCTGGCTGCTGATGCCCCCACCCCAGCTGTAGGTATAGTTGTATACACCTGCATTGCCTGCCGTGTCTGTCATGCTGATATATATGTCTCCCGTGCCATCATTGAAACATTTGAGATCATGCTGGCTTACTTCATTGATGATAATAGCGGGAGATTGCAGGGCTACCGTGCCCGATGCGGTGGCAGTACAATGATTGATATCAGTGACCACTACCTGATAATTGCCCGGAGCAAGATTAGTAAGGCTGTCTCTGCTGCCTCCAGGTGCACTCCAGGAATAGCTGTAGCCCGGTGTTCCCGCACTTACATTGGCTATGGCCATACCATTGCCGGCGGTACAGACAGATGCGAAAGTACTGACCGTGACCACAGGGAGCGGATTGACGGTCACTGTGTCTGTCGCTGTAGCAGAACAGCTTCCCAGTGTATAGACCACGGTATAATATGTGGTGACGACAGGATTGACAGTGATCGATGCTGTCACTGCGGCATTGCTCCATGCATATGTGCCTCCCGCAGGTGATGCATTGGGGATCAATGTCGCATTGCCGCCAAGACAGTAGGATGCATTCGATAACGTGATCGTCGGTTCCTGAGTGACAACAATACTGGCCGTATCAGTACAACCTGAGGCATTTGTCCAGATAAATGAGTAAGTACCGGGAGCACTGAAATTAGTGATCGTAGTTAAAGGGCTAGTAGATGTTGTAATAGTTGCATTACCCGGATTGCCGAACATAGCTGACCATGTGCCTGTACCGGTGCCAGCCATAGTAGCGGATCCTCCAGGGATAATGGTACAGGATACCGTTTGGTCAGGTCCTGCATCCGGTTTAGATGTGACGATCACAGAAGCCGTGTCTGTGCATCCGTTAACATTTGTCCAAATGAAATTATAGGTGCCGGCTATACTGAAAGAAGTAATTGTAGTTGTTGCATTGCTAGGAGTAGTTATGGTAGATGTACCGGGATTACCTAGTTGGGTTGTCCAAGTGCCTATACCAACAGCTGCCATAGTTGCAGAGCCTCCCGGCATAATGGCACAGGTGACGGTTTGGTCTGGTCCGGCATTGGGTTTAGCCGTCACTGTTATTACAGCCGTGTCAGCACATCCGCTGGCATTTGTCCATATGAAATTATAAGTGCCGGCCGCGCTGAAGGTATTAATGGTAGTGGTAGGACTAGTTGTTGCTGAAATGGTTGCTGTACCAAGATTGCCTGGATCTGCTGTCCATGTACCGGCACCGGTAGCAGCCATAGTAGCTGAACCACCTGGAATAATCGCACAATTTACTATCTGATCTGGCCCTGCATTAGGTTTCGCGGTAACAACTACAGCCACTGTATCAGGACAGCCACTGGCATTGGTCCAGATAAAATTATAAGTACCCGCAGCACTGAATGTGGTAATGGTAGTGATAGGATTAGTCGGTGTTGTAATAGTGGCAGAGCCGGGGTTGCCAGTCATTGTAGTCCATGTACCCGCACCTATGGCTGCCATTGTTGCTATTCCTCCGGGAAGGATAGCACAGTTGACGGTTTGATCCGGTCCAGCATTAGGTTTTGCAGTGACAGTGATATTGGCAGTGTCTGTACATGTGCTGATGGTCCATATAAAAGAATAGGTACCTGCAGCACTAAAATTTGTGATTGTTGTTGTTGGGCTTGCCGGAGTAGTGATTGTGGCTGTACCTGGATTTGTAACCATCGGTGACCATGTTCCATTACCTGCGGCGGCCATAGTAGCTGTGCCACCTGGCAGAATGGCGCAGGTGACTATCTGATCAGGTCCTGCATTAGGTTTGGTGGTAACATCAATGGCAGCAGTGTCTGTGCACCCGTTTGCATTGGCCCAAATGAAATTATATATACCTGCTACACTGAAGGTTGTAATAGTTGTAGTGGGGTTGGTCGGAGTTGAAATTGTAGCTGTACCGGGATTTCCAGGCTGAGGAGACCAGGTTCCCACTCCAGTAGCAGCCATTGTAGCAGTACTGATAATCGGATAGCAAGTGACTACCTGATCGGGCCCGGCATTAGGTTTAGCTGTTACTAACACATTGGCGGTATCAGTGCATCCACTTGCATTGGTCCAAATGAATTTATATGTGCCAGCCGCGCTGAAAGCCGTAATAGTCGATGTAGGACTAGTAGGCGTAGTTATTGTCGTCGTACAGGGGTTACCAAACATGGCTGTCCATGTACCGACTCCTGTAGCAGCCATTGTCGCCGAACCTCCGGGGAAATCAATGCAACTTACCGTTTGGTCAGTACCTGCATTAGGCTTGGCGGTGACCACTATTGCCGCTGTATCGGTACATCCGCTGGCGTTTGTCCATATAACGTTGTAAGTGCCAGCCACGCTAAAGGTTGTAACGGTCGTTGTTGGGCTTGTTGGCGTCGTTATTGTTGCTGTTCCTGGGTTGCCTGCCATAACTGTCCAAGTTCCAGCACCGGTACCAGCCATTGTCGCCGAACCTACAGGCAAGACAACACAAACCACCGTTTGGTCAATACCTGCATTGGGTTTAGCTGTTACGACCACATTTGCCGTGTCAGTACATCCACTAGCATTTGTCCATATGAATTTATATGTACCAATAACACTGAAAGTAGTTATAGTTGATGTGGGGCTTGCCGGAGTAGTAATAGTCGCAGTCCCAGGGTTACCTGCCTGTGCTGTCCATGTACCGGCACCTATTGCTGCCATTGTTGCTGAGCCTCCGGGCAGTACTGCGCAAGTAACTGTCTGATCTGGCCCTGCATTTGGCTTTGCGGTTACAACCACTGCTGCAGTATCTGCACAAGCACCGTTGGTCCACAAAAAGTAAAATGTACCGGCAGCACTAAATGTAGTTATTGAAGATGTAGGGCTTGTTGGTGTAGTAATGGTTGCTGTACCCGGATTGCCTGCCATAGCCGACCAAGTACCAATACCTGTAGCAGCCATGGTCGTATTTCCTCCGGGCAAAACTGCGCAAGTAACCGTTTGATCAGGGCCTGCATTAGGTTTTGTTGTTACAAAAATTGCTGCTGTGTCGGTGCACCCGCTGGCATTGGTCCAAATAAAATTGAAAGTCCCTGAAGTGCTGAATGTGGTAATTGTTGTAGTTGGACTTGTAGGGGTTGTGATAACAGCCGTACCCGGATTACCTGCCATAGCAGTCCAAGCTCCAGCACCTATGCCACTCATTGTTGCTGTGGTATTGATAGGGTAACAAGTAACGGTTTGGTCCACACCTGCATTGGGTTTAGCAGTTACAACTACATTGGCTGTATCGGTGCATCCGGATGCATTCGCCCATATAAATTTATACATCCCGGCAGCACTATAAGTGGTGATTGTTGTTGTTGGACTGGTTGGTGTTGTAATAGTGGCAGTGCCGGGGTTGCCGGCCATGGCTGTCCAAGTTCCTGCTCCGGTACCCGCCATTGTAGCTGTACCGCCAGGCAACATAACACAGGTAACTGTTCGATCCGGCCCTGCATTGGGTTTGGCGGTGACCACTATGGCTGCAGTATCTGCACAACCACTTGCATTGGTCCAGATGAAACTATAGGTGCCAGCAGCACTATAATTTGTGATTGTTGTTGTTGGGCTGGTTGGTGTTGTGATGGTAGCTGTACCAGGGTTACCGGCCATGGCTGTCCAAGTGCCAGCACCTGCGCCACCCATGGTCGCTGATCCTCCTGGCAAGACAGCACAGACTACAGTTTGGTCTGGTCCGGCACTTGGTTTGGCGGTGACCACTACTTTGGCTGTATCAGTACATCCGCTGGCATTGGTCCATATGAAACTATATGCTCCTGATGCGCTGTATGTGGTGATCGTTGTAGTTGGGCTGGCTGGTGTTGTTATTGTTGCTGTACCAGTATTGCCTGCCATGGCTGACCATGTTCCTGCTCCAACGGCTGCCATTGTGGCTGTGCCTCCGGGCAGTACTGCGCAAGTAACTGTCTGATCTGGCCCTGCATTTGGCTTTGCGGTGACAGTAACTGTGGCAGTATTTGTACATCCGCTGGCATTGGTCCAAACAAATGTATAAACACCTGCAACACTAAAGGTAGTGATGGTCGTTGTCGGGCTTGCCGGTGTCGTGATGGTGGCTGTGCCGGGATTACCCGCCTGTGCGGTCCATGTACCTGCTCCCACTGCTGCCATCGTGGCTGTACCTCCGGGAAGAACGGCGCAGTTGACGGTTTGATTTGGTCCTGCATTAGGTTTAGCCGTCACTGTGACCGTGGCTGTATTCGTACATCCACTTGCATTGGTCCATACAAAAGTATAAACACCTACCGCGCTGAAGGTGGTGATCGTAGTGGTCGGACTGGCTGGTGTAGTGATGGTGGCTGTGCCGGGATTACCCGCTTGTGCGGTCCATGTTCCGGCTCCTACTGCTGCCATCGTGGCGGTACCTCCGGGGAGAACGGCACAAGTAACCGTTTGATTTGGTCCTGCTGTAGGCTGTGCAGTGACAGTGACGGTGGCTGTATTAGTACAACCACTTGCATTGGTCCAGACAAATGTATAGATGCCTGCAGCACTGAAGGTCGTGACAGTTGTTGTCGGGCTTGCCGGTGTTGTGATGGTGGCTGTGCCGGGATTACCCGCCTGTGCGGTCCATGTACCTGCACCTACGGCTGTCATCGTGGCTGTGCCTCCAGGCAGAACGGCGCAATTGACTGTCTGATTAGCGCCTGCATTCGGTTTAGCAGTTACGGTCACAGTTGCAGTATTGGTACATCCACTGGCATTAGTCCAGACAAAAGTATATGTTCCCGCCGCACTAAATGTTGTAATGGTCGTTGTCGGGCTTGTCGGGGTTGTTATGGTGGCTGTACCTGGATTGCCTGCCTGTGCGGTCCATGTTCCTGCTCCTACTGCTGCCATCGTAGCTGTACCTCCTGGGAGAACGGCACAATTGACTGTCTGATTAGCGCCTGCATTAGGCTTGGCGGTCACGGTCACAGTGGCGGTATCTGCGCAGCCGCTACCATTGGTCCATGCAAAAACATAAATACCTGCTGCACTATAATTTGTTATTGTAGTGCTGGTGCTGGTCGGAGTGGTAATAGTGGAAGTGCCGGGACCGGATTGCTGTGTCCAAGTACCGGTGCCTGTGGCAGCCATTGTGGCTGTTCCACCCGGCAGTGCTGCACATGTTACAATTTGGCTTGGTCCAGCGTTAACAACGGCCGGGCCTGTTACATTCACAAAAGCAGTAGATGTGCAATTTAGTGCATCAGTGACGGTGACTGTATCAATGCCCACGGCTAAGCCAGTGATAGTAGATGGGCCTGTCAGTCCTGTTTGAGTCACCCCGTTAGACCAATGGAATGTCCAGGGACTATATGTGCCAACAGGTGTAGCTGTAGCAGTTCCGCCGTGAGTGTTAGCACAAGTGGCGGGAGTCGAAGTCATATTGGGTGGACAGCAGGAGCCGACGGCGTACTGAATGGCGGGCTGATCGCTGGAGCAGGCCACACTACTCCATACACCTGATTCTCCGTCACCACTAGTGTTAAATGTAGCACTTAGATTACTGCCTGGCGAGCAAACTGCTTTAGTTGTTATTGTAACACAAAATTGCCAAATACATGATTGTCCTGCCAGATCATCACAATTGTCGCCGAAGCTATTGCCAGGACCTCCTGCCAGATTATTCGGGTCCGTACTATTATAATAAAATCCTGTCGGCCATGGTGTTCCTGTTGCAGAACTAGTTACACCCGTCGGATACCATCCCCATGTCCCCAATCCATCAATCGATGCAGGTGGTGTGCCTGGAGTGAGAGTAGCTAGATTCCATCCGGCGCCAAAGGATGGTTGCATACCATGAAGCCAGTTTGTATTGGTTTCATCCCAACTAGTCACAGTGAAACAAAATGTAACGGTTTGACCGGGTGCATAAGTACCATTGACCGGGGGAGGGGTTGCGACTAATGTTGATGAAACAAGACAATTCGCGCAATCATCATCATTATGAACGCTTACATTGAACGTTCCGTTCTGTGTTGGGCTGTTTCCGGCTACCTGGAAATAATATGTTTGACCGATCACAAGTTGGTAAATAGTAATGGAAGCTGCATTGGCACTACCTATTATACAACCCATCCCTCCCTGATTGGCACATGCACCATTTTGCCATACAGAGATATATGGGTTAGCAAAAGTAGCATTGCTCACAGAAATAGTAGCCTGATAACTGCTGGCTACAAAAGAATACCAAACATCATTGGGGTAATTGGCAACAGTAAATGCGCATGATTGCTGTACATATGTTGGATCGGGTGTCGCTCCCACATTGGTTTGCCCTGTGAGTGTCACCGTAGTTCCTCTCTTTATGCCTGTACCTGTGCACGCTGCAGGAGCGGGCAAAGTGCCAAAGCTAGTAGGGTTAGAACAGTTGTCATTAGCAGGTTGGGCAAATAAATCACAGGACCAACACGATAAGAATATAATAAGTACAACGTATAGAAATTTGCTCATAAATTAAAGCCCCTTTTTAAATTTTCTGTTAACAGTTTTGTAAATTGTGGTTACCCTTCCGTCCGGATACATGCTAAGTGTAGGTAGTGTGTAGCTTTTGGGGAATGATATCTGATAAGATGCAGCACTTGATATCAAATTTAAATTAACCAATTCATTTGCCGAAAATAGAGTGACTTCAAAACCATTGTCAAAAAACAATTTAGTTCTTTCATTCTGAAGACGATAGTTCTCGAGATTTAATTTTGAAACATTTGCTATTATTTCATTTTTACTAAAACCCTGATAATCAGAATTTAAACGGCACTCGAAACTGTTTGGATTAGTCTGGCAGAGAAGGGTATTTGAAATAAATAACAGAAAAATAAAGGTTAATTGTCTTTTCATAATTGATCTTTGTGGAGTCTGTTCTCTTGTTACAGTTTGTTTTTGATTAGCGATTTATTAAAATTCAAATGACTCATACTTATATAGATGAGAAATACATCTGAAAGGATGTATGCCTCAGTTAATTTGTTCAAAGATATTAAAATCTAGTTTTCCACATTGCACAGAGTGTTTGTATATGATGCCCCCCAAAATTAGGACAGGTAGTTAAGATAGATTTTTTCATCTTAAATTACCGTCAAATGGCTAAACAAACACGTAGAAAA
>CAIXBT010000009.1 GCA_903917755.1 uncultured Bacteroidota bacterium
GAGAAAAATACAAGATAACTTCCGGACACTCACTAAACTCATAATCCCTTGGATTTTGGACTAAAGTAGCCATATTTCTGAAAATCATGGTGATTTTCACTTATTATCACATATGTTGATTTTTCAAATTTCCGATTTTTTAGCTCAACTATTTCGTAGTTTCATACCATCCCAAACATGTGGTACGCTATAGTAGATATTGAAACGACCGGCGGTCATGCTGCATCAAACGGCATCACAGAGATATCTATATACCTGCATGATGGCGATAAGATAGTAGGCCATTTTGAGACATTGATCAATCCCGGTCAGCATATCCCTGCATTTATTACGGGTCTTACAGGCATCAGCAATGAAATGGTGAGACGAGCGCCTGCATTCAGCGAGGTGGCTGAGCGGATATTCACCCTGCTGCAGGACAATGTCTTCGTGGCGCATAATGTCAATTTTGATTACTCTTTTATCAAGCATGAATTGTCCAGATGCGGCTATGAGCTGGATACTAAGAAACTCTGCACCGTGCGCCTGAGCAGAAAGGTGTTTCCCGGTCTGACTTCGTATAGTCTGGGCAAGATATGCGGCTATCTGGATATCCATATCGAAGACCGGCACAGGGCCGGCGGAGATGCCAGAGCCACGGTCACACTGCTGGAGAAACTGATCCAAAACGATACGACGGATAGCATAAAGAAATTTCTCAAAAAAACATCGAAGGAACAAAGCCTGCCGCCCAATGTGCCCAGAGAACATTATGAGCGTCTGCCTGATCTGCCGGGCATCTATTACTTCCACGATCAGCGGGGCAAGGTGGTGTATGTAGGCAAAGCCAGAAGAATAAAAAAGCGCGTCAGCAGTCATTTTTCCAACAACTCCACTGCTAAGCAAAAGCAGGATTTTCTGCGTGCCATACACGCTATCACATATGAGGTCTGTGGCAATGAGCTCGTCGCTCTGCTGCTCGAATCTCATGAGATCAAGAGGCTCTGGCCGGAGTTCAACCGCTCACAGAAACACTACGAACCGAAATTTGGTATCATACAATACAGTGATCAGCGGGGAATAAACAGGCTGGCGATAGAGAAGATAAGAAAGAACAGCAGAGCTATGGCTTATTTTGAAACGATAACCGAATGCCACAACCGACTAAAGGTGATGATGGAAGAGTATGAACTCTGCCCAAGGCTGATAGGCGTGGCCACGGCACCGGAAAGCTGTATAGACGAGCACTGCGCTTGCCGGCAGGGAGATAAAAAGATCATCGAAGAGTATAACAGAAAGGTGGTTCCTGCTGTGGCAAAACTATCCACGCGCGAATCCTTTGTGATACTGGAAGAAGGACGTACCAGCCGCGAATCGGCCTATGTGGTAGTGGAGAACGGGCAGTTCACAGGGATGGGATATATGCCGCTCGATGAGTTGAGATCAAAGAAACTCACCCTCGAAAATTTTCGTGATATATCTCTCTACAAAGAGAATTTCAATATCAGATCCATACTCTCTAACTATATAGAAAATCACCCGGAGCGAGTGATCCGTTTTTCATAAGATGCCTATCAACTGATCTTCACGGAGGTCATGGAGAAGGAACCCGCTACCAGTGCATCATTAAAGAACTCGACTTTCTCATTTTTTTCCCGCAGGGCAATAGCATAAAGCATCGGCAGATAGTGCTCCGGTGTGGGAGCGGACAGATTCAGTGCCTTGCTGTAATTCTTATAATCTATCAGAGATTTGTAGTCATTTTCCGTGATCAGTTTCTTGAAGCTTTCATTGGCTTCCAGCGCCCAGTCATGGCCGAAGTGCTGATTGAAATCACCTTTCAGTTCCAGATACCTGAAGTTGTGGACCATATTGCCGCTGCCTATGATCAGCACACCTTTTTTGCGAAGCGATTGCAATTCTTTGGCCAGGTCATAATGATATTGAGCGGCTTTGCTGTGATCGAGGCTGAACTGTATGACAGGTATATTGGCATCAGGGTACATCTGCTTCAATATGCTCCATGCACCATGGTCCAGACCCCAGGATTCATCTAAACCGATCGGGGTGGTCGTCACTGTTTTTTTTGTTTCTTCTGCCAGCTGCTTGCTGCCATCAGCAGGATATTGCGCATCAAACAATTCTTTGGGAAATCCACCGAAGTCATGGATCGTTCTTGGTTTATCCATTGCTGTGACATAGGTGCCTTGGGTCTCCCAGTGTGCCGATACTACGAGGATCGCCTTCGGTTTCGGTAAGGTGGCAGCTGTGTGTTTCCACCCTCTCGAATATTCATTATCTTCTATTGCGTTCATGGGGCTGCCATGACCGACGAAGAGAACGGGCATTTTTTCATCCTGTTCTTTCCATTCATTCGCGAAAGACTGAAACGAGCCTAAAGTTGTCATGGCTGATAATCCTATTATTGATCGAATAAAATCCTTACGTCGCATACTGAACTGCTATCTGCTCAGGCAGATATGACATTATTTACAGACGAATATAAAAGCGTTTTATTTGTTCCCTTTGAAAGAACTTTTATTGCCGTACCATTTTTTAGCATTTGTACCTTTCTGTCCCTGAAAAGGCTTGGACTGCGGTTGACCGGAGTTTTGCGTGGCTCCTGACCTGTGAGATGAGCCTGTCTTTTGCGACGAGCCTCTGCGCGGATCCTGTATCTTCTCGATACCCATATTCGATAGCGGGTATGGGTGAGCCTCGATCACCGGCACAGCCATACCGATCAGCTTGTGGATGTCTTTCAGATAGTCCTTCTCTTCATGATCGCAGAATGATAGTGCTATGCCGCTGGCACCTGCGCGGCCCGTACGGCCTATACGATGCACATAACTCTCAGGTATATTGGGCAGTTCGAAATTGATGACGTGAGAGAGTTCATCAATATCGATACCGCGGGCAGCTATATCTGTGGCTACGAGTACTCTTGTTTTTCTCTCTTTGAAATTTTTCAATGCATTCTGACGGGCAGATTGAGATTTATTGCCGTGTATAGCTTCGGCGCGTATGCCTGATTTGACCAGATCTTTCATCACCTTGTCAGCACCATGCTTCGTGCGGGTGAAGACCAGTGCAGATACGATAGATTTGTCCTGCAGAATGTAGTAGAGCAGGTTACGCTTATCTTTTTTATCTACGAAATAAACAGCTTGCTGTACTTTTTCGGCAGTCGAAGATACGGGAGTCACTTCGACCTTGACAGGGTTAGAGAGGATGGTATTAGCAAGTTTCTGGATCTCAGGAGGCATGGTGGCAGAAAAGAAAAGCGTTTGTCTTTTAGCCGGTATCTTTCCGATTATTTTTTTGACATCATTGATGAAACCCATATCGAGCATACGGTCTGCCTCATCGAGTACGAATATCTTCAGGTTCTGCAGTTTCACAAAACCCTGGTCCATGAGGTCCAGCAGTCTGCCCGGTGTGGCTATGAGAACATCTACGCCTGCTTTGAGGGCGGTGGTCTGCGGTCCCTGAGACACACCACCGAATACGACCGTATATTTCAAACCTGTATGTCTGCCATAGGCGCCGAAGCTCTCCGCTATCTGTATGGCCAGTTCGCGTGTAGGAGTGAGGATGAGCGACTTGATGACGCGTGGTCCCTGTGGCGCGGCTTTCTCTTCCGCATGGAGTATCTGCAGGATCGGTATGGCAAATGCCGCCGTCTTGCCTGTACCTGTCTGTGCGCATCCCAGCAGGTCACGCCGCTGTAGAATGAGCGGTATGGATTGTTCCTGAATGGGAGTGGGCTGTGTGTATCCTTCTGTCTGTAGTGCCCTGAGAATAGGCTCGATTAGGTCTAATTCCTGAAATGTCATTTATCTATTTAAGCCGCGAAGATACGACTAATTTTTAGAAGGGGCGGGAGACGGGGGACGAAGGGCGACGGATGTGTGTATTCATCAGCTTACTTCACAAAGCCCAGCCCTATCTTGAATGCCGGCAGTAGCATAGTCATTGAGCCAGAATAGCCTATATATGGCCCAGCAGTATAAAAAGTCTCTGTGCTGGCATGCTGTATATCAAGGGCGATGGACAGGCTGCATACGAACTTCCTGCCCGCATAGAAGCGCACACCAAACCCGGCACTGCCCATATATCCACCTTTAGTATAATGGACCGGGTAATCATAGTCAACATCACCTTGCTGAAAGGGAGAAGAGCCTATCCCATAGCCTATCTCTATAGCATAAAAGGGAGTAATATCCTTCTTTAAAATATCTCCGGAGTAGTAAAGGAAAAACGGCACATATAAACCACCATAGGGATTTGGCACACGATCTATATAGAATGGCTGATTTGGCACCATGTGCGATACCACCCAGCCCCAAACCGACACGTATTAGAATCCTAAACCAAATCTGATGCCGGGTATGAGAAGTGTGGTATGTGTTTTATGAGTGGACAGATAATAGTTTCCGGCAGGGTCGTAGAGATATGTATTGTATGTATTGCCGGCCTGCTGAAAGTCTGCATGGGCAGAGATGCTGAAGAAAACTTTGTGTTTGGAATAAAATTTCACACCCAGTGCAGCTCCACCCATCAGTCCGCCTTTGCGGTTAGTGATACCGGAGTTATTATTGAATGGGTCTCCGCCCGGGAATGAGCCTATATTATTGGGATTCATCCTCATGGAGTAACCCGCCTCGATAGAGTAGAAGGGTGTGATCTTTTTCTTAAAAAAATCTCCTCCATAGTGCAGATAGAGTGGCAGATATACACCTGAGTAGTCAGATCTGTTTCTGCTCAGATCATTAAAGATAAAATCCATACCGATACCGATACCCAGATATCCGAATCTGCCGAACTTATATCCGTTCACCAGACGGCCACCGCCTTCCAGATTCTCTACCAGCAGCTGCACGGTATTGAAATATCCTCTTTTTCTATATTGAAAATGCGGCTTGGCATGAGTGTCGGATTTGGCATAGCGATAGTGCTCATAGTGTCTCTCGCCATGGGTTTCACCGCGATAGTATCCCTCACCATGCATATCTGCGCGATGTGTGTCGGGAGCTGACTCCTCTTTTTTCTCTTTGGTGAACTTGGCCACATCTGCGAGTGCCACAAAGAATACATTGCCACCCACTGTTTCTATCTTGAGGCTCACACCCGGCACCTGTTCTATTATTATACCTCTATATATGCTGCCGTTTTTGAGATAGACCACATCTTCCCTGCCATCCTGCGCAGAGAGGCTGAGGGAACACAAAATACTACTGAAGAAAAAGATAAGCGCTAGTGAATATGGTTTCATGTTGATTTTTTAAGACGACTGAGAACGTTATTACTGAAATATTATTATCGGATAAAGGCCTTTTAACATATCATTGGTCAAACCCGTTTTCATATCCGGCTATTTTGATCTCACGGATAGAGTTTTCGACCTTTTGACGAAGCTGGGTTTTAAAGGCTGTCAGTTTTTTGGCCAGTGCAGGATCTGAGGTAGCCAGTATTTGCGCAGCCAGTATGCCTGCATTTCTTGAGCCGTTCAGTGCTACGGTAGCCACAGGTACTCCCGATGGCATCTGGAGAATGGAGAGCACAGAGTCCCATCCGTCTATAGAGTTGCTGGATTTGATCGGTACGCCTATCACCGGCAGTATAGTGAGCGATGCCACCATACCCGGCAGATGCGCCGCTCCGCCTGCTCCGGCTATGATCACTTTGAGTCCTCTTTCAGATGCTTTTTGGGCATATTCCACCATTCGCTCGGGTGTGCGGTGTGCGCTGACCACAGTCAGTTCAAACGCTACTCCGAGTTCTCTTAATATATCTGCCGCCTCGTTCATGATTTTGAGATCGCTCTCGCTACCCATGATAATACCTACTTGTGATGATGACATTTATGTATTTGAATTATTGTATAAAGATAAGAAGTTTGAAACATTTGGTATAGCTAAGCGTACTAGAGGAGACAAAACCCATATAATCAATGAGAAAAGTTATCCTCGTAATTTTTCTCTTTGCTATCACCCGGACCCATGCTTCAGGTGGCAAAGAGATTATGGACCATAAGGTCCAGCCCCACGAAAACCTGTTTAGGATCTCCCTGATGTATAACAGTACTATCCCCGATATAGTTCAGGCTAACCCCGGCATGGAAGCCGACAGGATACGCAGCGGAACAACCATCAAAGTGCCTAAAGACACCAAGATCCGCGATGCCGCATTCGTAGATGCCCTGCTGCATGGCAAAAAACCACCGGTACATAATATCCCGAATTCAGCTGCTGATGTCGCGAAGGCGGAAGTGCCAAATGAAAATCCCTTTGCAGCTCCGGCGAAACCAAAGAAGTCTATCGAGCAACTGGAGCTGGAAGCTGCATTAGAGAATAATGTGCCTAAGAAAGCTTTCAGACCCGGCAATGAAGTGAAAATATCAAAGAACTGTGAGACCGCGGTGGCCGTATCAGGTTCACAAAATAAAACTCTGGTCAGGGAACATCCGCTGCCGGTATCATTATTCGACAGACAGATGGAGCAGCTGATCAATGGTGATGAATCTCTGGTAGAAGCGAAACCATCTGTCATAAAACCGGCTAAATGCATAAGTGCCGAAAGCCCTGACTGCGCTCAAAAAACCAATCCCGAACCGGCTAAAGCTGATATCATCTGCAATGATGTACAGGCTATGAATGCAAGCGACAGGATAGGAGTGGTCGAAGGTCGTAATGCCGAGATATTGAAACAACTGAGCACGCTCATCGATACCAATCAGATACTGGCTATCAACCTTCAGATAGTGATGAAAGACGGAACTGTCAGGACCATCTCATCTCATCAGGAGCAGAAAAAGATCCTCGCTCAGCTGGCATCAGGCAGCACAGGCTACTAAGCGCTATAGCTGATCACTTTAATGATATCTTTTAATGATCTGGCTCGCTCGAGCAGGTCATTTTTATTTTCACCTACTATGGTGATGTGCCCCATCTTACGACCGGGTTTGGTCTCGTGCTTGCCATAGAGATGCACATACACACCTTTCATAGATAGTACTTCTGCCAGACCCTGATACAGCACCGGACCCGAGTAGCCGTCTTCGCCGATCAGGTTTAGCATCAGAGATGGCAGTATCGTATCCGTGCAGCCGAGTGGCAGGTCCTGCAGCACACGCATCTGCATATCATATTGCGAAGAGTAATTTCCCTCTATGCTCTGATGGCCGCTATTGTGTGCTCGCGGAGCGGTCTCATTGACCAGTATTTTCCCGTTCTTATCGAGAAACATCTCCACTGCATACACACCCGGCGAGTCCAGTGCCACCACTACCTGTCTGGCTATCCTTTGTGCTTCGTCAGCTTGCGCTTCTGAGATAGATGCCGGAGAAATAAGCGAGTCCACGAGATTGTATTTCGGGTCAAACACCATCTCTGTAGGCGGATATACAGTCATCTGGCCAGATTCATTTCTGGCTACCATCACGGCTATTTCTTTGTCTATGTCCACCAGTTTTTCGAGCACTCCCGGCGCATCAAATGCCTTGTCCAGATCAGTGCTGCTTCGCAAAATACTCACTCCCTTGCCATCATAGCCACCTGTACGGAGTTTATGTGCAGCGGGGAGAAAGTCTGCATGTTTCTTCACGTCTTCGCGATCGGTAGTGAGAATGTAATCTGCCGTAGGGATATGATTGATGACATAAAAATCTTTTTGCAGGCCTTTGTCTTTGATGGTATGCAGCACAGATGGTTTGGGTATCACCTTTATCCCTTCCGACTGCAGGGTATATAGCGCTTCTACATTCACATTCTCTATCTCGATGGTCAGCACATCGACTTTTTTGCCGAAGGCATACACTGTGTCATGATCTCTGATGTCGCCTTCGATGAAGTGATGGCATAGCGATGAGGCAGGCGGGTTCACGCCGCTCTCCAGCACGAATGTCTCAACGTGATAGTTGGCTGCGGACTGCAGCAGCATACGACCGAGTTGTCCGCCGCCGAGGATGCCTATTTTGAGAGGAGTGTTTTTCAAGTTTTAGGTTTTAAGTTAAGAGAGCCAGGTTTAAAATAATACTACCTACAACCATTAGTTCAGATTCATCAGATCGATATGTATCTTGGTCACCTCGGGCACCAGATCCATGATCCTGTCATTGTAAATAATGTAGTCCGCATATTTCACCTTCTGCTCTTCGGGCATCTGCGCATGGATGCGAGCCAGGACCTGCTCTCTGGTCGAGCCATCGCGCGCCATGACACGTTTGATGCGGTCTTCCTCGGGTGCCGAAACGACGATAAGTTTGTCGAGCATCAGATAGGAGCCTGTCTCTACGAGCAGTGCCGCTTCTTTGAGTGTATAGGGATACCCTTTTTTGGCCAGCACTTCATTCCATGATTGATTATCGCGAAATACCGCAGGATGCACGAGGCTGTTTAGTTTCAGGAGTTTTTCCTCATTGCCGAAAACGATCTCGGCGAGCAGTTTGCGCTTGAGTTTGCCATCGGCATCATATACATCATCACCGAACTCTTTTTTGATATCCGCGCATAGTTGCGCATCGTCTTCCATCAGTTCTTTAGCACGCTGATCGGCATAGTACACAGGTACGCCTAGTTTTTCAAATATCTGGCACACGGTGCTTTTGCCGCTGCCTATCCCTCCTGTAATCCCTACTTTGAGCATGTAGGCAAAGGTGGTTTTTTTTATGCAAAGGAGAAAATAGCTGTATATGGAAATGATCAGGGGAAATATGATCTCCGTGCTTGAATTTCAAGGAATTAATTTTGTGCAGTAAAGCTAAAATTATTAGTTTTACTAAAAATATTGGTATGATATACGCCGAAGACTCCTATAGTGCGATAGGAAAGAAGGAAATAAAGGTCGCGCCTGTCGAAAACAAGTTCATAGCCAGCGGATGGCCGGCTGCATCAGATGATTATGCAGACCGAAAGCTGAACCTTCATGAACTGCTGGTGACGCAGCCATCTGCCACCTACTTCATGCGTATCGGCAGCCAGCAATATGTCCGCGAGGGCATCCATCAGAATGACCTGCTCATCGTAGACCGCTCTATGACGGTCGCAGCAGGCCGGCTCGTGATAGCTATAGTCGATGGGGTGCTGTCTGTGCGCCGTGTGGTCAGTCATGGCGGGCAGCTCTGTCTGTCGGGTGTCACGCCGCAGCCCATCGGCGAATTTAACAGCACCGAGGCCAGCGTGTGGGGTGTGATCGCGCATATAGTAAGGACATTAAATCCTGAGGGATGAAAGCAAGCCCCCAACCCCCAAAGGGGCTTAAATACATGGCTGTTTAATGTCCCTTCAGAGAATTTAGGTAAAGCAAATTAATATCATGAAAGCCATCATCGATTGCAATAGTTTCTACGCATCATGCGAGCGGGTCTTTCAGCCGCAGCTGATAGGCAGGCCTATAGTGGTGCTGTCAAACAATGACGGTTGTATCATAGCCCGCAACGATGAGGCAAAACTGCTCGATATCCCTATGGGCGGGCCATACTTCATGGCAAAGGACATATGCGAACGAAAAGGTGTGTCGGTCTTCTCTTCTAACTATGCCCTCTATGGCGACCTCTCGCGGCGTGTGATGGAGACCATAGCATCTGTGTATCCTGACATCGAGGTGTACTCTATCGATGAGTGTTTCATGGATATAGATGAGAAGTATGTCACAGACCTCCATGCCTTCGGGCGGAGCATCACGGAGCGGGTGATACAGTGGACGGGTGTGCCTGTATCTATCGGCATAGCACCTACCAAGGTGCTGTCTAAGGTAGCCAACCGCCTGTCCAAAAAAGACAAAGCAAGGTACAAAGGTGTCTATGTGATACAGACTGCCGCTGAGATCGAAGATGCACTGCGCCGCACTCAGGTAGGCGATGTCTGGGGGGTGGGTTGGAACTCTGTGAAGAAGCTGCATAACCTCGGTATAGATACTGCTTATAAACTATCGCTCATGTCGGAGACCTGGGCACATAAGAACCTCGGCGGTGTGGTCGGTGTGCGCCTCATCAGAGAACTCAACGGCAGCCCATGTCGCGGGCAGGCAGCCGGGCTCGACCACAAGCAGCACATCGCCTCCACGCGCTCATTCGGCAGGGCTGTCACGACACTGTCGGAACTGAAAGAAGCCATAGCCACCTATACATCGCGTGCTGCCGAGAAGCTGCGTAGTCAGGGATCTGCTGCAGGTGGCATATATGTTTTCGCGAGGACGTATAAAGATGACAGGTGCTATGATATGATAGAGATGAATGAAGAGACAGGAAAAAGAGAAGGTGCCGGTCGACACAGATCGCTGCCATTCGCTACAGACTCTACTAATGAACTCATCAAATATGCCACTCAGGCTGCGGAAGAAATATACAGAGAGGATCTCCGCTACAAAAAAGCAGGCGTGATGCTCTACGACCTCGTGCCTCAGGATGCCATACAGCAGCATCTCTTCGAAACCAATACCGACAACCCTAAGAACAAAGCCATCTCAAAAGCACTCGACTACATCAATAAAAGAATGGGAAATGATACGATAAATTTCGCCGCCAATGGTGTCAATACTAACTGGAAGATGCGCTGCGAACTGCGCTCACCCTGCTACACGACCAAGTGGTCCGATATTATGGTGATAGAATGATAACTACTGCGACCATCATTGCTTCACGATCCTACTGCTGAGGCTCGTGCCTGCGGCATCCCTGATCAATAGCGTATAGACACCGGCAGCCAGGTCAGAGATATTCATGCTGGTCTGTATAGTGCCGCTATCGGTGCCACGGCTATAGAGTGTCCTGCCGAGTGCATCGAGCACCTCGATGGTGGCTGTGCCGCTGAGATGATCAGCCTGTATGTATATCAGCCCTGATGTGGGGTTAGGATAGATATGCAGGTGATCGGTATTGACGGTTGTGATACCCGAGGGGATATTGCCGGTAAACTCCGCCACATAGTCAAACTGATTGGCATCCTTGAATTTTCCGGCGGCATACACATTGCCGAATTTGTCAGAGCACATGCTCATCACCGCATCGTTGGCATTGAGCGGTGAGCTGCCGCTATTGTCTGCCACCAGTATGCGGCTGCCGTTCCACACCACTACGAAAAAGAAATTGCCACTCGAGTCCGGTATCATTCCCGCGGCATAGACATTGCCCACGCTGTCGAGCGTCAGAGCATTGATAGGGCCGATGATATTGGTCTGATTGAGGTTCGGATTGCTCAGTTCTATCCATTTAGACCCGTTCCATTTGGCGATATAATAGTAGCCGCTCGAATCCGTGAATGTGCCTCCTGCATATATATTGCCGGCAGAGTCGGTGATCATCGCATTGATCTGTCCGTTTGCATTGAGTGAGCTGCTGTCGCCACCCACTTTGCTCCATATGGTGTCATTCCATTTGGCCACATAGCTATATCCGTTTGAATCGGTGAAAGCCCCCGCAGCATACAGATTGCCATGACGGTCAGTGGCCAGTGCATAGATCGTGCTGTCTGCATTGAGCCCTCTGGTACTGTCGAGCCCCACCTCGGTCCACAGGGAGCCGTTCCATTTGGCCACATAGTTATGATTATATGCGAAAACGAAATCCGTGAAAGCCCCTGCTGCATAGACATTGCCTGCTGCATCGGTCTTGACTGCATAGATCGGAGCCGTAGCATTGAGGCCTATCGTATCGATGCCCAGTTCGGTCCATGTGCTGCCGTTCCATTTGGCCACATATTGTCTGCCATTGGTATCGATGAAATTTCCCGCGGCATAGATGTTTCCTGTCAGGTCCTGTGTGATGGAGTAGATCGCATTGTTGGCATTGAGGGCGTTCGCACCTGTTCCTACCTGTGTCCATGTGCTGCCGTTCCATTTGGCTACGAAGGCATGGCCCTGAATATAGCTGGGGCTGTCGGTGAATCCCCCCGCAGCATATATCTGGCCCGATGGGTCAGCTATGATGGAGTATATGGTATAGTTGGCGTTGAGTGCATTGCCGCCGGTGCCCAGTTCTATCCATGCCTGAGACCGGGAGTGGAGAAATACAGATAAAAAAACTACGAGTGTTAATATTTGTTTCATAATGCTGCTTGAGATAGTTCAAGATAAATCCTTTTCCGCTATAAAGAAAAAGTATTGCGGCTAATTAAGCAAACTTAATGCATTCTATTACTGACAATGCATATTTTGTTTGAAGCACCATGCGTTTGCAAAAAAACGTGATCTAAATTATGTCTTTCATTTTGGTCTATTGAAACAAAGCTAATTCCATTATCTGCAACGAAACTA
>CAIXBT010000010.1 GCA_903917755.1 uncultured Bacteroidota bacterium
CATTCCTGCATATATATGGACTGTTTTGGTGGCAGGGATATCTTATATCCTGTTCAGGCATTTCGGGGTCTTCACCTGGAAGCGTTCCCTGAATATCTGCATCATTTCCATTCTGAGCTCGATCGTGAATATCAATGCTGCAGTGCTATTGGCTAAGCAGGAGATCCGGCGTTATAATATGATCAACCTCTTGCCTGTATTAGTGAGTATGATAGGGCTGGTGATCAGTATTTTCGTGTACCAGAGTGATAGTATCTATGGCTATCTCTATCCACTTTACGGCGCGTATTTCATTTCGGTATTCGTGAGCTTTTATTTCATAAAGAACTATATCAGCCTTAGCTTTTCGGCCAGTGTGTTTGATGATATAGATAGTGCTTTGAAATATGGGGTAGGGTATCAGGTGTTTGAACTACTCCAGCTACTCAATTTCAGACTTTATTTCTTCCTGCTGTATCACCTGCAGGGCCCTTCAGATCTGGGGCTTTTTTCTATAGGTGTGTCGATTCTGGAAGTGGTTTGGATATTTGGCAGGAGCGTGTTTGTGATACATTACAGCGATTTTTCGAATAGTGACAATAGGGTAGCGGCTGTGAGGCAGACGCTTCGGTATATCAAGATCGTCTTTATTATCAGTGTCATATTGCTTGCCTTGATCGCTATTTGCCCTTCATCTGTTTATGGATTTGTGTTTGGTGAATCCTTTGCTGGGGTCAAGTATCTGGTCAAATGGCTCTTCCCGGGGGTAATGATGTATAGTATAGCTTTGGTCATACAGAGTATCTATCTCAGCCGGGCCAGCTATGGCAGATTGATATTCGCACAACTTATCTCCCTTATCTTCACGGTAGCGCTTTGCTATCTCTGGATTCCCCATTATTATTATTCCGGTGCCAGTGCCGCGGCTTCAGCTTCATATATAGTGTGCACTGTCATTATGCTGGCATTTTTCATCTGGGATTACAAGATCCCCTTTGCTAAGTTCCTTATTTCCAGTGCGGATGTCGATTTTATCAACAATGTTTTAAAGTCGTACCTAAGAACGGGAAAGGATAATTAAATTTGAATGAAAAACTAATAGAGAGTAAATGCCAAGAATAATCATAAAAAATGTAGGTCCTATCTCGTTTGTGGATATGGAACTCAATAAAGTTAATATCCTAATGGGGCCTCAGAGTAGTGGTAAAAGCACCATTGCAAAGATCATCAGCTATTGCCAATGGGTAGAAAAACGATATATTCTTGATGGAAAATATGAATATAAGGTTTCTGAGCAGCTATTGAGCTTTCATAGATTGGGCGAAAGTTATTTTTCGGATGAATCACAGTTTGAATATGAAACCGATTTCATAAAAATCTCTTATAAGGGAATTGACCTAAAACAAGAGATAATCGTTAAGGGGGATTCATTGGCATATCAAAAATGGAAGAATATTTATATCCCTTCTGAAAGAAATTTTGTTTCTGTCATTCCTAATTTAAGAAAATACAACGAGACAAATGATAACATAATGAGTTTTGTTTATGATTGGTATAATGCCAAAAGGAAGTTTACAATTGGGAACCCACTGAATATACTTAATTTAGGAGTTAGATTTTACAATAGCGCAGAAAGCGATTCGGATTTTTTGATTTTAAATAAAAAGGAAAATAAAATTCATTTACGGGAAAGTTCAAGTGGCTTACAATCGCTTACTCCTCTTACTGTTATTATTCAATATCTAACAGGTATCCTTTTTATAGAAACAATCTCATTATCCGTAGCCGAAAGTGATCAATTAAAAAAGATTACTTTAAATATGGGGATTGACGAAGTCGCTGCTTTAACTCAAAAAAGAACACTTTACCATAGCACAAATTTTATCATTGAAGAGCCAGAACAAAACCTATTTCCCGAAGCGCAGAGAGATTTTATCTACTACATCCTGAACAAGCTACAATCAGAGGAGAGGAGCCATTCTTTACTTATCACAACCCATAGTCCATATATACTTTATGCTTTTAATAATTGCCTAATGGGCTCATTGGTTTCAGACAAAATACCTCAAGAAGAAAAAGATAAATTGGCTAGCAAGGACTCATGGATTTCTCCTGAGCTTGTTAGTATTTGGGAGATAGACAAAGATAAAGGCACGCTCCACTCAATAAAAGATGAAACCACAGGTACAGTCAGCGCGCATTATTTTAATAAAATAATGAACGACATAATGAATGAATACTATGAGATGCTAAATTACTATGAGGCATGAGAGACGAGATATTGAGGGTATTGCCCAATCATACACTAGTAGAAAGCAAGGCAAAGAAGATATACATAGCCGATCACAGCAAAGCCACTAATAAAGTGAGGGGAGTTGAATTGTCAGATGGAAATACCTACTATCAAATATGTCTGGCTTGATAATAATCCGGAACTTCCCATATACTTTGATGGATTCAAGGATAATGCATTACCAATGGCTAATGGCGACAATAGCCCTCAATGTGAAGGGGTAGTATTCCCGACAACATGTAAGAATGATGATTGGGTATTGTTTATTGAGTGCAAATATGCCTATGACCTCAAACATGCATCGGATACTAAAAATGGTTATCCTTATGAAATGATAAATCAAATCAAAGCAACTGTCAAGTATTTCAGAGAGGCGGGAATATTGAACCAGAATAGAGTTGTTAGTGCAATAGCGGCGTTTCCTACTTTAATTGGGAATTTTGATAGCTGGTTCTTTATGATGGGTGTTGAATCACCTGCTGAAATCATGTTTAAATATAAAATCAGGGTCAGGGCTACTAATTTCGCCACAATCATCGATTCTAAGTTTATCAAAATCGGGCATTCCTAGAGCAATAAGCCTCTGATTGATTCTTTTTATCAACAATGTTTTAAAGTCTTTGCTCCGAAAAGGAAAGGATAGTTAGATTCGCAGCCGTAATCTGTTTATCCGGGAATCTGTAAATCAGTAAATCGTAAAGTCCGCAATCAAAAATCATAAATC
>CAIXBT010000011.1 GCA_903917755.1 uncultured Bacteroidota bacterium
ATCCTATCCCGCTTTTATAACATTTTTATTAGCTTTGTACAAAAGTTTAAACAACTTCTATTTGTCATATGGATACTGTCATGCTTTATGACCCCACAGAAGGTGGTCGAGCTGCACTGTGTACATTTCAGAAATGATACGGGACATGCCCGAATAGCAGTGTATAATGATCCTAAGAATTTTTGCAATGAAGCGATCAAACCATACAAGGAAGTGAGCGGCTTAATAGTAAATGGCGAATGTATGGTGTCTATCACAGATCTGCCCGATGGGGAATATGCGATCACTCTGCTGCATGATGAGAATGAAGATGGTGTGATGAATTATAATTTTATCGGATTGCCGAAAGAGGGATTTGGCTTTTCAAATAATGTATATCCGGGCTTTTCAAAGCCGGGATTCAATGCCTGCAAAATTAGAGTGGTTTCAGGCATTCTGGTCAGTCAGACCATAAAGGTCAGATACATTTTTTGAGCCGGCTTGAGGTTGATGTATATGTTGCTGCGTATGCCATCAATAAATTTTGGCACCACATTTGTCTGTGTTTCAGCATACAATAATAATTGATAAGGATTCGTTGAATGATGAAAAGGCAGGAGATGAAAAAGAGATACCAAACCAAACTTAATCTATATGCGAAGGATCAGATGGCTCCCTGTTTTTATCTTGACATTGATAATGTCTCAGCAAGTTTTTGCATCCCTCGGAAGCGGCTCTAAGGAATATGCAAAGGATTCGATCTTCAATAAATTTGGCGGTGGTCTCTCGATAGGTGCTCGCAGCACGGTGAATGTTTTTACTAATACCATACATTCATACGGTCTGGGTGTGGGAGGCTCGATGCGGTTGCAACTGCTCGAAAGGCTCAATACAGAATGGTTTGGTGACTATGTGATCAATAACATGTATAACAAGGCTACAAGAATAGATGGACATATCGGCTGGAATGTGATGTTCTATATTCTCAAACCAAAAGGCTTCGCGCGCAAGCTCACACCCTTCATAGCGGCGGGACATTGTTTCGACTATACTGGTATCCGTCTGAATGGACCAAACCAACCGATGCATGACCGGTGGACATCAGCTGTGCAGATGTCACTTGGCTGTCATTATAACATCACTCCGAAATTTGACTTCTCCATTTCAACATTATATGACCTTCATCTGGGCAAAGAGATCGATGCCGATCTGCAGAAAGACGGTACGGTGATAATCACCGATCATAAGAATGCAGGATGGGAGGGGCACATCATGATCATTTTTAGCGTACATTATAAATTCGTAAAATTATGGAAGCCAAAAGGGTAAAAACCAAAATGAAAGAACTTCTGATCAGCAGAGCCGGATTGGTATTGCTACTTAGTATCATAGCAATTCAACTGCCGGCCCAAAAAGTATGGGATGAGCGCAAAGGCTGCATCAGTGCGCAGGGCAATCTGGCACCAGGCTATTTATTTGCACAGAAAACCGTTTCCGCATATGTGAATGGCGATATTGAATAAATTATTGATGACAGATTTGCATTCACAGGTGCAGTGTGGGCTTCCTTCGCCACTACCTCAAAGGATCAGGTGGGCCTGCGAGCGAATCATGCCTTATTCTGGGGTGCCAATTATCACTTCCTGAAACCCGGCCGATGGGATCCTTATATCGGTTTCACACCGGGTCTGGGCCTGGTGAGAGCAGCATACCAAAACGGAGGCGAAGTATCTCTCACCCCTTTTTCTGTCGTGCCATTGGCCGGTATGACTGTCGGTTGCAATTATTACGTAGGATCGATATTCCATTTTTTTATAAGGGTGGAAGGTGTGGTCGGTCAGATGTTCAGCACACTGCCGGCACCTAAGCGTCTGGATGAATTGAAATTCATGGGCGGATTGGCGTTTAATCTTCGCCTCTGGAAGCCTAAGAAACATGATAGCTGGGGAAAGAAAACAATGTAGAATTCTTCAGGCTAACTACTGTTCGATTTTCACAACTTAGTTTAATTGTCTAATTTCATTTTTGGTTTTAGTGCGGTATGATCGGTATCGTACATAGATGGCAATATCAATCTGCTCAGTAAAAATGAAAAGTCTTATTAGTTTCTTCACTTTTTTGGCTCTGAAGGCTCTGTCAAAAATATTTTATCGTTTAGAGGTAGGCTGGCCTGAGAAGAAGGTCCAATGGGATGAGATGAGGATGATCATCCTTCTAAACCATACCTCACTTTTTGAAGTACTGTATATCAGTGTGCTGCCGGTGAGTTTCCTACGCAAACTATCTAAAAGGATGGTGGCTCCGGCTGCTACCAAGACATTAGAGCGACCCTTTGTAGGATTTCTTTTTAAACTATTCAGCCCGGGTATGATGCCCATCACACGCAAACGAGATGACACATGGCACCAGTTTCTCGCTTCTATCTACGATGATTCTATAATTCTCTTCATTCCAGAAGGCAGGATGAAACGCAAGAATGGGCTGGATCTGGAAGGCAAAAAAATGACGATCAAACCGGGTGTGGTAGAGATACTCGAGGGTTTGAATAGCGGCCTGATCGGAATGGCTTATAGCGGCGGACTCCATCATGTGCAGGCACCGGGAGAGGGTTTCCCGAAATTATTCAAAACAGTAAAGATCGATATTGAGGTATTCAATATCGAGGAATACAAAGCGATGTTTTCGGGAGATGTAGGTAGTCTTGAATGGCGCAAAAATGTACTCGATGACCTTCAGCACCGGCTGGAAACGAAGCCGCCGAAGCTTGACGATAAATAAAAATAAACTCACATACAAATATGGCATCATTCCAAAAATACACTACATTTGGAAGACCAATCAAGAAATTCGTGAAAAATATCCTTATCCATACCACTATGTGTTGTTGCTCTCACAGGCAGGGTTTGGGTTATTCGTGGACATAACCGAAAGAAAGAACTGTAAAATATTATATGACCAAGCTCCACATATGTGGGGCTTTTTTTTTGTAAATAAGTCAAACCGAATCGATCATCATTAAAAACAATCTAAAATGGGAAATGTAACAACAATAGCAGACAACCGCATCAATGAGAATGCCGTTCGTCTTGTAGCCTCTTTTGTACTTCTGTTCGCCATCGCTACGATAGCCACCGGATGGGTCATATTGCCTCTGTACCTGAGTGTAGATTTTTTTCTTCGCGCTTTTACCAATGTCAAACCTCCATTCGCCATCGTAGCCAGACAGCTGGCCGGGTATCTGGACCTGGAGGTCAAAATGATATTTGCTGCACCGAAAAAATTTGCCGCTGCCGTGGGTTTTGTATTTTCGGTACTGATATCGGCATTACTACTATCAGGTTTTAGCACTTCTGCTATCATGGTGACAGCTATTCTGGCCGTCTTTGCCACTTTGGAATCTGTCTTTTCTATCTGCGCCGGATGCTATGTCTATTCATGGAGCGTGGCTCCCTTCAGAGAGAAATTCAAGGTGTAGGTGCAACAGGTTAATTGATAGAGATATAATTTATCTTTATCTTGTTATTCAATACAACAACGACCTACTCACCCAAAAACAATTCATATGAAATGGATATTTATCATTTGCATCTTTCTCATGGTGTCCGGTATGATGACTGCCCAGACCACAGAGAATAAAGCCAGCAAAAAAGACAGTATTCTATTGGCGAAATTCAAAGCTAAAGGAACCTATCCGCTGATCAAAGCCAGCAAATTAAGCGGTGTGATGCCAGTAGAAGGGATCAATGAAAAGGCTGATGTCGGGATGAAATACAAACTCCTGTTTAGTCTGGCCACAGGTACCAACGACCCTCAAAAAGTAAAGGATCAGAACAAAGGCCTGGCCGAAATCGGCAGGATCATCAACCTGCACATCGCAGCCGGTGTGCCGCGAGAAAATATCGAAGTAGTGATCGTGAGCCATCGCAAATCGCTATACTCTCTGTTTAGCAATGATGCTTTCAAAAAAGAATTTAAGATTGATAATCCTAACATTACGCTCATTCAGGAGTTAGAATCAGCAGGATCAAAGTTCATTGCATGCGGACAGGCCATGCAGTTTCTGGATATTGACCGGGCGAGTTTATTGCCATCCGTCAAAATTGCGATAGCATCAAAAGTAGCCCTCTCGACCTATCAGTCCAAGGGGTTTGTACTGTATGAGATAGATGAAGACTAATTGAGATTGCCCATTTGCCGAATTACTGCTAACTTGCATGCCACTAATGATAACAAGCACAGAAATACTGGACAAGATCGAAGCCTCGCTGGATACAATGCGCCCATATCTGAAAGATGACGGGGGCAATGTAGAAATAGTGGATATAACTGACGAGGGGGTTTTGCGTTTGCGCCTGTTAGGTTCATGCAGCAGCTGCCCGCAGAGTTTTATGACTATGAAAGCCGGTATCGAAACCGCTGTGAGGCAGGCTGTGCCCGAGATAAAAAGTGTAATAGCCGTCAACCTTCAGATACAATGACCCTCGACCATCTCACTGCCCTTATCAAGCGTAAGGAGTCCATGCTATGCGTAGGCCTTGATTCAGACCTCGCCCTGATCCCGAAACATCTACTGCAATATGAAGACCCCATCTTCGAATTCAATAAGCAGATCATAGATGCCACACTGGATATAGCGGTCGCATACAAACCCAATATCGCTTTCTATGAGGCGATGGGTATCAGAGGCTGGCAGTCTTTGGAGAAAACCATTAACTATCTCAATCAGCATAAAGACGAGGCCTTCACCATAGCAGATGCCAAGCGTGGTGATATCGGCAATACTTCACGTATGTATGCCAAGGCTTTTTTTGAATGGCTCGATTTTGATTCTATCACCGTGGCACCATATATGGGCGAGGACTCCGTCACGCCATTTCTGGAGCATAAAGATAAATGGGTCATACTGCTGGGTCTTACGTCAAACAAAGGTTCTAAGGATTTTCAGTTTAATGTAAGCGATGGCATGAGGCTATATGAACAGGTGATCAAAAAGGCTCAGACATGGGGAGGGCCGGACCGAATGATGATAGTGGTAGGTGCTACCCACCCTCAGGAGCTGAAGGCCATCAGAAAGTTAGCTCCTGATCATTTCTTTCTCGTGCCCGGAGTAGGTGCACAGGGAGGTGATGTGGCAGAGATATGCGAAGCAGGCCTCAACAGACGAGGTGGACTGCTGATCAACTCGGCCCGACAGATCATATTTGCCTCATCAGGCACTGATTTCGCAGAGAAGGCGCGTGAAATGGCGATCGCCACTCGTGAGCCTATGAAGAAATATTTAGCCAATCTATAAATAGTGCAAAATTTCTATTCATCCGTTCATACATTTCGCAAAAAACATATCTTTAGCTTTCAAAATAATTATTCACATATGAAAAAAGCACTCATCACTCTCTTTCTATCATTGATACTTCTGACCTCGACCGTACATGCTCAGGATTTTGATATACAAATGAAAGTATATAGTTCGGCATTGAAATATTATGATCTGAATGTTGCCATCTCTGCATTGTATAATGCTATGGCATTGCATCCGGAGCGCACAGACCTGCGTGACTCACTCGCATTGATATATTTCGCCGGCGAGCGCTATGGACAGGCATATACGGTAGGCGAGGAGATACTCAGAGACAACCCTATGCGCCATGATATACTGGAGATGGTGGCAGTATCCAAACAGTCATTGGGTCTGACCAAAGAATCGCTGGCTGATTATGAGACACTATACAGTGGTGACAAGCAGTTATTCTACCTCTATCAGATCGCAACGCTGCAATATCAGCTCAAGCGCTATGGTGAGTGCGTGGTCTCTCTCGATCAGATCATAGCTAATGAAGCCGCGGCAAAACAAAACGTCAATATCCGCAACAGCAATAACACCAGCCAGAGCGTGCCGATGAAAGCCGCTGCACTGAATGTAAAGGGTATAGTGGCCCTGGACCTGAATCAGGATGCGAATGCCAAAGAATTTTTCACACAGGCATTGCAGATATTCCCTGATTTTGCATTGGCAAAAGGAAACCTCAATGTAATGGAACAAAAGAGTACAAAAGCATTGGGACCACCGACCAAAGCTACACCTGCTCCTAAAGCAACCGGACCTAAATAGGTATTTGCCGTTCTAATGCACTGATTGCCCGAGGTACATTGTTTTAATATTGATGACAAAATCAATATTATTCAGCCAAAGAACCACAATAATGGGTCCGCAATAGAATGCAAAATGGCAGCTTGGCTCTTTTTTCCTACATTTGCCCCCTCTTAAATCAATTGATACAATACACCCATGGGTACTTTATATTTCATTTTAAGCCTTTCCATTCTGGTTTTGCTACACGAGTTCGGGCATTTCATAGCTGCACGAGCATTCAAAACAAGGGTCGAAAAGTTCTACTTATTCTTTGATTTCCTTTTTCCGATACCTACACTTCTCAATTTTGCTCTTTTCAAAAAGAAGATCGGCGATACGGAGTATGGCATAGGTTGGTTTCCACTGGGAGGCTATGTCAAGATCGCAGGTATGATGGATGAAAGCATGGACGAAGAAGCCATGAAACTGCCTCCTAAGGCGGACGAATATCGCTCTAAGAAAAACTGGCAGAAGCTCATCATCATGCTCGGCGGTATCATTATGAATATCCTTTTGGGCTGGCTGATATATTCCCAGTTACTGTTTTGGACCGGAGAGGTACACCTGCCGGCAGAAGGTGTGAAAAACGGGATACATTGTGACTCTATAGCTTTGATGGCAGGTTTCCGAAACGGCGATATCATATTAAGCCATGATGGCGGCACGAAATTCGAAAGTTTTCTCACTATACCTAAAGAACTACTGCTCGATGATATCAAGACAGTAGAAGTAATGAGAAAGGGGCAGAAAGAGACCATTACGCTTCCTGAGGATTTTATTGCCAGAGCGGTGGCTGCTCGTGGACACGGACTATTTGACTATCGCATACCATGTCTGGTGGGCGATCTGGCAAAGGAAAATGTGATCAAAGGCAAACTGCAGCGGGGCGATGTCGTGATCAGGATCAATGGCTCTACTATCACTTATTTCGATGATGCTATCACTACGCTGTCGACATTGAAAGAAAAAAAGGCAGATATCACCTTCCTGCGCGGCACAGACACTATACATGTCAGTGTCAATGTGCCTAAGACCGGTCTGCTGGGCTTCAGGCCACCTACAGACCTGAAACTATACAGAGGCTATCTGGAGTTTACAGAGATACAGTACGGATTTTTTGGCTCATTCAAAGCAGGTGGTATCAAAGCATACAAAAGTATGCGTGACTACCTGAAGCAGTTCAAGCTGGTTTTCAGTTCTAAGGTGAAGGGCTACAAACAGCTGGGTGGTGTGGGTACTATGGCATCGATGTTTCCGGATGATATGTCGCTGGTAGGCTTTCTAAGCCTTACTGCTTTCATATCGCTGATACTGGCGGTAGCTAACCTGCTGCCCATCCCGATGCTGGATGGTGGCTATGTGATCATGCTGCTGATAGAGATGCTCATACGCCGCCCGCTCAACGAAAAAGTAGTGGACAATATTCAGAAGGTAGGATTGATACTCATTCTCGCCCTGATGATATTTGCCAATGGGAATGACCTCTACAGGTGGGTCATGACCAGGTTTTTTCATGTAGGATAAAATTTAGTATCTTCACAATAATGGATATCAGACTGGTAGAAATAAAAGATAAAAAGGCATTGGATTTTTTGCGTGATATGGAGGCTGTAAAGCTTATTAAGGTACACAACACACCAAAGGAGAAACAAAAGGCCAAAATTAAAAGCGACCTTGAAACTGGCTTTGAAATGATACGTCTATATAAGCAAGGCAAGGTCAAATTGAAATCCGCACACGATCTGTTCCGTGAACTTTGATGTCCTCACCATATTACCTTTTGAAAAGGAATTGAAGAAACTTGTAAAAAAATATCCTTCACTTAAAGAAGAGTTTCTGGCACTTGTCAAAAATCTCGAGATTAACCCTACTCAGGGTATAGCATTGGGACGTGATTGCTACAAAATCAGGTTGGCCATTAAATCGAAAAAACAGGGTAAAAGCGGCGGAGCAAGAGTGATCACCTGTGTGAAAGTGGTAGATAAAAAGTTTATCTGCTTTCTATATATGATAAATCTGAACTCAGCAATATCTCTGACAAGGAACTTTTTAATCTTGTAAATCAAATTTCTACACCTTAATACTAACCATGATCGATCATATTAAAACCATCGCTGTAGCAGGTGCAGGAGCCATGGGTGCGGGCATAGCACAGATATTCGCACAGGCGGGATATACAGTCATACTGTTTGATCTGAACCCGGCGCAACTCGATAAAGCCAAAACGGACATCGCGGCTAACCTGTCAGGCGCCGTATCAAAAGGCAAACTGACCGAGCAGGCTAAAATTGATACCATCGCTAAGATCTCTTATACGGGCGAAATCAATACACTGTTCGCCGAAGTAGTGATAGAGGCCATCGTCGAAAAACTCGAAGCAAAAAAAGATTTATTTAAAAAGATCGCAGAGATCAATCTCCCGACCACCATTCTGGCATCTAATACCTCATCCATTCCTATTACACAGATAGCTGCCGGCATATCAAACCCGGGCAGAGTGGTGGGTATGCATTTTTTCAATCCCGCTCATATCATGAAGCTGGTAGAGGTCATCTCGGGTGCTGAAACATCTGCAGAGGTGACGGAAACTATGAAAGCGCTGACCATCAGGATCGGAAAAACGCTCGTGGTGGCCAAAGATTCGCCCGGATTCATCGTAAACAGGGTGGCGCGCCACTATTATGTAGAGAGCCTCAGGATGCTGGAGGAGCGCGTAGCGCCCTTTGAAACGGTCGATGTACTCATGGAGTCAGCCGGCTTTCGTATGGGCCCGTTTACGCTCATGGACGCCGTTGGCAATGACATCAACTTTGCAGTAACATCCTCATTATATAATTCTTTTCATCAGGAAGCTAAATTCAGACCCTCTCGTATCCAGCAACAGAAGGTCGATGCAGGACATTTTGGAAAGAAGTCGGGCAAAGGATTTTACAATTACAGCTGAAAGTTTACTTTTGCATCCACTGACGAAATGCGATACCGCTGTTGCGGTATTTTTTCTATCACAGTTCACTCATTTTGTTTCGGGTTTCCGATACAAAAAAATGCCCGGGTGGCGAAATTGGTAGACGCACTCGCTTCAGGTGCGAGCGCTGCAAGGCGTGGGGGTTCGAGTCCCTTCTCGGGCACATCTGAGTATATGCTCCCGGCTTCGGTCGGGAGCATTTTTATTTAATACCTGCCATTCCTTTTAAAGCATGTAACTTTGTATTGAATTTTAAGAATGTCCTCATGCATTCGTCCGACACATTTATTTTATAACAATTAAATAAGATCATATGGTACGGAAAATTTCCATCGCAATGATATGTATAGCATGTCTGACCATGTCATTCGCTGTGGTCCAAAACTGGAACATAGCCGCGAACAATAAAATAACTTTTAAGATCAAGAGTATGGTGGGCATGGTAGATGGCTCTATAGGCGGACTGCGAGGTACGGTGTCCTTTGACCCGAACGACCTGCCAGCCAGCAATCTCGATGTCACGCTTGATCTCTCTACCATCAGTACTGGCATCTCCAAACGTGATAAAGACTTAAAGGAAGAAGAGGTGTGGTTTGATATAGCCAAATATCCGAAGATCGCCTTTAAGTCCAGCGCTGTGACCAAAACCGCTACAGGCTATATGGTAGATGGGGCACTGACCATCAAGGGTACTTCAAAAAATGTGCAGATACCTTTCGCTTTTGCGGAGGCAGATGGTGGAGCTTCATTCGTGGGGTCGCTCAAGCTCAATCGTTTGGATTATGCCGTAGGCAAACCCACTTCGATGGTCAAAGATGATGTGGAGGTGACGATCACCGTACCGGTCAGGAAATAGAAGTGTGAATTTAGCGGTCTGTAAATTTATTTAACCTACTTCTTAATGAACATCACAATCCCCTTGCGCTCTACCGGGGTGCCATCGAGTGCGGTGAACTGGATGAGATACGGATAGCCGCCCTGATCGACAGGTTTGCCCTCGTAAGTGCCATCCCAGCTGCCATTGACATCGTGGGTCTCAAATATCTTGCCGCCATAGCGGTCCCAGATGGTCATGTCATAGCCGGCAGGGTCGCCGAATATGATCCGAGGCTTGAAGAAATTATTTACACCGTTCCATACGAAGGCATTGGGTATATAGATGATGGGGCGGTGATCCACACAGGCTATATTGGAGAATGTGGTATCTCTCGCTATATAAGCCGCCGCAGGCAGGTTGATGATATAGGTGCCCTTGATCACATAGCAGAACTGACCGGGTACATTCAGAAACTGAAATACCGAATCAATGTATGTGGTGGTAGACGAGTCAAAGGAATGAATGAAATACATGCCCGTGCCATAGTCGCGATATAGATCATAGCGGATCACATGTGCACTGTCTAGATGAAATTTATTCCAGGTCAGTGTGATCTGATAGTAATCTGAGAGTGTGCCCTGCAGAGAGATGATCTCACCCATGCTGGTGGTACTGCTCGTCATACATGAATCATAGCCCTGCACTTCATAAAAATACGGACCATACTGCGGAGAGACAGTGCTGTCTGCATATGACCCAAACCTTGCCACAGGCACCGGTACCTGCTGCACACCGTGATAGCCATCATTGATAGCATAGAAGGCCGCTCCATCTTCAGAGTTGTATGTCTGATACTCGAGCATCTTGGCATTATTGTCTACGAGCCATCTTATATTGACACTGTTATTGGTCGTATCAACAGACAGATTGGTCAGGTAGATATAAGCAGGCGGCTTGATGACCGATGCCACGAACCGGATATAGTTAGATGAAGACTGCATGGTGCTATCTGCCGCTGTGGCACTCACTGCCACGATATGTATCTGCAGAGAGTCTCCATTATTAAAATTAGTATAACTGTAAGTCAATGTAGCCGAATCTACCGCCCCTGCCAGCACATAGGCACTGTCATTGCGGCTCACGTATATCTGATAGCCACCGAGGCCTCCGGTCATATTGATATAAGGTGTCCATGCCAGCGGGATGGCGGGATTGCAATGCGCCGGGCTATAGCTCAGCATCATGGTCTGCTGCGGATATGTGTTGTAGGCGCTGAGCTGATTGCCAGCACAGCTATCACCGGCTGCCACTGTATACTTTATAGCAGCAGCATATGAATTGTCAGTACTATCTATCCATGTTGTATTTAAACGACCAAAGACAGTGTCCACAGCCACTATCGTACCATTAGGCTCGACTATATAAATGACATAAAATCTGGTCTGATCAGAAGGACTCGGCAGCCACTGAAAGGTGATCGTACTATCGGGATTGACAGATACATTCACAATGACGGGGGTCTGCGGATTAGCCTCATTCTGCACCGTATCGGCTATCTGATAGGTGACACCCGCGCAGTTAAAACTATCCTGAATATAATAGAACCAGGTATGACTGCTATTGATACTATTGTCCACCCATGATGTAGCTGCCTGCGATGCGATGCTGGTGTCAAGTACATATGGCCCGCCTTGCGTAGGTGATTTGTAAATATTATAGCAGACGAATGCCCCGCAGGGATTATTAGCTGCCATATCCCAGGTCAGCGTATTGGCGCTGCCGGTCACGTTTTTCACCACACATCTCAGTGAGGGAGAAATGATAACCTGGGCCATACAGCTTTGTATGACACCAAGCGAGATCAATATAGAAAGTAACTTTTTGATAAAGCCCGAATTTTAGTGCGGGTAAAAATAATGCAATAAGCGAGATTCAGTTTAGGATATTAACAAATGGACTCTGGTATTTAGACGTTTGTGCTGTTTCATACGTTGCACATAGTGGTTTTTCATGCCATTAAACGTCGTATCAGCCTTAATATTATGAACATTGTCAATTATCCATTGTCGATCAGCCCACCGTGATGACATGCATCCTGTCGAAATCCAGATATTTCACCGCCAGGTCTCTGATCTCCTCTGCTGTGATGTCATGGACCGTTTTGAGATATTGGTTGATATATGAGCCGTCTCTGCCATATAGAATGAGCCCTTTATATACATCGGAGTATTTCATGGGCCCGTCTGCGCTCCTCATCAGCCTGCCGGTCAGATAGTTTTTTACCGTTTCCAGTTCTTCCTGATCGACCAGTTTGGTACGCATCAGTTCTATTTCATTGCGCACTTCCGTGATAGTGGCTTCACTCACTTCTTTGCCTACTTCTGCGCTGATCTCCAGTATACCTCCATGCTGATACGATGTCAGCGAAGAAAATATGCCGTATGTGTAGCCTTTGTCCTCCCGGATATTAGCCATAAGCCTCGACCCGAAATATCCGCCGAACACCGTATTGACCACAGACAGTTTGTCAAAATCCGGATGGTATCTGTTTATGGTGGCACAACCGATCATGATCGATGTTTGCACCGAATCTTTTTTCTCTGTATGCTGGCGCAAGGCAGCAGCAGGTTTCAGTTCGAAATCAATATCAGCCGGGGCTTTGCTGCCCAGCCATGATGCAGACCCGAATACGGAATTCAAACTGCGAATGAGGGTATCATCGAGCCTGCCGGAAATGAGCACGAAACAGTTTGAGGCATTATAATATCTGCTGTAAAAATCTCTTAGTTGTGCTGTGGTAACATTTTCGAAATTTTCGAATTCCGTGACGCGCCCGTATGGATGCTCGGGGCCCCAGATGGCCGACAGAAAATTTCTATTGGCCACATAGTCATTCTTGGCGAGGCGCTCGGTATGCTTTTGCTTTCTGTTATTGAGCATGATCGCAAATTCCTCTTCAGGAAAAGATGCCTCCGTGAATATCTCCATCATAAGGGGCAGGATATGCGGCAGATGTTTATTCAAAGAATACAATTGAAAGCCTGCATTCGTGAATGATACACTAGATTCGAGATTGCTGCCGTAGAATTCAAATATATCAGCTATGTCTTTGGCAGAGCGGCCCTTCACACCTTCGCGCATCATCCTGTTCACGAAATCTGCCAGCAGGTTTTTAGGTTCATACCATTTACCGGCTTCAAACACGAAATCTATTTTCACGATCTCCTGCTCACCTGCATTGATGATGTATACGGGGATGCCATTATCCAGTTTGATCTGCTCTACGGCCAGCAGGTCGATGGCATCGACGGTCTTTATTTGTGGGGCTTTTGTTCTGTTCATTTTTCCGTTTTTTTCCCGCTGATCGCGCTGATCTCCGCAGATGTATTTGATTGATTGCATTTTCATCTTCAAATTTTCAAATCATCTCATCCTCAAATTATTTTTTGAAATACTTTACAGTACTGCATCTATTCTTATTGAAAATTTTCTTCGCTACCCGTTTGATCTGAGTGCTGGTCACTGCCATGTATTTATCTATCTCCGTATTGACATCTGCTGCATTGCCGAGCATATCATAATATGCCAGGTTCATGGCGCGGTTGAGGATATTGGTATCGCTGAAGGTCAGATATGCTTCCGTTTTATTTTTTACTTTTTGCAGTTCATCTTCGGTGACATCTTCAGCCAGTGCCATGATGCTATTTATGATCGCTGCATCGGCATCATCCATACTCACATCAGGATTCAATTTGCCCTCTATGATGAATATGCCTTCGTCGATGGTCTCAGACAGATAGGCAGCCACAGAACTGAATATTTTTTTCTCTTTGACCAGTTCATTGTATAAACGTGAGGAGTCGCCGGTAGAGAGCATATCGCGTATGAAGTCTGTGGCCTGATAGTCATCATGGCGGCGGTCGCACATTTTGTATGCTTTGTAGATGGCATTCAGCGGCACATCTTCATGCAGCTCCAGGATGCGCTCTTCGGTTTGTTCGGGTTCTTTGGGCAGCTCGTGACTGATCAGTTCTCCCGATGGTATATCGCCGAACCATTTCAGCGCGAGTGCTTCGACCTCTTTGGTTTTGACACCGCCTGCCACTACCATCACGGCATTGCGCGGGCGATAATATTTGTAAAAAAACGCACGTACATCTTCCATCACTGCATTCTCTACGTGAGAGAGTTCCTTGCCTATGGTAGGCCACTGATAGGGGTGCACCTTATATGCCAGTGCCGATAGCTTGTGCCATACATCGCCATAGGGCTGATTGATATAATGCTCTTTAAACTCTTCGCATACGACCTTCTTTTGCGTCTCCAGACTTTCCAGATCAAAATCAAGCGATAGCATCCTGTCACTCTCGAGCCAGAAAGCTGTCTCCAGATTAGCCGCAGGCAGAATGTCGTAATAGTTGGTCACGTCATTGGAGGTAAATGCATTGTTATCTCCGCCGGCCAGCTGCAACTCCGTATCAAACTCAGGTATATTCACCGATCCTTCAAACATAAAATGCTCAAACAGATGTGCAAAACCGGTTCTGTCGGGATCTTCATCACGCGCACCTACTTTATACAGGATATTCACTGCAGCCAGGGGGGTGGATGGGTCTTCGTGGACCAGTATCTTCAATCCATTGGGCAGGATCACTTCTTCGAAATGTATCATAGCGGCTAAAATAAGTATTAAGATCAGTAAAGACGAAATACAGGTAGTTTCTATTGCATGGAAATAAAAAAGGCGAGACACAAGTCCCGCCTTTCATTGGCTTTCAAAATTATAAGCCTGTTATTTATAGATCACTGACATCTCTACACGCCTGTTTTTCTGACGTCCTTCGGCTGTTTTGTTGTCTGCTATCGGTTTGGTGAGGCCGTAACCGGCTGTCTCCAGTTTAGAACCGCTCACACCTTTGCCCATCAGATATGCTTTGACGGCATTAGCGCGTCTGAGCGAGAGGTCCATATTCATGTCCGCAGCGCCGACATTATCAGTATGCCCGTCTATCTGGAGTCCGTATCCCTTATCAAGCAGGAGTTTTGCCAATCCATCCAGTGCGAAGAAAGATTTTGATTTGATCTTGTCCTTGGCGGTCTCAAATTCTAGATTGTCGAAGGCATATTTGATCGTTTGTATCTCTTTCTTGGTCAGAGGTGGCGGAGTTTTCTGAGTGATGGTAGCAGTAGCAGTATCACTACAGCCACTTTTATCTGTCACGATCAGTTGATAACTGCCCAGTGGTACAGCTGCATAATTGGCTACACCTACCCAATTATATTTAGGATAGCCGATGTTCGGATAGAGTACAGAAAGGTCAAAGGTATTGCCCGGGAATATGCTATCTCCTCTATTGCCGCCCAGATTTGGTCTTGGATTGGCGGTGATCGTAGCGGTAGCTGAATCCGTGCATCCTCCTGCACTCGCCACTACCAGTGTATAAGTACCTGAGGTGACGGAAGCGGGGTTTGGAGTATTCCAGGTATAGCTACTATAACCCGTCATTGGATAAAGTGCTGTAAGATCATAGGTGCTGCTGCCGCAAACTGTGACTGTTTTATTGCCTCCGGCATATACTCCCGTACGGTAAGCTATCTTGACCACTCCGGAATCAGGACAGTAGCCTTTGGGATTAGGGCGTGTGATCACATAGGTACCTGCACCAACTTTATTAGGCGTAGGTGTACCGTAATCCAAATTAGCAGCCTTATTAGGGAAATATTTATAAAGGTCAGCTGTATAGTTAGGGCAGATACTGTCGATCACATCATCTCCCAGTTTATGGTTTTTGTTTTTGGCCTTATGCTTGAAATTTGGAATCGTGATCTTGATACCAGCCTGTATGTTAGCCGCGAAGGTGGTCTTTGAGGCGAATGTCGTGATCAGGTTAGATGAGGTCACAAATATCGGACCTGCACGCAATCCCACACCTGCGCCGAAATTCCCATACTCATTATAGGTGAGCGGGATGTAAACGCCTATCCATTTCCAGTCATATCGAGGTGTCAGCGACACTGAGGTAGGATAGTGTACCTGATTGG
>CAIXBT010000012.1 GCA_903917755.1 uncultured Bacteroidota bacterium
AAAAAATCAAAAGAAATTCATGGTAACTAATTTTAAACAAATTCTAATAATTGGGCTATTAAGCTTAGTCTTTTCTAATGCAGATGCGCAGGTCAAAATTTTATTTGACAATGTTAAAGGTGAAACTTCCGGTACCACGGCAGATTGGTGTGTAGATGCAGATCTTCATGATATCAACTGGGGCACTTCAGGTTCTGCATATACAGGCGGCACTCACAGCGATCCTCAACAGATTCCTACCCCTGCACAAAGTGGCATCAACGCATCTACACCTGAGACTTATTGGGAAGGAGCTCTTTCATACTGGGGTATTGATCTGGTTAATCAGGGATTCACGGTTGAATCACTCCCTTATACCGGTTCGATCACATATGGTAATTCTTCTAACGCACAAGATCTCTCACATTATAAGGTATTCATTATGTGTGAGCCCAACACCCACCTTACTAGTGCTGAAAAACAAGCTTTGGTCCAGTTTGTTCTAAATGGTGGCGGTCTGTATATGATATCAGACCATAATGGTTCTGACAGAAATTTTGATGGATGGGACTCACCTCATATCTGGATGGATTTTGCCGCTACTACGGGAAATGTATTCGGTATAATAGCCGATACGGTAAATATCTCCCCTACCACGACTACATTACCGAACCTGCCTAACGACTCATGTTTGCATGGTCCTCTCGGGGCTGTGACCGGTATCAAATATCACAGCGGAACGACGTTTACCATATATCCTAGTGTAAACCCAACTGTAGTGGGGATAGCTTATAGTACCGGCACTACCGGCAACACAAATGTATTAGCGGGTCATGCTCGCTATGGCAGAGGCAAGGTGGCCTTTTTGGGAGATAGCTCTCCTTGTGATGATGGAACCGGCAACCCTAACTCTACACTTGTCAATAGTTATACTGCTGACCTCAGTGGTTCACATCGCAAGCTACTTGTAAACACAACTGTATGGCTGGCGGCTCAGGATAGCGCAAGTGCGTCTGGCACTCTATCCGTATCTGCTACAGGCAGCAGCACTATTTGCGATGGACAATCGGTCACATTAAACGCATCGGGCGGTACAAGCTACTCATGGTCACCGGGCGGTGCTACTACCGCATCTATCACAGTGAGCCCTACCACCAGCACCACTTATACCGTGACGGGTATCGTCAACGGTTCATCTCAAAACCAAACGATAGCTGTAACTGTCAATAATAAACCTACTCCTGCTTTTACATTCAATGTAACAGGAATGAATGCTTCCTTTGCGAATCAGTCGCAAAATGCTACTAACTCTACATGGAACTTTGGCGATGGATCTGCACAGGTTTCATCTTCCACCCCTCTGCATATATATCCGCACAATGGAACATTTACAGTGCTTCTTATTACAACCAACGGATGTGGCTCAGATACACTTTCAAAACAGGTTACAATAAACTACAACGGCATAAACGATGTAGCTCAAGACAATACGGTTAAGATAATTCAAGTCAATCAATATGAATTGAAAGTGCTATTCCCTGACAACTATAGTATGGACAAAGATATTTATGTGTACAGCATGACAGGTCAGGAGGTACTAAGCCTGAAAGCTGATAGTGAGCAGAATTCACGATTAGTTAACATACAAAACCTATCTTCGGGCGTTTATTTTTTGAGGACCGGGGAAACAGTGAAGAAGTTCGTTAAATAATATCTTAAAAGTCTTTTTATGCAGGTTTTTACACTTAGAAATTTAGTGTATGTAATATTGCTTTTCTCTGCTCTGAATGCGCAAGCACAATGTGGGACAGCTATAAACACATTCCCTTATGTTGAAGATTTCGAATCATCTGCCGCCTGGACTACGGGTGGGCCTGCATGTACACCTCTGAATCTAGTCATCAACGACTGGGCCTGGGGACATCCTCAAAAAAATGTTATCAATTCTGCCGGTAGCGGTCAGAGATGTTGGATAGTAGGTGACACCGTAGGCTGGCTATATGCATATGGTGAGCGGTCTTGGGTACAGAGTCCTTGTTTTGATTTTTCATCTGTCCAAAGGCCTTATATCCAATTTAAGCTTTTCCATGAATCTGAGAATAAATATGACGGTGCTAACTTTCAATATTCACTTAATGGCGGTACGACTTGGACAGATGTAGGTGCATATGGTGACCCTACAGACTGTATGGATACCAATTGGTACAATTACAATAACATTACCCACTTGGGTTCATACAATGGTCCTCTACCCGGTCATGGTGGTGCCTCACAATCATATAAATCTCTTTGTACAGGAACTTCTACCAATGGATGGTGTGGCAATATTCAAACCAGCTATCATGATACTTCAGGTGTCTCGGGATCCACCTGTGAGGGTGGAAATGGTGTTGGACATTGGGTAACAGCCAAACATTGTATGCCATATCTCACAGCTCAGTCCAGTGTGATATTCAGGTTTACTTTTGGAGCGGGTACCGGCTGTAACAACTTCAATGGTTTCGCTTTTGATAGTGTAGCTATTGGAGAAGGAACACCTAACAATGCAGATTTTACCCATACATGTGGAACTGGCAATACAATACAATTTTCAGGTATTACATCGCTCTGCCCGGATACTTTCCAATGGAATTTTGGAGATCCGGCCAGCGGTTCATCAAATACGATCACCGGATCGGGCAGCCTCAGCCCTTCACATACATTCTCTGGGCCTGGCACATACAATGTTACATTCACTGTCAAGGGTGGCCCATGCAATGCTCCGGGTAATGTAACAAAGTCAGTGATAATCATCGGCGCCACTACAACCAAAACAGATATCACTTGTTTTGGAGCTAATAATGGAACAGCTATTGTCACGGCATCTGGTTCGAGTGGGTATACTTACACTTGGAGTACGAATCCGGTACAAACAACTGACACAATATCCGGCCTTGGTGCTGGGACCTACACAGTCACAGTCTCTGCTCCTGGTCTATGTCAGGTTACCTCTTCTGTAACCATATCTCAACCTCTTCAACTTAGTCATACGGTCATCATTGATTCAGCATCATGTGGTAGCAGCAATGGCCTTATTTCGATAAATGAAACTGGTGGTTCTCAGGTATATAATTATATATGGTCTCCAACGGGGAGTGGTTCATCATCTCCCAATCTTGCTGCGGGACAATATAATATTACCATCACCGATAGTAAAGGCTGCCGGGATTCATTGATCGCTGTGGTCGGAACTAACGGTGGGCTCCAAGCAACAGCAAACGTGGTCAAAAATCTAAGTTGTTTTGGTAATACTGACGGTAGTGCAGATGTTGTCGTTTTAGGTGCGACAGGACAGGTTGTATATCATTGGTCAAATGCTGGTACAAGTGATACTATTACGAATCTTTCTGCCGGAGCTTATACTGTGACGGTAACAGATGGTAGCGGCTGTAGTGCAGTGAAAAATGTTGCAATTCCTCAGCCAACACAATTATCACACACAGTAAATTCAATACCTTCATCTTGCGGCAATAACAATGGTATCTTAACTATTTCAGAAGCCGGTGGTACTCCAAATTATACATTCACATGGAGCCCGTCGGGAGCAGGTGATTCCACTTCTAATTTAAGCCCGGGGACATATAGTGTGACCATTGCAGACCAAAATGGATGCAGAGATTCATTGACGGCAAATATCCTATCCATAGCACATTTATTTGTTTCCATTGATTCAAATAATATCTCCTGTCATGGAAAGACAGATGGCAGAGCTATAGCAGTAGCAAACGGAGTAGCTCCGCTTCGCTACCTCTGGTCCAATCAATCTACTTCAGATACAATATCAAATCTACCAGCAGGTTCATACAGTGTACTAGTGACTGATGCTACTAATTGTACAGGTACAGCTAGGGTATCAATATCTGCCCCTGACTCCCTGTATACAGTTTCAACTTTAGTCTCAGATTCATGTAATGCAGGCATTGGAAAAATATCAGTGACGGTAGTTGGTGGTTCTGTGCCCTATCGTTATTTATGGTCACCTGGTAGCAGCACATTAAGCCAAATTTCATCATTAACAGCCGGAGCATACGCGCTTATTATTACAGATGTTAATTCTTGCTCAGTCACTGAAAATTTTGAAATTGGCGATACTTGCATAATCGACAGTCTAGTATTCCCCTCTGCATTTTCGCCAAATGGTGATGGCAGGAACGAAACATTCGGGCCTGTATATATCGGATCAGTTTCAGATTATCAACTTCATATCTACAACAGATGGGGGCAATTAGTATTTGAAAGTACTGACCCGAATATGGGCTGGAACGGTACATACAAAGGCGCCCCTCAGCCTGAGGGTGTTTACACTTATTTCTCTTCTTTTACCGAATACAAAAGAAAAGATAAAGAAGGAACATTAACTTTATTCCGATAAGTTACCGTAAGTATCACACTTACCTCTATTTGTCAATTTTCATCATTGATTCTAATATTACCCAACAGGTGTAATATTCAGATGATGTGTATCCTGAATTATGAAATTAAATAAATAGAACATGCTACCACAGATCAAAACATTCGAAGAATACAAGGAGCAATATAAATTAAGTATTGAGCAGCCAGATGCATTCTGGGGAGCAATAGCCGATCACTTTCATTGGCAGAAAAAATGGGATAAGGTCCTCGATTGGAATTTTACCGAACCAAAGATCAGTTGGTATGAAGGTGCTAAACTGAATATCACCGAGAACTGTCTTGACAGACACATTGCCGAGCGAGGAAATCAAACTGCCATCATCTGGGAACCCAATGACCCCAATGAAAGATCACGAGCCATCACTTATGCAGAACTATTCAAAAATGTAAAGACTTTTGCCAATGTTCTCACTGCCAATGGCGTCAAAAAAGGCGATAGGATTTGTATATATCTTCCCATGATCCCAGAGGCTGCAGTAGCAATGCTCGCTTGTGCCCGGATAGGAGCCATACACTCAATTGTTTTTGCAGGTTTCAGTGCTCAGTCTATTTTGGACAGGGTTAATGATTCGAAATGTAAAATGATAATCACAGCAGATGGATTTTACCGAGGTGAAAAGAAATTCGATCTGAAACATATAGTTGATGATGCTCTAAAGACAAATAATTCAATAGAAAAATGCATTGTATTTAACCATCGTGATCTGCCTACTGACATGATATCGGGTCGTGATATCTGGTGGCATGATGAGGTGGCAAAAGTAAATGACATTAATACCGCCACAACTATGGATGCAGAGGATCCGCTATTCATCCTCTACACATCCGGTTCTACAGGCAAACCCAAGGGTGTACTCCATACGACTGCCGGATACATGGTTTATGCAGCATATACATTTAAAAATGTCTTTCAATATCAGGATAAGGATATATTTTGCTGTACAGCAGATATTGGCTGGGTGACCGGTCACACTTATATAGTATACGGGCCTCTGCTAAACGGTGCTACTACCATCATGTTTGAAGGAATCCCCACATATCCTGATGCCGGTCGTTTTTGGTCGCTTATTGATAAACATAAGGTCAATATATTTTATACAGCACCGACAGCTATACGTTCTTTGCAGGCTTTTGGTGAGGAAGTTTTCAAAGACAAAGATCTCTCATCATTAAAAGTGTTAGGTTCGGTAGGCGAACCGATAAATGAAGAAGCCTGGCATTGGTATCACAATAATGTCGGCAAAGGTAAATGCCCCATAGTAGATACCTGGTGGCAGACTGAGACCGGTGGCTGTCTCATATCACCACTGGCAGGTATCACTCCACTAAAACCCGCATATGCCACTCTCCCACTGCCGGGTGTAGAATTAATGATAGTAGATGAAAAAGGAAATGAAATAACCGGCAATGGCGTAGAGGGGAATCTCTGTATCAAACAACCATGGCCGGGCATTGCACGTTCGGTCTATGGAGATCATGAGCGCTTCCGCACTACATATTTCACTACTTATCCCGGATTATATTTCACCGGAGACGGCTGCAAACGTGATGAAGATGGATATTATCGCATCACAGGTCGTGTGGATGATGTCATTAATATCTCCGGACACAGGATAGGCACAGGTGAGTTGGAAGATGCAATCAACGTGCACGGT
>CAIXBT010000013.1 GCA_903917755.1 uncultured Bacteroidota bacterium
ATCATGATGATCTCTTTTTCATCATAATTGTCTTCCACTATCTGATAAGCCATGCGGCGGGTCTTCTGGACTATATCTGCGTGATCGAGTATGAGTGTCTTTTTCATCCGGCAAAGATATAGTTATTTCAATGCGAGGGAAGCCGAAAAAAATCTGATATCAAAAATTTATCCCGAGTATTTCTGCTAAAAGGAAGACCCGAAATTGTTTTTCGATTTGTTTTTCGACAGGATGTTTTGAGTGAAAGCGAGGTTATTTATTTTATATGTAAATACCTTGAATATAATAAGTTACATAATCACATTGAGCCCTTTTTTTATTATTGAGCAAATCAATTCTAAAAACAAACTTTAAGCAAGGCTTTTTTGACAAGATATGAGCATCAGGATTTCAGTTGGAAACCGATGTTTGGGAGTCTGCCATGTAATCTGTAAATTTGCATTTATCAATTAAATTTTGCTTTAATTAGCTTTCTTACGAATCCTTATTTCTATTTATATATTTGGCAAAAAATTACACACGTGATAAAAAAGCTCTCGCTCGCCCTTGTCTTTGGTTTACTGGTTTTTTCTTTTGCAAATGCTACTGTGCAGGATTCCGCTTTGAGCAGGATGAGTGATGTGGATGGCCGGTATCGCGAGCACAACTGCGATTTTACCAATATCAACCTCGATATACGTTTTGTGCCCGAAGAGGGCAGGGTGATAGGAAAGGAAACGCTGCTTTTCACGCCGATACAGCCAGAGATCGACTCTCTGTATCTCGATGCACCCGGTATCCTCATCAGAAGTATCACTTTGGATAAAGATGGTCGCTATTTTACCTTTCGCTCTACGGCGGAGGGACTGATCATTTATTTTACAAAGAAACTGAAGTGGGATGAGAAGCACAGCCTTGAAATAGAATACGATGCCTATCCTCGCAGGGGGCTTTATTTCATAGGTTGGAATGATGAGAAGAACCTGTCGCGCAAACAGATCTGGACACAGGGTCAGGGCATAGACAATAGGCACTGGTTCCCATGCTATGATGATGTGGATGATAAGGTCATCACGGAGACCACCATCACCTTTGACTCGGCATATACCGTGGTGTCAAACGGCTCTCTCATAGACAGCAGGATCAATGCAGACGGCACCAAGACCTGGCACTATGCCATGACCAAGCCACATGCGCCCTATCTCGTCATGCTGGCCATAGACAAATACAAATGGAAGGACTACAAGAGTGAGAATGGCATCACCTCTCGCGAATACTACTATGCAGACAGGCCGCAGGTGGAGGCGCAGACCTATAAGTTCAGCAGGGAAATGGTGGACTGGTTGACCGCAGAGATCGGTGTGCCCTATCAATGGCCCTGCTACTCAAACTCTCCCGTGCAGGACTTTATGTTTGGTGCGATGGAGAATACCAGTGCTACGATCTATGGCGATTTCTATATGCAGGATGGGCGTGCGGGGCTGGACCGCCCTTATGTCGGTGTCAATGCACATGAGTTGACGCATCAGTGGTTTGGCGATCTGATCACGGAGTATAGCGGTACGCATCACTGGCTGCATGAGAGCTTTGCGACCTATTATTCTAAAATTTTTCTGCGGCATGCACTCGGCGAGGACCAGTATCAGTGGGCCATGAGAAGTGAGGCGCTGTCATCGATACAGGTAGACAAGGAGAACAGATTCACCATTGCCCATACTAAGGCCGGTACACCGCGCCACTATCAGAAGGGCAGTTTCGTGATAGGTATGCTGCGCTATGTGGTGGGCGATGAAGTTTACAAAAGAGCTGTGCAACGCTATCTGAATAAACATGCTTTCGGCAATGTGGATTCGCATGATTTCTATCGCACATTTCAGGAGACCTGCGGCATCAATCTCGATTGGTTCTTTGATGAGTGGATATACCACAGCGGCACACCTGCCTATGACGTACGCTACACAGCTATGCCCGATCAGACCGTTTTTTATGTGAGGCAAACGCACAGGACAGACTCGCTGACGCATCTTTTTCAGATGCCTATCGTGTTTGAAGTGTATTACACAGATCATAGCAAAGATAGTGTGCGTATGATGATCAGTCAAAAAGAAAACACGGTATATGTGCCGAATAAGTCAGGCAAACAGATAGCCTATACGCTTTTTGATCCGGGTTCTAATGTGCTCAAAACTTCATATATCGCCAAGAGCTATAAGGAGTGGGTGACACAGGCCACCACAGCTGCCAATATGATAGACAGATACGATGC
>CAIXBT010000014.1 GCA_903917755.1 uncultured Bacteroidota bacterium
ATTTTTTTTGGATTATGTTTGTGTCTAACATTTTTTTTGACCGAATACTAAACATCGTTTGAATCTCATCCGCTGTTTGTATTCGGTCTTTTTCAACAGGGGACTTTGAACAACTTCTTTATCATTAAAAAAGCAATATGAAGATCATCTGGTTTTTATTGCACCATGAGACTATAATTTATGAATCTGGGCCGAAGAGTACTTTTGTTTTTGTTCATTCTCTTACCTGTACTTTTAGTAGAGGTATACAGTTACGTCCGTATCTGTCAGGATACTAAGGATCGGATATATGAGCAGCGCCGCTCCGTCGTCTCTCTGTCAGAGCATGTACTCCAGGAAAAACTCGGACGCATCAGTGATCTGGGCCTTTCATTCGCTACACGTCCGCTTCTGTATAGGCATGTCGATAAGCATGAATGGAATGAAGCCGTAGATCTGATCGAGAGAATACCGGCAGATTTTCCTTTCATAGATAGAGTGCTGATCACAGATAATGATGGCATCATCAGGGCTCAGACACCCGAGGCTCCGGCCGATAATGGGAGTGACCTCAGCAGGTCAGACTTGTATCAAGGTTTCATCAAAACTCATAAGCCATATATGTCGGCCATATATTTGGATGGCGAGTTTACACATCAGAAAGTCGCTGCCTATGCCGTCGCGATCAAAAATGATGCAGGGATAGAATGCGGGATATTGGTCATGCAGGTGAAAGTATCTGAACTGCTCGAATGGACCAAACATATGCAGGCGGCCACTTCGGGGATTCTATATGTAGTGGATCAGAATGGGATACTGGCTATCAACCCTCAATATCCGAGACAGGATACCCTCATTTCATATGCTGATGTGCCGGCCGTACAGAGAGTTCTGAAAGGTGAAAAGAGCGCTGAGATATTATACAATCCTGTAGAAAAGGAAAATCGTTTTGTGGCATTTGAGCAGGTACCTGATTACAAATGGGGCGTGATCGTGGCACAGGAGGCAGATGCGACCTTCGCGGCCAATAGCGAGATCAGGAATATCACGATATTTTATTTTGTGGTCATCCTCTTCACCCTCTTTTTTGCATATCTGATCAGCTGGGAGATAAACTGGCGCGGAAGATGGAAGCCGCGATGCAGAAAAGTCTCAAAGAAATATCTGATTTCAAAGTATTGTTTGAGTCGGCTCCCGGTTGCTATCTGATCCTCAAGCCTGACCTCGTGATAGCTGCGGTGAGTGAGGAATATCTCAATGCCACTATGACCAAACGGGTAGATATACTCGGTAGGCATTTATTTGAAGTTTTCCCGGACAATCCTGATGACCCTGGAGCTGATGGGGTGAGTAACCTGCGCAGGTCGCTGGAGACTGTGCTGAGCAGCAAAGCGGCCAATGCAATGGCGATCCAGAAATATGACATAAGAAGACCCGATGGTGCATTCGAAGAGAGATTCTGGAGCCCCCTCAATAAGCCGGTGCTGAATGCAAAAGGTGAAGTGTTTTATATCATACATAGTGTGGAAGATGTGACGCTGAAAGTCCTGCATGAACGGGAGTTAAACAAGGCCAATGACGAGATAAGGGACCTCTATGATAAGGCTCCCTGCGGATACCTGTCGGTAGATGAGAATATATTTCTGACCAATATCAATAAGACACTCCTGGATTGGATGGGTTACACTGCTGATGAAGTGGTCGGCAAAATGAAGTACGAAGACCTCCTGTCGCCCGAGAGCAGGGCTGCGCACCTGAGTACTTTCGAAGTGGTGTTTGCAGATTATGTCAAGAACGGATATGTCAATGATCTGGAGTATGAATTTCAACGCAAGGATGGCAGCACATTTCCGACTTTGGTCAATTCCATAGCTGTACTCGATGAACATGGCAATTTCACCCAAAGCAGGTCTTCTGTATTTGATAATACCCAGCGCAAAAAAGCGGAAGATCAGCTGAAAGCAGTGAATAAAGAGCTCGAAGGTTTTACCTATTCCGTGTCACATGACCTTCGTGCGCCACTGCGCGGTATCAATGGTTTTACGAAGATCGTGCAGGAAGATTATGCTGATAAACTGGATGCCGAGGCAAACAGGATGCTGAATATCATCATGACCAATTCTAACAAAATGGCACAGCTCATAGACGACCTGCTGTCTTTCTCGCGTCTGGGCCGCAAGAATCTGCTGAAATCTGACGTGCCGACAGACATGATGGTAAGAAGCATCTGTGATGAATTCAAAAAGGAAGAAAAGAATAGAAATATCGAGTTTAGAATAAAACCTCTGCCCAATATCAAGGCAGATAGAATGACCATCGAGCAGGTCTGGGTGAATCTGATATCAAACGCGGTGAAATATTCTAAACTAAAAGATCCTGCCATCATAGAGATCGGATGCGAAGAGCGAACTACCGAATACATTTTTTATATTAAAGACAATGGTGCCGGTTTTGATATGCTGTATGTAGACAAACTTTTCGGAGTGTTTCAAAGGCTGCATTCCAGCGAAGAGTTCGAAGGCACCGGAGTGGGCCTGGCTATAGTTCATAAAATAGTGACCAAGCACTATGGAAAAGTATGGGCCCAGGCCAAAGTGGGTGAAGGTGCTGTGTTTTATTTCACCCTGCCCCGATAGCTCCGGAACCCACACTTTTATCACTCACTAGTGGCATACCTGACTTGCCTCCCATGACTGTACATTGTAGATTGATGCCTCTATGCTAGCTGATGCTGTGAACTGACTGTTTGAGTTCAGCTGGCCGAGTGTGCTGAGCCATGATTCTACTATGGCTGCATCGCTGAGTACAGATGCCGGAGGTGATATGGTGCTGCCATAGATCTTTAGTGTAGCCACACCGAAGAGCGCTGCGGTGGCATCGCCGGAGGGTGCTGAGAGTACCGGCATGATCGTAGCCAGTGTATAAGTATATCCGCCTACTACTATCGAGTTGACTCCGTTTGGCCATGCACTCTCGCCGGAGAAAAGCAGGTTAGCCGGAATGATGCAGGCAGAGCCGCCGCAAGACTGTTTGCAATAGTTGAAATAGGTAGCCCATCCGCATCTCTGGGTAAACTTAGTGCCTGCTCCCCATGCGGTCTCCGTATTGCGGCCGCAGCTGACCTCGGCTTGTGCAGCTATACAAACACAGCTGCCGAGCCCTGATAGAGGTATGGTGAAAGTATAAGTGTGTACGCCGCCACTGAGGTTGACGGTGTATGGGAACCGACCGGGAGAGGGTTCACCTTCTTTATTGACTGGCATGTGTGCGCAGTCGCCTACGAATAAATGGATATCCCGCAGTGTCCAGTTGTCGATGGTGCTATATGTCACGGTCATATTGGTGGGGCCGTTTGCTATGCTCACCGTACCTACATTGATGTGCTGTCCCGCTATCAGTTCTACTACCTGAGCAGTGCCGCAGGTCTGTGGTATCGCATCGCATTTGCTTACTCGTTTGTCTGCTGTCTGTGGAGTGGCCTGTGCGGTTTTATTTTGATTGATGAGTGGAGTGGATTCGTCTTTTTTGCAGGAACTGAAGCCTGCTACCAGCGCTACCAGCGCGAGGATCAATATCTTTTTCATTATTATGACGGGTTTTAAGTGCTTTAAATACAATGCAAATTTGCGTCGACATCGGCCACTGATAGATGACCTCACTCAGACATTGCCATGAGATATATTTGTGCGAAAGATTAATTGACCAGGGGCATCAATTTTATCAAAGAGGTTTCTGAAGTGTCAGATGTGAGTTGTCGCAATAGGGTGCCTTAGAAGTGAGTTTGCAGGTGCAGAGTTTCACTCTTTGCTTTTGCTTCATTTCAAATACCAATGGCTTAAAATTCGTGCCATGATGTGAGCCGTCGCAAAAGGGTTGGTTTTTACTATATCCGCATTGGCAGAACAGGTATGTACCGGCCTCCAGCTCTAATGTAGCGGGAGAGGTACCGGTGTTTTTTTTGCGCTTATAGTCCTTTGATATTTCGCTGCCCGGTTTGTCAGACATGATGAGCGGGTAGAAGAAATTTGATGACCA
>CAIXBT010000015.1 GCA_903917755.1 uncultured Bacteroidota bacterium
AGTGGCCGAGGGTACGGTACGATATGATCCGGGCAATGGCAGCGACTGCTCTCATGTGAGTCACGAGGACCTGCCTTTTTATCATTATACACATGATATGTGCGTGGATATAATACCCGATACCACACCTGACGACCGATATACCAATCTGCTGCCCTATCTGGTCAATATACATCCCGATGGTACCCGAGATTCGACCCTTCAATCAAGTCTGGGCATAGAATGGGAATGCGGCATCGGAGCCGGAAATAGAATCAATCCATGCACTAAACTCAATAATGAAGGAAAAAGCTGTGGCGGATGTACCGGCGGACATGAATTAGGTGATGTGATCTGGAACTGGCCCGGCACCGGAGACTGGATACATGCCGAAGGACTGTATGTATGGGACAGGGGCCATCCACCGGCTAACTGCGAGATACACCCCGCCAGACTCATGGCCATAAGAAGAAACCTGCCCGCCAAAATAAAAGTACAGGACGGATCAGACAAATATGCCACGCGCATGGACATCTATGCCAATGGTGATGGCGGAGCTATGAACAATGAGCGTACCGATGCCAAACCATTCGTAATGCATGTGGAGATGAGCAGCAAGGACTATGAATTCACTTTCAAGATGAATCTGTCTAAACCATCTCCCGCTGCCGAGCTGAAGATCCTGATAGAGAAGCAGAAAGGAGATACCTATCCATCTGATGAAACGGCTACTATCCATCCTGATGGAACAGTGAATGTGAAAATAGCATGGAAAAGTAAAAACATTGCAGACAGCGCAGTATATGCACGTACAGTATATGCCTACTGGAACGAAGGCAACGGCACAAGCGATACCATAGATGAATATAAGGTAGATCTGAAGCATCTTTACTTTAAGAAAATGAGTGAGCTGGGCGACAGGGCCGAAATGAGGATATTCGTCAATGTAGGTGACAAATGGATATTCCTGAATGATTTCTTCGGCAAAGGAGGCAAGATACTGACACGCGGCCTGGGTGAGACTTTCAAAAAGCACTGGGACCTGTCGAATGGGTTTACCCTATATGTACCGCGCAATAAAACATTCAGGGTTTTTATGGCCGGATGGGAGGCAGATGGGGTGGACTATCTGATGGGAGATATCATGGACCCGAGCTCACCCTGCAATCCCAAGACCAAGCGCTTTCTCAGCAATCGTTTTTTCAGCATCAGAAATATGCTGCTGAGAGGATGTGAGGATGATGAGATGGGTGAGATGAGCGACATGTATCATTTTCCGATCGGCAAAGAAGCGACCACTTTCACACTGGCACCTACTCGTGGTGAAAGTACCGACCCCTGCCCTTTCAGCAAATACTCACTCAAAGACAGGTACTTCTTTACCTATACGGTGAAGCTGGTGAATCACTAAAAGACAAAAAATAAACATTTTACTTTTGTCGGGCCAGTACCTGCTCCCAGGCCCATGCCGTGCTGATCATCGTATCCAGATCGCGTGTGGTATGCCAGCCGAGTATGTTTGTGGCTTTTTCATTGTTGGCATAGATCGACTCCACATCTCCCGCTCGGCGCGGCTTCATTTCATAACGCAACTTCCGGCCCGATACACGCTCGAATGCATTGACGATCTCCATCACAGATACACCTATGCCAGTACCCAGATTAAAGATATCGTAGTTTGGTGCATCCGCATTGGCTGACACGTATTGGAGAGCGAGTGTATGCGCATGGGCTATATCCATCACGTGTATATAATCTCTGATGCAGGTACCGTCGCGTGTGTCATAATCTTCGCCGAAAATATCAAGATGGTCATACTTGCCTATAGCCACACCCGTGATACGAGGGAAAACATTGAATACCATCCCGTCTTTCGGGTTTTCGCCTATCAGACCTGACTCATGCGCACCTACCGGATTGAAATATCTAAGCACTACAAATTTGCCGGCAGAAATCCGCGACAGATCCCCAATGATCTTCTCGCTGATCTGCTTAGTGCGTGCATAGGGACTCTCGGCCTCACCGAAGGGCGTAAGCTCCGTGACCGGCAGTTCTTTAGCATTGCCATAGATCGAGCAGGATGATGAAAAAACGAATTGCCTGACATTCCGTTGCTCACATATATCCAGCAGATTGACCAGAGACTCCAGATTGTTGTGGTAATAAAGAAGCGGCTGGGCCACAGACTCAGGCACAGATTTCAGCGCTGCGAAATGTATGACACCGGAGATGTTTTCCTCGAGAGCAAACACCTCCTCTATAGCAGCCTTATCACAAAGATCCACATTGTAGTTGACTAGGTTTTTGCCCGTCACCTTGTTGATATTATCAAGGGCGCTCGGTAGCGAACGCATAAAATTATCAATAGAAACCACCTCAAAACCATTGTCCAAAAGATCTATGATCGTATGTGAACCTATATAACCACAGCCTCCTGTCACTAATATTTTTCTCATTTCGGTGTATAATTTAGTTTGATAAATAAGTCGTGTAATCTAAGTCGGTTTTTTGAAATTTTAAACCCAAGCAAGAGATAATGCAATCATTGCTCAACCCAACTTTTGTATAATTACAAATAAAGCTAAATACTATATTTGTTGTTATGAAGGCCTTCATTTTCATATTGAAGTTGTTCAAAGTCCCCTGTTGAAAAAGACCGAATACAAACAGCGGATGAGATTCAAACGATGTTTAGTATTCGGTCAAAAAAAATGTTAGACACAAACATAATCCAAAAAAAAT
>CAIXBT010000016.1 GCA_903917755.1 uncultured Bacteroidota bacterium
CTGCCGCTCATATCTGAGATCAAGACCTCTGAGGGTGCAGTATTCGCACCTTTCCATTCCACATACACCTGATCTGCAGCCGGGTTAGGGAATAGTGATAGGAGGCTATTGTCCGCCTCGTTGATCCCGTTCGGGAATGCTACAAAGACTGTGTCATACAGTTTGCAACCCAGGCCATCAGATACAGTCACCTCATATAGACCCGGTGCCAGACCGCTGATACTGGAACTACTCTGTGCATTGCTCCATGTGTAGCTGATTGATCCTGTTCCCCCGCTTACCACTACCGTAGCAGTACCATTAGAGCCGGTAGACGACTGTGTAGATGAGCCCGTCACCGTATATGGCACCGATGGCTGGGAAATATGCGCAGCAGCTGTCAGACTGCATCCGCTGGCATCAGTCACGGTCACATTATAGTTGCCCGCATAGAGACCCACAGCAGAGTCTGTATGCACAGCTGGTGTGGTACTCCAGTTGTAATGATATGGTCTTGTACCACCGGAGGCATATATGGTAGCTTCACCTGTATTGCTGCCATAGCAGAGTATCTGATTTTTGGATAATGAATCCAGCAGCAGTGCCAGCGCCGGTTGACGAATAGAATCTGTCAGCGAAGCAGTAACGCCCAGATGATCAGTGACAGTCACAGTGTCAACCCCTGCATACTTAGCAGTGATACTCGATATAGTATCTCCGCCGGGGCTCCATAGATAGGTGTATGGTGCCGTAGCCCCTGATGCAAATACTTTGATACCGCCCGTGTTCTGGCCTCTGCAGGCTATGTTAGTGACCGAATCATTCAGCACGGGAGGCACAGGCATAGTATCTCTCACCACGAGCGAATCAAATTCCAGCTTCCAGTTATTGCCTGCTGGATTTGATGTGATGATCCTAAACCGGCCTGAATAGGTATTCAAAAAAGCCGGTACAGGTACTACCACTTTTACATAATTTGTATTGGTGTTTTGATCGCTGCTTTTGATCGTGTATTGAGGAAAAGAAATATTGAAAGAACTGGTTCCCACATAAATTACCGCACTGTCAGAAGCAGTCATATTATAAACGGATGGCACTCCGCCAGTGATCGTCACGGCCCTAAAATAAAAACTGGTCACCGTATGTGCAGTGAGCGGACCGATGACAGGACTAGTGATAGTATCATATCCTGATGCTGCCATCTGAAATTCGGCGCAATTGCCCACCACCCCATATGGGGTAACATATACATGGCTCGAAGCAGTGATCCCGCCATTGCCATTGAGGGGCTGATTGGCAGTATAGCTGTCGAATGATTCTACATAAGGAAATATCTGTGCGTGACCCGATGCGATCAGGAATACCAAAGCAAACATTGCAGAGATTTTCTTCATTGCGGCAATTTATTTCTACTAAAATACGTAAAAGAAAAGGATTATCTAAACTCAAAATGCCCGAATACCTTCATGGCATATTCGGTGAAATGAGCACTACGCTCTATGTCATAGCTTGGATCTTTGTATTGAAAATTTAAAGTGAGGATATATGTCTCGTCTGATTTGGCAGCATATATTATCAGATAATATTTACTGTAGTTGCTCACCTTGCTACGGCGATAGTAGCGCGTGTGCAATACAGTTCCGACCTGACTGGTTTTGATAGGGGCAGTGGTCGTATCGTAGTTATATCCCGCTTCGGTGACACGATCATAGAAGGCTGTAAAATCTGTGAGTACCTGATCCATTGCCTGACTGTGCCTGTTGCCTGACATACGTGAGATTGTGAAGTTAGCATAGAGCGGAGACCCGCCCACAGTAGCCGGGATACCTACATTGCTGAGATCAAACTTAAAATCGATCCCCGAGCCTTCGGCTATGGTGACCTTGCGCCACTGATCGGGTAGATTGAGGATATAGCGATTGTCTTCGACCTTGATCTCTGAGTTCCATATAGCCCATTCGGTCTGACTGCGGACAGTCAGGGCCAGCATACACATACACCATACAATAAACACCTTGCTACGCATTCCGAAATTGTTTTCGACCACTAATTTACAAAGCTTAGCGATTTTTAATCATTTTGCATATATAAAATCCATCACCACCTGACTCATGAGCTGAGATCCGGCGCTCTGTCAGCTTTTCGAAAGATGGATTAGCTGCTATGAATTTCTCGATCTGGCCTTCATTTTCCGAAGGCAAAATACTGCATGTAGCATAGACCATTATACCACCTTCTTTGAGCATGATGCTATATCTCTGTAGCAGGTCCTGCTGCAATTCTTTCAATGTATCGAGAGCCTCAGGCTGTAGCTTCCATTTGGTATCAGGGTTGCGCCTGATCACTCCAGTAGCTGTACATGGAACGTCCAGCAATAAACGATCGGCCTCACCTCTGTAGTTGCCCTCCATGCCATCTGTATAACCCACTGTTTTGATATTGGCCACGCCGTTTCTTCTGGCACGAGCTTCGAGTTCCTTCAGCTTTTCAGGATACAGGTCTATGGCTATGATCTCCCCTTTGCCATGCATCAATGCGGCTATGTTCAGAGCCTTACCGCCTGCACCTGCGCAAGCATCTATCACGGTCATGGCAGGTCTTGGGTCGAGCAGAGGAGCTACCTGCTGTGAGGATATATCCTGCATCTCAAACCATCCGCTTTTGTAAGCATATGAATTACGCAGATTCTTCTTGCTGTGTATAATGATCGCATTAGGCACCTCATCTGAGATGGTGAATTCCACAGCTTCCGTTCTCAAAAAATCAGCGACAGATTCGGCTGTGGCTTTCAGCGTATTGACACGGATACATAGATGTGCTGTTTGATTGAGCGCATGCAGTTCTTCATCCCATTTGCTGCCCAGCTCTTTGCTGCCCAACTCATCCAGCCAGTCCGGCACAGATTCCTTTATCTTTCTTATGGTCCGCCCTTCTGCCATCCGGGCTTTGATAGCTTCAGCATCCAGATCCGCCCACTCAGGCCATACCGGCAGCTCAATATCCTTGTCGATGAAATATGTGCCGAGCACCTGCCACTCATCTGCATTGGAGGATATCTCCGTCAGCCCTGCACCATAGCAGTAGAGCCTATAATATCTGATGATGGTATAAAAATGTTCGGCTATGAAACTGCGGTCTCTTGCGCCCCATTTTTTATTTGACAAAAGAAGTTGTTCGATCACCTGATTGGCATAGGCATCCTGAATAAAAACCTGATCCAATCCATTTACTACAGCCTCACAGAGGTTTTTATGAAGTTTCAATTTTGTTATTTTATGATTGCAATTTTCTGTTGGTATGTCTTACCGTTTCTGTCGCCTGCCTGAATGATATAGATCCCTTCAGACAAGCCACCGACGGCCAAAACTATTCCATTTTCGTCATTCTGCATGATATTTGTTGCGATAGCCGATCCGAGCAGATCATATATCTGCGCAGTGAGCAGCTGTTCGGTTCCTTTGCCTATGCGGCAGAGCACCCTGTCCTTAGCCGGATTCGGGAAGACCTGCAGCTGATCATGATCTACCGCTACTGTTGTAACAGAGGTGGTCGAGTTTGAACTCCATGCAGTATCCGAGAATAGCATGATACCACCCCTGATATTTCCTACCAGATAATCATTTCTCCCGTCATGATTGATATCGGCCACACTCACATTGGATCGCAGACCCGGTTTTATTCCCAATACATTTGAATCAAGCATGATAAAAGTACCGTGGCCTAGACTATCGGGGTTAATAGCGTATTTATAAGTGATGCCTCTCTGTGAACCGGAATAGAGCACTAGTGAACCATTTTCTCTGACGATGCATGGATTGGAAAAGCCTTCTACCACTACCCCAAAGCTTTGATCCCACACTTCTATTTTTCCGAAGAATCTATTGACAGAATCAACTGAAAACATAGGACTGTCTGCCGTACCGAAATTCCAATAATAACGCAGCGTGGCTGAGTCTCCACCTGACCTGCCGCTCGATCCGATGACCAGGTCATTGAGCCCATCGCCATTCACATCATAGATAAAAGGTGAGGCATCGTTTCCGACATGTATCCCAAACCAATTCGGTTTCGTCATCGAGGGATATGAAGCTAGTGATGCGGTACCTGCATTATGAAAGAAAGCTATATTGCCTGCAAAATTTCCAACCACCATATCGGGTAGCCCGTCGCCATCCAGATCGCCAAAAGCCGGATAGAGGCCATTGTAAAGATTATTGACATCATAGGCACTCAGATTATTCCAGTCCGTATCTATCAGCATAAATATTGGTACACTATCATTGCCGATATTTTTATAGAGATAAAGTCCGGATACGGATGTGCCTGGGCTGCCCAGTGCGGGATTGCCTGGAGACACGAACTGGCCGAACCTGCCGATCACGATGTCCATCAGCCCATCGTTGTTATAGTCAAAAAAGACAGGATGTGACTCCGTGCCTACATCGACTATACTGTTATTGATCAGCGTGTCGCCCTGATATTGAAATTTATTGAGAGAATCCGTTCCTCCATTATTATGATAATAATGTACGACATTGATATCTTCTGACTGGCTGGTCACATTGGCATTGCTCGCAAAAGGAGCCACCATCAGGTCATCGAAACCGTCATTATCTGCATCTATCCCAAAGACAGCAGGAAACAGAGACAGATTGATAGGAACATTATAACTGGGAAATAAGGTATCTACAAATTGAACATCTGAATAGCTTGTATCTCCCATATTTCTGAGAAACTTCATCGTATTGCAATAAATATCAGCGACCATGAGGCTAGTCACACTGCTATTTCGGACATAATGAAACCCATAGCAGGCACCTCCCTGATGGCGCAGACTGCCACCAATGCTTGTATCTATCAGCAATTCTTTCTTGCAGGCTGCGAGCGTGACGTTACAGTCATTGCCATTCTCCATAAACCGGCCCCAGCATTGATCAGCGAGGGTGAACACCAGCGAGTCCCTGCTATAACCGCTGTCCACTGCCAGATTCTGATAATAATCCAAAGAATAACCACCGTTGACATCAGGTGCCAGAATATCCAGATCACCATCCCCATCTACATCCATCATCACGGGCATATTATCTGAGAATGTCCAGATATGATCTATGAAGGGACCATACCTGTACATCAGTTTTTTATAGATCAGACTATAGGAAAGTTCATTACCCATCCTGAAACCTTTATAGACCTGTATATCACTATTCATAGTCAGCGCAAAAATATCTCCGACCCCATCACGATTATAGTCTCGGATCACAGCCCAGTCGCGAAGATTAGAAGGGTACATTCTGTCGTACTGGGGCGCATAGGTAAATGAAGGGTGACCTACAGTACCTGTATTGAGAAATGATAAGGCTTTCCATCCTGCCTTGTCATAGATAAACATATCCATCAGTCCGTCCTGATTGAGATCTATCGGAGAGAAGACAGGATTGTTCAAACCACCGACCCATGCATTGCGAAGCGTATCTCCATGCTGCACCACCTTGACACCATTTATCTGATATTTAGTCTGAGCTATGGTGAACAATGGAAATAAAACAAGAAGACAGAGCTTTAGCACGGGTTTCATAAAACGATTATTTATTTGAAGATAGAAATTTTACTTTGAGAGACGTGCCCTCCCGAGTCTCTTACTTGTATGACATACATACCATTTGCCAAATCTGCCACGGACAATATGAGCATGTCCCCATTCTCTTTATTCACTGTTACAGCCATTTGCTCGCCCAGCAGATCATATAGCTGAGCAGATACAAGGGTGACATCTCCCTTCGCCATGCGGCAAAATATTTTGTCTTTGGCAGGGTTAGGATATATCTGTATCTGACACTTCTCTACTACCGGTTCGATGACAGAAGATATCTCAGGCACATTACCCCAGTTGACATCTGAATAGAGATTCAAACCTCCGCGTATATTGCCGGTCAGATAATCGTTTTTGCCATCGTGATTGATATCAGCCACACAGATCGTAGAACGCAGGCCGGGCTTGGTGCCGAGTACATTGGTATCGATAGCCGCAAAGGTCCCCCGCCTCAAGCTGTCAGGGTTAATAACATACTTGAAAGTTATGCCTAACTGTGATCCCGAATACAGCACCGTCTCTCCATTCTCTACAGTGATGAAAGGTGTGGCATATCCCGGCGGTGTGCCTGCTACATGGCGGTCATAGACTTTGATATTTCCGAAAGATGCATTGACCGAATCAGGCGAAAAAAGGGGATTGGTTCGTGTGCCGAAATTACGGTAATATAGAATATTATTATTGCGGGAGCCGATCACGAGATCGTTCAGACTATCACCGTTCACATCGTATATGAATGGTGCGGCATTGGCACCAACATTTATACCAAACCAGTTTGAGGCTGTCATAGATGGATACGAGGCAGTAGTAGTCCCTGCATTATGAAAGAATGATACATTGCCATAAGAATCACCTATCACCATATCAGGCTTGCCATCGCCATCCAGATCTCCGAATCCGGGGTATATCCCATTGAGTTGATATGCACTCAGGCCATTCCAATCCAGATTTATTTCCTGATACTTAGGTACCGTATCAGATCCTATATTTTCATACAGTGCCAGACCGGATTTCGGATATCCAGATGCCTGATATCGCCCGTAATTTCCTACCACTATATCCAATAATCCATCATTGTTATAATCAAAGAAGACAGGATGCGATTCCGTTCCCACATCTATTATTCCTTCGGTCAGCAGCGTATCTCCCATGTAATGAAACTGATTGATGGAATCTATCCCGACATTGTGATAATACTGTACGACCTTGACATCTTCTGCCTGCCCCTCTTGAATGGCATCTGATGCAAACGGTGATATAAACAGATCATCATGCCCGTCATTGTCAGCATCTACCATATATACACAGGGAAACACCGGCATATATACAGGCACATCATATCTTGGGAAAATAGTATCATAATGTAACACGTTAGAGAAACTACTGTCTCCGTCATTCTCTAAAAATTTTGTGGTGGGGCATGATACATCTGAAAGCAGTAAACTCACCACATTGTCATTGCGGTAATGAAATCCGCAGCATGCTCCCCCTTGATGGCGAGGCGCATTTATTGCTCCACCCAGCTGCAATTCCTTTTTGCAATTGGCCAGCGTGACTCCGCAGTCGCTCACATCTTCAAAAAAACCACCCCATGCCTGATCTCTGCAGGCACTTCCCAGTATAAAGACCAATGAGTCCAGACCATAGCCGCTATCGACAGCCATATTCTGATAATAATCAAGACTGATACCTCCAGCCTGATCAGGGGCGAGTATATCTATGTCACCATCGCCGTTCACATCCATTATCACAGGCATATTATCCGCGAAGGTCCAGATATTGGCATTAAATGTACCTGAGCGATAAGTGAGCCCGGAGTTGACCATCGTATAGCCCAGAAAATTGCCCGACCTGTATCCCTTATACACGGCTATGTCTGCATTTGATGTCAGGGCAAAAATATCGCTGATGCCATCCTTGTTATAATCACGCATCAGTGCCCAATCTCTGAGCCCTGCAGGAAACATATGGTCATATTGCGGAGCATAGGAATAGGATGGATGACCAATGCTGCCTGTGTTAAGAAATACCATCGCCTTCCAAGATACCTTATCATAGACAAAGAGGTCCATCAGGCTATCCTGATTCACATCCATAGGCGAAAAAACAGGATTGTTCAAACCTCCTACCCATGGGTTCTGCATCGGGTTACCATTCCGCAGAACTACAACATCTGTCACCGAAAATTTAGGCTGTGCTAATACAAATAATGGAGCCACCAACAAAAAAAGTAAAACTCTAGACATAAAAGGTTTTGTGTAGATTTTAAAGACAATAATAAAAGTACGAAAGTTGTATGACAGCCTACGTTAAAAAAATAATATTATTGAGAGGCTGTTTAAAAGGCTAGATAAACGAAAGAGGATCAAATGCTCTGCCTAAAATTTTGGTATCATCCGTTTTCAACCATTTATTCAGAATAGTAGCATATATACTCCTGAAATCAATTGAGTGAGCCAGATCCCCATCCTCCAGATGTTCCAGATCGGGCGAATTATTATATATCCCTTTCTTTTTGAGTTGAGAGGAAATAATGAAGACGTTATTAGCCTTGCCGTGATCGGTACCATTGCTTGCATTTTGCTTCACTCTGCGCCCGAATTCAGAGAACACAAGTATTAAAACGTCATCCAGCCTGTTCGCATGTTTGAGGTCTGAGACCATTGCAGCCAGCCCTTCTGATATTTTTGTGAGGTTTTTCTCCTGCTGCCCTGCTTGATTGACATGTGTATCAAAGCCTGACAATGATGCATAAAACACAGAAGTACTAGCCCCTGCTATGATAAGCTCTGCTATGGTCTTAAGGTTCTTTGCAAATCCCTCATTGGGATAGGTGACGGGTGACTTGTATATCTTGCTTTTTGCCAATAAATAATCTGCTGACTCTTCCGTCTCGATCATTGTCTTGTACAGATAATTCAGATTGTCATTACGAGTATCCAATTCAGGCATCTGATGCTGACCTTTGGCCAGCGAATAAAACAATCCTGTGTCATGCAGGGCCAAACCCTTGACCTGATAGCCTTTCATGGCCAGAGATAGGGTGTCGTCCATTTCTATGGCGCTATATGGTTTAGCACATCCGACGCACTGATGATCGAGATAACGCCCCAACCATCCCGTGCTGAGATAAGTATCTGAATCGCTGGCGCTATGCCATATATCCATAGACCTGAAATGCGAGAGGTCAGGATTTGGGTATCCGACATTATTCAGCACTGATACATAACCCTGATCAAATAAAGTTTTGAGACCTGACATTGATTTATTCATGGCCAGCTCGTCATTCAGAGTGAGTATATCAGCCTTTTTGAGCGAGAGCGTGGGCCGCAACTTATAATAAATATCATTTTGATAAGGTATGATCGTGTTCAATCCATCATTGCCTCCTGACATCTGGATCACGATCAGCTTTTTGCCATTAGCCGAAGACTCACTTATCATCTTGCCGAGTGCAGCACTTTTGATAAAGCCCGGTATCAGCAGAGCAGTGCTGCCGAGAGCAGAAAGTTGTATGAATTCTTTTCTTTTCATTTATGTATAATATCTCTTAGCATAATTGATACTCGGGCCATGATGTCACGACCGAACAAATGTGTTTTAACTTCTGCTCTGCGGTCATTCCACTCAGATCGATCTTCGCTTTTGCATCCTTGTTCATTTCCGTTTGCAATAGATAAGCCCCAACTTTATCTATCAGTTCCTGATCATTTGATGCCGTTATTGCCTTTGATATTTTTGTCCAGTTGATCTGCGCTTCTATCAGGTCAAATCGCTTTTCCTTTTTAAGCACTTCATTGGGGTTCTTGTCATCGTCCGGTTTAGGTGTGAAGCTGAGTTCAGAAGAATCCATCATCTTTTTGCCCAAATTGGTTCGGAATATCAAACTGGAACTATCTATCCATTCCTTGCCATTAGGCCATCCTGCCACATTGGGCGGATTAAAAAGAAGTTGGCCAAGTATACGCTGAACGGCCAGCAGGATATTCTCATGAGTGAAAACGGGTTCAAACTGCAGTCCCAAAGATGCCATCAGTTCCACAGGTGATTTGATCCGGGTACCGATGTTTTCATTATCATAAAACCAATCTGCTGAAAAAATATTCTTCATCAACGTAGCGATGTCGTACCCTTTTGCAAAAAAATCTGCAGAGAGTGTTGCGACCCTTTCGTTGCTTCCTTTTTCATTGACAAAATAGCGGTATATCTTGTCAGTAATATAAACCGCGCACTGCTTTTGCTCTGTGATGATGCGAAGTATATCCTCGCCACACAGATTGCCTGTCGACCCGAGAAAAGTTTTCTCACCATAGTCATGTTGTTTGTCACGAAATTCAAATGTCTCTTCCCCCCGGTCAAAACCCCATCCCGTAAATGCCCTTGCAGCATTTTTTATATCGGCTTCAGTATAATTGCCTCGCCCCATAGTGAATAACTCAAGCACCTCACGTGCGAAATTCTCGTTCGGAGCATTCTTTCTGTTCTGCTGATTATTCAGAAACTTAAGCATAGCTGGTTCTTTAGACACAGCCATTAGCATCTGCCTGAAATCTCCCAAAGCATATTTTCTGATGGTATTATTCAGAGACTGAGCATGGATGGGGTTTTCATCCTTGCATGCGAAATGATCATGCCAGAAGAATGTCATCTTCTCATTCAGCATTTCCTTGCCGGACATGATCTTGTTGATCCAAGCGAGATTGAGTTTTTTATCTTCCTCCTTCACATAGTCCCTGATCATCTTTTTTTCCTCAGGGGTCTTGTCTTTGCTCATCACCATCTGTTTCTCTTCGAGTGTGGGCATCCTGACTACATTGATAGATACTGGATCGGCACTGGCAGCAAAAAGCAGGTCAATGAGTGTCTTCCCTTCCAAGCCCTGCGATCTGTATACCATATCAACAGAAGCACCGAATCCGGCACGCAGATATAAATGCTGAATCTCTCTCTGAGTCATGTGAGGTTAGAGAGCCTTTTTTCAAAAAGGTTTAATGAAAAAAATAAAATCCCGGACCTGAAGATAGTATGACTGTGTTATTGTGGTCTGAACTGCTCGATGATGGCCATGATAGTTTCATCCTGCTGCAGGCGTTCATCCATCTCAAAGATCGTCTTGTGCTCATCAAAGCCCAGGAGCAAGCCCTTCTGAAGGCTCACCAATGCTTCATTCCTGTTGCCTATTTGATTGTAGAAAACAAATTTGATATAATAGATGTCTGCTGGGTTGTCGAAGAGTTCAGCAGCCTTATTAAGTGCATCAAAACATTCTCTGAAGTTTTCCATGCCATAGTGGGCAGTGGCCAGATTAATAAAATGCTGTTTGATCTTTGAATCAAGTGCTATCACTTTTTCGAAAACCAACACTGCGCTTTCGATCTCATCGTTCATGATGCAGGCATCGCCCAGTGCATTGAGATAGTCTACATTCTCCGGGCTGATCTTTGCGGCACGCTCGAATGCCTCTGCAGCTTTCAGGAAATTTGATTCTGCACGATAGGTCTCTCCTATCAGAAAGAATGCTTCATCATAATTCGGATCTACTGCCAGTGCTTTACGAAAATAAACACGTGCCTTATGATAATCCTTGAGCTGAGAATAGCATTCTGCCGCCTTACACAGGGTTTCCTTATTCGGGCGGCCTATCTTGAGTGTGTCGTGATATGCCTCAAGTGCCTTTGAAAAATCTTTTTTATCAAAATACACATCGCCCATCATCTCAAATGCCAGCTCGAAATTCTCATCTATCGCTACCGCAAATTCCAGTGCCTCGATCGCCTCATCATATTTTTTGAGACCGGCATAGGAGTGACCGAGATTGAACCATGCTAAATGATTGTATGGATATTCGTCTACGAGCTCTTTATGAAACTTTCTGCTGTCATCATATTGCTCCGTCAGCTCGGTGCAGAACCATAATCTGTTCAGGGCCTCATCATTGGCAGGATTTAGTTTCAGGCATTCTTTGAGTGCATCCATCACCTCTATATAGAAGCCCATGTCCTCATAGATATCAGCCTGCTCGAGATACAGATCGCAGACATCGTCCGGCTCCTCGGCTATCATCAGCCCGATTGAGATCACATCCAGCGCCTCGTCATGCTTGCTCTGCGAAAGGAATATATCGGCACGTATCAGATAGATCGCTATTTCGGTTTTCTCAAGATTCTCGGCACTTTCCAGAGCTTCCAGAGCTTCCTCACACTTATTCTGTTCGGCTAGTATCTCTGCCTTTTTGATCCATAGCTCACAGGAATAGTGATACTGCTCCAAGGCATTTTCCACCACACTGTAAGCCCGTTTAAACTCCCGATTGTCAGCATAGAAATCTACAATACTCAAATATGATTCTTCGTCTAAAAACAATGGATGCTGCTGCTTCTCGGCATCTTCATATTTTTTGATCATGTCCATCAGATCACCAAAAGAGGGGTCATTCATTTCATTTTCCAGCATAGGGGTATTTTTAGGTTATGAAATAATAAATGATACTAAACAAACAACGTTCAAATCCAAATTATATGATGTACCGGCCTGTCAGTTCACAAAATGTGGCTGTACCGCCGGCTTCTCCTTTTCCAAATAAACCTGAAAACCTACATTAAAAACCATGCCATTGTCCACATAGGGACTACTGGGATTGCCCAGCAGGGTGCCATTCATAAACTGAGCAGAGCGGTGATATGTGCCCTGATAATACAGGCTCACCTCTATAGCTACACTCTTGGCCAGCATGACAGACAGTCCCGGTCCCAGTACCCAGTTGGCTGAGATGGTCCGGGAGGTTGGAGTGGTCGTTTTATCGTCGTATGTGTTCCATGTAGCCATAATAGACGGAGATGCATGGATAAACAGATACAGTTTATTAGGCATTAGTTTGACATAATATCTCGCATAAGGCCCCAGACCCATCGAAAGAGTGGTAGTGTGGATCTTGATAGTAGGGCTGTCGTACTGGCCGGACGAAGTGGTGTACATAATGATCGGCGCTACCCCCAGCACAAAATTTTTGGCTATAAAACCACCGAGAACCGGTGAAAAATTAAAAGTAGCTGTGCTGACATGGTTCTCATGATCGGTATTGAACTGGAAACCCAGGCTGCCACCTGTCATCAGGGTGCCTTTAATGATCTGAGCGTGACCGGTCTGTATCAGACAAAAAAACAGTAGTATGAAGACAGGTTTTTTGCAAATCATAAAACCAAGTTAAATAATTATCCGGTAGGGATATGCACAATCCACACAATTATCCGATAGTGGACAGGACAATTGACAAAGTGTCTGAAACATGACAAAATGCTGATGAATTTCGCCCAGCATTAGGCAGTTATTTTAAGACCTTGTTTCTTAATTCGGCTTACTAAGCTCAAACATTTTTTTGTCGTAGCTGGCATTCTCAATATCTAACCGGTCATCTCTGATAGGGAGTAAGATGGTGATAGGATCAGCCACACCCGGCAGATAATAATTGATCTGCATAGCGAAATTATTGATGTCCTTAGATGTGAATGTTCTGTCAGCATGTCCCATTATTACAGTTCTTCCTTCATTTGAGATCGTATTGCCCGATTCTTTTGCTACCAGCATTTTCAGTTCCGGTGTATAAACCGGCAATATATTAGTGCTTCCTTTCAGTTTCAAAACCACCTTGTCTATTTTCTCATTACTTCCCACATAGCTGATCAGGGCAAATGCTTCGGGTTTATCTTCTGTGGCTGACATCTTGGAGAGGTAACCAAAGAAACGCTTGTTAGAGGTATTAGGGATCAAAGTAGTCAATTGACCATATGTGTATGTCATTAATTTCTCGCCGGTCAGCAAAGAGTATTGTGTATAGGTATCTTCCTCTTTCTGATTTCTCCCTTCGCTGTGTACGATCATGACTTTATTTGAATAATCAATGTCTGATCCTGTTACTTCTTTCTTCCATCCGGACTTGCTGTCAGCGATATTTGCAGCACTGACGATGAAATGACTTTCCGAAGTGCCGGAATCGATCAATGAGGTCTCAGACTTTGTGATCTTGACCATTATTTTTTTGACGTCCTGTTTATCTATGAAATCTACCAAATCATAGTAAGTATTGTTTTTCTCCAAAACCTTCCTGCCCTGAGCATCTTTATACAAGCGTACAGTAGACACAGCAGAGTCTGCAAAATCTTCTTTGCCTGAGATGGACAAGCCATTCTTTGCAGAGTTATTGCAGGAATTCAGCCCTAGAAACAAGGCTGCCAATACAGATATCATACAGTACTTTTTCATGACATTTATGCTTTATATGCTTTCAAAGTATTTAATAAAAGAGATACGACGGTCATAGGGCCCACGCCACCCGGCACCGGAGTGATGGCAGAAGCCTTGAGAGATACTTCAGCGAATTTCACATCGCCCTTCAGCCTCCATCCCGCTTTGGCGGTAGCATCATCTACCCTCGATGTACCGACATCTACTATCACCACGCCTTCTTTCACCATATCTCCGGTCAGAAATTCAGGCTTGCCGAGAGCAGCGATGATGATATCAGCCTGTAGCGTGATCTCTTTCAGGTTTTTGGTTTTAGAATGGCACACAGTGACTGTGGCATTGCCGACCCGGGCATTATTGCTCATCAATATACTGATGGGGCGGCCCACGATATTGCTGCGACCTATCACTACACAATGCTTACCCGACGTTTCAATGTTATACCGCTCCAGGATCTTAGTGATGCCCAGTGGGGTAGCAGATACGAACGAAGACAGGCCCAAAGTCGTCTTGCCGACATTGACCGGATGAAACCCGTCTACATCCTTGTCAGGGTCAATAGACATGATGACCTTGTCTGCATCCATATGTTTGGGCAAAGGCAACTGCACGATAAATCCATCTACCTCGCTATCTTCATTCAGTTTCTTTACCTCATTTAGAAGAAACTCTTCAGTAATACTGGTATCGGTAAAATGCAACAGTGTCGATTTGAATCCTACCTGCTCGCAGGCTTTAACTTTATGCCCTACATAGGTGAGGCTGCCGCCATCATTGCCCACGAGTATTGCTGCCAGATGTGGCTGCCTTCTGCCACCGGCAGTCAGTTCTTTCACCTCCGCTGCTATTTCGGATTTTATCTCGTCGGCCAGCTTTTTGCCATCGAGTAACTTGTAGCTTGTTTCTGCTGAGTTTGACATTATTACTTTAATTTAAAATGGCTCACCCAAAACCCCTGAAGAGGCTTAAAACAAGCCAAGCTATTTTAGAATGGAAGATCGTCTTCTGATACATATCTTTCCTGAGATCCCTCATTGCCGCCGCTATTGCCGCCTGCATTTGAATTGCTATAGTTGGAATTGGTATTCCTGCTTGGTGCGCTCGGTGCAGCCCCGCCGGAACCCGGTTCTACCTTCCATGCCTTCACATCGGTATACCATTTGCCATTATACTCACGGCTACTGATGTCAAAAGACACCTTGATCTCTGATTCGAGGGCTAAGCCCTTGACGGTGCCGATCAGATCGTTCCATGCAGTGAGGCATACTTTCTTGGGAAACTTTTCCTGTGTCTCGATCACGAAATCACATTTAGCCCATTTGTTGCCATTCTTTCCTTCTCCGCCCTGCTCCTGGAGGACCTGTATTAGTCTGCCTGATATTTCCATTTGTTGTGTTTTATATTGTTTTAATCATTCAATTTCAGCACCGCGATGAATGCCTCCTGCGGCACCTCTACCCTACCGAACTGTCGCATCTTCTTTTTACCTTTTTTCTGCTTCTCTAGGAGTTTGCGTTTACGGCTTATGTCACCGCCGTAGCACTTTGCCGTTACGTCCTTACGCATGGCAGAGATACTTTCGCGAGCTATGATCTTGGCACCTATTGCCGCCTGTATCGGTATCATGAACATCTGCTTTGGTATCAGTTCTTTTAGTTTCTCACACATACGACGTCCGAATTCTTCTGCCTTAGACCTGTGGATCATGGCTGAGAATGCATCCACCTTTTCGGCATTGAGGAGGATGTCCATTTTCACTAGGTCACCCGTGCGATAACCAATCTGATGATAGTCGAACGATGCATATCCACGCGAGATAGATTTCAGTTTATCATAAAAATCAAATACGATCTCTGCCATCGGCATCTCAAATGTCAGCTCTACACGGTCCTCAGTCAGATATTCCTGATTGATGAGTATGCCTCGCTTCTCCATACACAGACCAATTATATTGCCGATATAGTCAGGTTTCGTGATCACATCTGCTTTGATATACGGCTCTTCAAAATGGTCTATACGTTGTATCTCCGGCATATCTGCAGGATTGGTGATCACTTCCACTGTGCCGTCAGTCAGATATCCGTTGTATGACACCTGCGGCACGGTAGTGATGATGGTCATGTCAAACTCACGTTCCAAACGCTCTGTTACGATCTCCAGGTGAAGCAAGCCAAGGAATCCGCATCTGAAACCAAAACCCAGAGCTACAGATGACTCAGGCTCATAGACCAGAGAAGCATCGTTAAGTTGGAGTTTCTCCAGTGAGTCGCGGAGATCTTCATAGTCATCATTATCCATCGGATATATACCTGCAAATACCATCGGCTTCACATCTTCGAAGCCATGTATTCCCTCGGAACAAGGGTTAGCCAGTGTAGTGATAGTATCCCCTACCTTGATCTCTTTGGCATTCTTGACACCTGTGATGACATAGCCCACATCGCCTGCTCTCATTTCATTTCGCGACTCCATATCCAAACGTAGTACACCTACCTCGTCGGCATTATATATCCCTCCGGTATTGAAGAACTGTATCTTCTGATTTTTCTTGAGTGTACCCTGAAAGATACGATAATAGGCTATGACACCTCTGAATGAATTAAACACCGAGTCAAATATCAAGGCTTTGAGTGGTGCATTGATATCTCCCTTGGGGGCAGGTATCCTGTCCAGAATAGCATCGAATATCAGGTCTACTCCTTCACCTGTCCTGCCGCTGGCGCGAATGATATCCGAGCGCTCGCAACCGATCAGTTTCATCACATCATCTTCTACTGCCTCGGGATTGGCTCCCGGCATATCTATTTTATTAAGTACCGGGATAATGGTCAAGCCCTGATCTACTGCCAGATAGAGGTTTGAAATAGTTTGCGCCTGAATACCCTGCGATGCGTCTACGAGCAACAATGCACCCTCACATGCAGCCAGCGAACGAGACACCTCATACGAGAAATCCACGTGTCCCGGTGTATCGATAAGATTGAGAACGTATTTTTTGCCGGCGCGCGCGAAATCCATCTGTATGGCGTGACTCTTGATCGTGATACCACGCTCCCGCTCCAGATCCATATTGTCCAGCACCGTATCC
>CAIXBT010000017.1 GCA_903917755.1 uncultured Bacteroidota bacterium
ATGTACCTGAAGGGATTGGTGCTACAAGTAGAATAATGCCCCAATTCTTTAATCTAATGTGATGGCTTATTAAATTGGCAAAAGCTAAAAGCTGATCTGCTTAATGTATAAATACATTATTCGCCTCACGTAATGCATCTTCAAAAGCAGGAACAGAAAAGTTTGGACCAAAATCTTTATGAGGATCAAAATAATTGAGCAGATTTTCAGTAGGCATATTACCTATCAGGTCATCTTCAGCCATCGGGCAGCCGCCATATCCCTTGATCACACTATCGAATCTCACACAGCCGCTTTGGTATGCAGCCTCTACTTTCACGAGCCAGTTGTGCGGGGCTGTATGCAGATGCGCACCTATTTCAAGCTGGGAAAACCGAGGGATAAGATTGCTGAAAAGACGCCTTATCACATCGGGGTTGGCCACACCGACAGTATCCGATAGCATGAATGTAGAGATATCATACATAGAGAGCTTTTCCACCCACTCTTCCACCACCTCCGGGCTATAATGATCGCCATAGGGATTGCCGAAACCCATCGATATATACAAAATAAGTTCTTTGCCATTCTTATCACATAGCTCTTTGATCTTTTTTACTCTATCGAGAGATTCAAGGATAGTAGCGTGCGCATTTCGCTTCTGAAAGGTCTCTGATACCGAAAACGGAAAGCCCAGATAATGTATCTCGGGGAAACGGCAGGCATCTATCGCCCCTCTTTCATTGGCTATTATTGCAATCAGCTTTGATACCGACATAGACAGGTCCAGACCAGCCAAAACCTCAGTAGTATCGGCCATCTGCGGGATGATATCCGGCGAAACAAAGCTGCCGAAATCTATGGCATAATAACCCACCTGAAGCAGTTTGTTGATATATGATATCTTGCTGGCAGTAGGGATAAAGTATTTAAGCCCTTGCATGGCATCGCGCGGACATTCGGTCAACTTGATCATTTATGGAGGTGTTTTGGAATGGTGAAAATCCAAATCTTTTTAGAATAAAAAAAATATAAATAAATGCATGAAAAGCTATTCATTTATTTACTCAGGAATAAGCATATATTTGGGCAAAATTTACACCATGAAATATATCGTATCGCTTGCATTTTTACTTATTTGTTCCACATTCACCTTATCTGCTCAAGACGCAGTAGATGCAATAACAGAAAAGACCTGCAGCTGTTTAAAAAATATAGACCATGCCGCTTCCAGTAAAAGTATAGAGGCCGAACTGGGGATCTGCATGATCAGAGAAGCAGCGCCTTATGAAAAGGAGCTCAAAAAGAAATACGGTATTGACCTGAATAAACTGGATGGACCCACAGGTAATAAACTGGGCACTCTGATTGGCAAAAAGATGCTGATGAAATGTCCTGATCTGATGGCTGAACTGGTCAGCGCAACCAGCAAAGACAAAGACGTAGCCGTGGCACCGGTGGCAGCAGGCGGAGTCATCAACGGTACGGTGACAGATATGATCACAAATCAGTTTGTCGTCATCACTGTCTCAAATGCTCAAGGTCCTGATCAGAAATTTCTCTGGATGGATTTCTTTCAGGGCGCGGAATTGCTCAAAAACGGATTGGCGGATATAAAAGGAAAATCTGTAGAGGTAAGATATACTGAGAGCAATTACTACAACCCTTCCATCAAGGACTATATGAAATACAAGGTCCTGACAGGCCTCAGCCTAAAGTAAAACAATTAAGTTTACGCTGTGATATTAATAGACAACAGAAATAACAGCGATCCATATTTCAATGCTGCCATAGAGGAATATATGGTGCGTCAGATGCAGCCTTCATCAGAAGATATTGTCTTTCTGTATATCAATTCCCCTTGTGTAGTGGTCGGCAAAAACCAGTGCATCTACAGAGAAGTGAACTTCGAGTATCTATGCGATCAGAATACAGTGATACGCCGAATATCAGGTGGTGGTACGGTCTATCATGATGAGGGCAATCTTTGTTTTGCGTTTCTGAGCAAGTTTGGGGACAATAAGGTCAACAACTATCGATACTTCAATCAGCCCATCGTTGATATCCTGCAGAGAGCAGGCATTGATGCACAGTTCAACAGTCGCAATGATATAATCTGGAATGACAAAAAGATATCCGGCAATGCACAATTCACAGATAGAAAGAATATCCTATCACATGGCACCATACTTGTCAATACTGACCTTGCGAAATTAAGAACTGCATTAAAAGAAAATCCATTCACGATAGAAACCAAGGCCGTTTCTTCTGTCAGAAGCTCTGTCATGAATATCTCTGAGGCCAGTGATAGATTCAAAACGGCTCAGGAACTTAAAGAGCATTTACTCAAAGAACTGCCGATATCAAACACTATTACTTTCACAGATGAGGAGAACGAATCCATAAATGCGAGTGCAGAATCAAAATTCAGATCCTTCGACTGGATTTGGGGCAGAAATCCTTATACAAAGATATCTAAAGACCAACTGGTAATTGAGATCGAAAACGGGATAGTCGTAAAGAGTACAGAGCAACAACTGATAGAAAAACCATTTATGCCCTAGCATAAACCATTATCAGCTCTTCCAAAATCTCAGCAACAAAGACTCGGCAGCCAGCGCAAACAATGCCAGAATCAGAAAGAGTTTCCAGAGCGAGACACCCCTATCCATTTCTTTGATCACCTGAGCCACTTCCATACCGATGCTGTTGACCACAGTCACATTAGGTTGGCTATATTTACTTTTCATTTCATCCAACTTATAGAAATTCAGGTCCGATTCCTGCCTGTTATAGTTCATGGCTATGACATCTGTCGAGTCTGAATTTTCCAACGAAACCTTATAAAATCCCGATTTTTTGACCTGATCTTTCAGTCCCAGTATCACCTTGCTACCGAGCGCAAACTGCTCAGGTATAAATTCCACCTGATCACCTTTCACTTTGTAAACCTTATCTGCCCCTCCGCCCCTGCTGGCTATCTCTATGCCATTTTTATCTCCTATCACATAGGCCATATTTTCAGAACGGCTTCCCATCACAGCCATTTTGTAGAGCATCGGTGCGAAGATAGCATGGACCGGCAGATCGGAACAGGCCTTATCAAGAGGTGAAGCACATATGTATATAGTACCCGATTTAAACCCATCTCTGGTCAAAAACTCGCCGCCATTTTTGAGTGTGAGAATAGCAGGCTCGGCATTTGATATCTTACTATTGAGATGATAGTACTTCTTCACTTTGGGTAGTCCCATATTCTCCGGCACCTTTTCAAATACATCTTTAAAGAGTGGCTGCTGCATATCGATCTTAGTCACCTCCTGCTCTTCTTCTTTCAATTCTGTAAATCCATTCAAACCGAGCGAAGTCAGAAAAGCATTATAAGACCCCATATCGCACTTATAAGCCGGAAACAGACAGACAGTACCCCCATTGACCAAAAAGCCATTCAGTGCGGCAGATAGCCCTGAGGAAATATCGTGCAGATCACTCAACACCACAAACTGATTGCCCTTTATCTTGCTGTAATCCAGACTACCTGATGACAACGAATTATAGTCAAATTCAGACTGGCTTTTGAATACCGCATCGAGATATACATTGCTCTTATTGTCAGTTATAGCCAGGACTTTGATCTTATCCGCCACCTGAAACGCAAAGAAATAAGTATCATCATATGTGATAGGAAAGTCCTGAATGCTCAGTTCTGCCTTATTCCATCCCGATTGATTGATCACAAAACCGATCGTATCATAAGTATAGGACCCTGCACCAACTGTGAAATCAGCTATTCCTTTGGTCTGTCCGTTCAGTTTGAGCGAAAGACGGTTTCCTTCCACTGCTTTCTCGCCACTGTTTTTGATGCGGACTATCAGGCGGGCACTCTGATTGAGAAGCTGCACAGGCTCCGTAAACCACGCAGAATCTATAAAAACATTCTGCTGTGCATCGGCAGCCAAGGGGATCAGATTGTACCTCACTGAGCTGTCAGGAGTGAATTCGCCTATGTTTTTCTGAAAATCAGATAGAATGTAAGCTACCTTATTCTTTGAATTATCCAGGCTTAGTACATCAGCCTGTCTGCGGGTTATCTCTGTCAGATTTCTTGACACAGGAGATATCTCTACCTCTTCAAGCATAGAGAGAAACTCTTCTTTACTTATCAGGCGTTGCTGCTTGCCCTGCAGGTCATTGGTCAGCAATTGAAACTGGTCATTGGCGGCATAATTCTGAACGATCTCTTTGCCGGCCTGCTTTGCTTTGTCCAGTAGCCGTACTCCGCTGCTCATAGCACCCATAGAGAAAGAGTTGTCTACATAGACGCTTACATACTTCTTTCCGGCAGAAATATTGGTGTTCTTTTTTGGGATAAAAGGCTGTGCAAAGGCAAGTACTAAAAAGCTAACAGCCAATATCCTCGCGGCCAGTACCAGCAGATGCTTGACACGCGACCTCGATGCTGTTTCTTCCTTTATTTCTTTGAGAAAGGAAACATTGCTGAAATAAACAGTTTTGAAACGCCTGAAATTGAACAGATGTATGATGACCGGGATGGCCACCGCCGCTAAGCCAAACAAAAACGCCGGATACAGAAATTGCATAGAAGTAAAAGTACTTGTTTTGAGTGAATGTGCAAACACACACTATGTTAATAAAGCTTTATTTGAACAATACTTGCAAATACAGCAAATCGAAGGCTCAACCTATAGCCGCCAGCAGCGCCTTATTCACATCGTGCGCCTGAGTCAATCCCATGACATGTGAGCCCCCGGTGATATGGATCGCATTTTTTATGTTCTTGTGAGGGAAAAGTTGGTCACGTGTGCCATGAATATGAATGATATCTTTTCGATAATCCTTAGCGCCGTTCCATCGCACCACCTGATCTATGGCCCAGCCCACAAACTCAGGATCGGCGCTGTTATGCATCTCGACCAGAAGTTTGGCTACTGTAGTATCTCTCTTGGTGATCAGCCTGTTCACATTAGCATTGCTAAATTTAATGAAACTGGGGCCCGACAGCAATCGATGCAGCTTCAGATGCTTCATAGCCCTGATCCAGACCGGCATTTCTCCCCGATGCTTGACAGAAGATATGAGGATCACCTTTTCAGGGTTTACTATTCTGGCTATTTCCACTGCCAGAATGCCACCCAGTGAGGTACCTACCAGAATGAAGGGTTCAGATGTATCAATTTTAGCAGCTAACCTCCCGGCATAGGCCACCAGAGACTCACCGACCATAGGTTTCTGGTGTTCCAGTACGATCGCATTGCTGAGCACCCTCATTTGTGGCATATACATTCTGCCATCAGCGCCCAATCCCGGTATCAGATATACTTTTTTGTTTGTCATCAGTTCAGAACTTTATCAAGTAATTGGTCATATTCTTTAAATTTAGCCAGATTGCCATGCTGTGCTCCCGTCACCTCTGTCAGCGAAAAATCTGTCAGCCCTAATTTCAAAAATTTGCGTGGCGATTCGATAGGAATAAGCCGATCTTCTGTACCATGTATCGCATACACAGGATGATGCAGGTCTTTGAGGTATTGATAGGTGCTGAGAGGATAACGCGACAAAAATTTGACGGGAAGGTACGGATACTGATGCTGCCCGATATCAACTATAGAATAGTAGGGCGCTTCGAGGATCAAAGCTTTGAACCATTCTCCATAACGTGCCGTGTGTGCTGCTATTCCTGTACCGAGAGACCGTCCGTAGAGCACTATTCGTCCTGTAGAATAATTTTTTCGTGCCAGATCATAAAAGACACTGCCTGTACTAAAAAGATTTTCTTCGGACAGTGTCCCGGTACTCTTGCCATAGGATGGGTAGTCTACCATGATAACATCATATCCGCGCGATGTGAAAGCCGCGGCCTTAGTACCTGAATAATCGAGCGCTTCACCGTTGCCATGAAAGTACAGCACAACACCTTTGGCAGGTGTATCAGCATAAAACTGAAGCGCGTTGACAGTACAGCCATTGCCAATATTGACATTAAATTCACGGTATTTCCCTTCGAAACTGAATTTATAATCAGCTGCTAGTTTGTACGGGTGAAACAACAATTTCTCCTGATAAAAATAAAGACCGACACAAACAGATACATACAATATCAATGCGGTTAATAGTAGTCTTTTCAACCATTTCATATGCTAAGTATTATGTACAAAACTAAATATTGCTAAATATCGTATAAATTTAGAACCTAAAAATTGTAATTTAGGCTTTTATATAAATCTGAATGGCCCCAAATAATCCCCAAATCCTAAAACTTATCCTTGACAAACATCAGGATACGGGAAATCTATCTCCGGATGCCAAAAAGATGCTCGATCTCCTTCGTCAGGAATTCGAAAGTGACATTTTCAAGCATTTTTTCTCGGAATATAATACTCTCACATCTTTAGGCCTGAGCGCCAAGGATATGAAACAATATTTTGATGAGTGGTGCACTGATGCTGTATCTATCATCAGTGAGCAAGGGCAGCAGCAATTCATCAATGAAAAACATCACAAATTATTTGGCTATAAGTCAGAAGAACTGATAGGTCAGTCTGCCTATGCATTGTTTACCGAAGATGGCAAGGCACTCACCAAAAGCAAAATGGAACTGCGCAAGCGAGGAGTATCTGATTCATATGAGATCAAAATGATCAAGAAGGATAAAGAAGTGATCGACGTCAAGATCACCGGCAAACCGCTGTTTAGTGCATCAGGACAATTTCTGGGTTCAATAGCTATCATGAGAGACATCTCAAAAGAGCGACATCTGGAGGATCAACTCCGTCAAACAAATGAAGAACTTGAAGCCAAAGTGCAAAAACGTACACGAGAGCTGACCATCTCAAACTACCATATGGTCAATGAGATCAAGGAAAGGAAACTGGCGGAGATAGCAGTAAAGAATAGTGAAAAACGTTTTAAAGATCTCTTTTATAGCTCTCCTGAGGGTGTATTCGTAGAAGATCTAGATGGTGTGATCCATGACCTGAATGAAGCCGGAGCGAAACTGCATGGCTATACCAGAGAAGAGATGATCGGAAAAAATGTCATTGAATTAACTCCTCCCGAAGATCTCGAAAACTTCCGTAATAGACAGGCAGAACTCTCTATGGGTAAGGTTGGGTCATTTGAAGCTATGGTAAAGCACAGAAATGGTCATCTGGTGCCGATAGCTGTCAGGACCGCTGTGATAGAATACAATGATAAACCTGCGCTGCTCATGCATGCCCGCGATATCACCGACAGGCTCAAATATCAGGAAACACTCAAACAAATGAATCAAAATCTCGAGGAGAAGGTCAAACAAAGAACGACCGAACTCGAGAGCCTGAATGATAAACTACAAAAAGAAGTTTCTTTCAGAAAAGGTGCAGAGAAAGCGATAGAACAACAAAAAGATTTCCTCCGCCTGCTGATAGACATGAACCCCAATTTGATATTTGTCAAGGATCAGGAAGGAAAATTCGTCCTGGTCAATGAAGCATTCGCCCGTTTTTATAATACTATTCCTAAGGAAATGATCGGCAAATATCCGATCGAATTTTCTCAAAATAGCATTGAGCTAACAGTCTTTTCCGAACAGGATGCTCAGGTATTGCAAAGGAACGAAGCCATATCTTTCACAGATATGAAACTATTCAACAGGGCTACAGGAAAAGATATGTATGCGCAGATGGTAAAAAGGCCTATACAATCACTCAGCGACAATACGACCAATATACTCGGGATAGTAAATGATATAACGGAGATAAAAAGTACAGAAGAACGTCTTAAACAATCTGAGCAGCTATACCGTCAAATAGCCAGTAATGTGCCAAACTCAGCCATCCTGATCTTTGACAAAGACCTGCGGTTCGTTCTGGCAGAAGGAGCTCTGATCGGAGTGATCAGCGAACCTAAAGATAAACTGGAAGGGAAAACGATCTATGAATTCATCGATGATGAGACACTGCCGGAAAGAGAGAAAAAATTCAAAGCGGTTCTGCAAGGGGAAAGAGTAGCAGAACAGTTTGAAGAAGGCGGAAGGAATCTGCTCAGAAACCTGCTTCCGATCAAAGACGATCAGGGCAATATCATCTATGGTATGATCATCATACTTGAGATCACTGACCTGAAGATGGCTCAAAAGGAACTCGAAGAAAAAGCGTCGAACCTCAAACGTTCTAATGAGGAACTGGAAAGATTCGCCTATGTGGCATCTCATGACCTTCAGGGCCCGCTCAGAACCATAACAAGCTACCTGCAGCTGTTGGAACAACGTTATTTCACAAGCCTCGGCGCAGATGCCAAGGATTTCATTTCCTTCTCGGTGAGCGGTGCCAAGAGAATGCAGCAACTGATCACAGACCTGCTCAACTACTCCAGACTCAACTCCGTGCCTAGACCATATCAGAGTGTAAATCTCAATGAGCTGATATTTGTAGTGACCAAGAATCTGGAAAGCACCATTCAATCCAAAGGAGCAATAATAGAATACAGTAATCTGCCAGTCATTTTCGCCGAACAGTACCAGTTGACACAGATGCTTCAGAATCTAATCGACAACGGCATGAAGTTCGTCAGGAACCGAACCCCGCATATAAGGATCGACTGTACAGAAACAGCGGATTTCTGGCAAATAAGTATTTCAGATAATGGTATCGGTATCCAGAATGAATTTAAAGAAAAGATATTCCTCATATTCCAGCGTCTGCATACCGAAAACGAATATCCGGGCACAGGTATCGGACTGGCTATTTGCAAAAAAGTAGCCGATCTCCACGATGGTCAGATATGGTTCGATTCAGAATTTGAGCAGGGAACGACCTTCTATGTCACTATCTCCAAGCATCTTAAAAACAAAGTGCCACAGTAGAAATTTGCTTAATACATTCTTTTTTTGAAAAAAAACGCTGATACTATTGCAAAATTCAAGAACTGAACTATTTTTGCAGTCCCCAAACGAAAACGGGAGCTTAGCTCAGCTGGTTCAGAGCATCTGCCTTACAAGCAGAGGGTCACAGGTTCGAACCCTGTAGCTCCCACA
>CAIXBT010000018.1 GCA_903917755.1 uncultured Bacteroidota bacterium
CATGGTTCCGGCGGTACCTGCTCCTAATATCAATAACCTTTTCATTACGTGCTTTTGGTGATCAATTAATTACGGGTCAAAAGTACGGGCAAGATCAATTGTGCTTAATGACAAGAGTCAGTATAGCCTGTGATATGATTCAATTAACCTGATAATATACAAGAGTTGTATTGTGAATGGCTTGCTGCCATTGCGTTTTGAGGGTGTGAGCAGGCCTGTGCGGATCGATATTGGCCAGCCCTAAAGTGGAGAAGTAAACAAAGAAATATCTCAGCGTAACAATTGTTACACAAGAAAAAATCCCGGGGATTAATTTCGCTGAATAGCTAATGATTTCATATCTTGATCATTTCAGGCATTCGCAGAGAATGGGTCGATAGGTGCCCGGTACGAGGCCTGAGAAATGTATATATCCGTACTTGCCGTTTCCTTCATAATCCATCGCAAAGGTTGCTTCCATATAGCTGCAATTGCCTTCTGCAGTTTGTACCAGAAGGGTAGCGTTGCGATATTTGTTTAGTATAGCTCCTGTCAGTTCATTTTTGCGCACATCCCAGTTAGTATATTTCAGCCATGCTTTTTTGGCCACTGCGCCGGGGTTGTCTTTGTTGTAGGCACTTACGAATTTCGCTTCGAGGTCAGGATCGCTGGCTGCTGCCGTAGGTTTGAAGCAGAGTTCGGGGTCGCTGTGATTGATAGTGGTCAGGTGTATATTCAGTTCGCCTTCGCCCAGCATTTCTACAGTTTGATTGAGTCCCTGAGAGTAGAGATACACTTCCATTTTCAGTTTGTGGGTGCCGGATAGTGACTTGTTGTGAGTAAACAGGAGTTTTTCGAAAACAGGCATGAGACTTTGTTTCTCCTTCTCATCGCGCTTGCTCACGAATACGTATCCGCCGTAATTAGTCAGTGTCATCATCTCATTATCGGTGAAAGTGATAGAGCCACGATTGGACAATTCATCGATCTTGGCGAGCTGGCCATCCAGATAGAACTTCACATACACGTTATGAAAGAATGACAGCGCGTATGTGTTTTTATAATGCTTGGAGATATAGTTTTTCATGGTATTGTCCATGAATATTCTGTAGTAGAGCGGCTGACCGACGGTATAATCGCTGATCACGTCGCTTTCCTTCAGTTCTGCGCCGAGCGGCTTACTACCGAAAACTATTTTGCGAAGGTGCTTCTGATGAAACTCATCTTTGATGCCCGCTGCATTGGCCGCCATGTTTCCCCCTTCGCCGTTTATGTCCAGTGTACCTGATCCAAACATTTCATAGACGTGGTATTTGTCATACATGAATACTTCTATTTTTATTTTGTGCTTTCCGTTCAGTTTATCTCCGGCTGTACCCAGAAATTCCTTGAACCGCTCGTCCATCTTGTAAGGATCTGAACCGGAGCCTCCGCTCAGGGCCGCACCGAAGGTGGATGTGTTCATAAACTGATCATCTGTCAATGTGGAGAGGTCTATTTTATAGCCACTGGTATAGACATCATCTATATAGTATTTGGTGTAGAAAAATTTGAAAGTGCTCGGAGCGCTTTTGGCATGGCGCCATTTTTCGAGAAATTGTTTGATCGTACTATCCATGAAAAGCTTGTAATACAAGGGCTCACCGGGTTTGTACTCGCTAATGAATGCCGATTCATTCTCCTGACCTGTAATGATCTCGCTCTGGAGAAAACGATCTTCCGGTTATACTTTTTGCTGACGGTATTTTGTGCGGCCATAGTCAGTGTGAGGATAAGAAGTAATAGAGACAAGGATAATTTAATGACTTTCATTGTGGTGGATTTTAGGAGACTAATGTATGCAGGTAAAATGAAAAAACCTTGTCGAAGAGGTTTTTTTCGATGGATTGGCCCGACTGGTCAATGATTTATTCATTTGCCTTGCAGCCTGCCCTGCCTCAGCATAGATATGATCTCTGAACAATTGTAAAATGCCACTATGAGGCATATGAAATCCACTACTCCCGTGATTCGGCTATTGCCGTAGAATATCAATGTAAGAAGTACGAAGTTGGCGAGCAGCGACCAGCATATATATGGTAAGCGATATGCCTGCCTGACCTGTATGCGAAAGTACATCCATAGTGTGGCGATGGTGATGGCAATGAGCGGATAGCGAAGTCGGTGATGTATATTCAGGCCGGAGTCGGCGATGCCTATCAGCAGGCTGTGTATATGACCTCCTGTTGCCAATGCAACTACTGCCAGAGCTATGACAGGTATGAGCAGCAGAAGCCTGCGCTTTACTTTATTTACGATCACATAGCTCAGCACACTGAGATAAAATGCCAGTTGCGACCATGTGGCAAAAAGCCCCATCATGATCTTTGATGAAAAATAATAAGGTACCGAAGCCGGATCGTGATAATAAAAAGAACAGGTCTGCCACCATCCTGCATGGGCTTTGATCTCCGGTCTGTCGTAGAAACTCCCCGGATACGATGACCACTCAGGGTGCCAGAGCCCGTCAGAGGAGTATTCATTATTCGATCCCAGCAATACATCATCTCCCTGTGAGGTAATGAGTATCACAGCATGGCCGGGTTTTACCTTATCCAGTTCATGATTGGCATAGATGCTCCAGGGCAGTATGGTCAGTATTATACCCATGATCAGCGACAGGACATTGCTCTTTGGCGCTTTTTTTGAAATGAAGGCAAGATAGAGTTCATAGGCCGCTATGAAAATGAATAAAGGCAGGAAGTAATTTTTCAAAAGCAATCCAATGCCCATCATCACACCCAAAACAAATGCATCAGACATTCGCTGCCGATGGCCGAGTACCACATAGGCCCAAACAAATGCAATAGTATACACCACGATAAGCGCCTCGCACATCACCTCAGATGCATAGCTATGATCTAAGATCAGAAAAGCTACATATGCCATCATACCGATCAGCATTCCCCTCGGCAGTGACATACGACAGCATAGATATGGCAGCAGGGAACCGGCCAGTATGAGCAGCAGAAACTGTACCAGCCTGAGTATATCAGGACTGACTCCGCATATCCTATACACAGCCGCTACGAAAAACGGATAAACAGGATTTCGGTAGAAGTCATAGCCACGCCCCTTATCATAGAAATTATGCCATGTCTGGTCAGCATTCACACCGGGCTGGTAGCGGAACTTATAGACAGAGGAATCTTCATAGCAGCCTGATACCGGAAACCCATGATCATGTATCAGATTGACGGCGATAGACTGGTATTCCCACTCATCTCCGGCGAGTGGCACTGTGTCTGAGAACCTGTATTGCGACATAAACAGCAGCCCAAAGCAGACACAAACTACATACACCACGAGGTGTAAACCCGATGACAGATAGCGTCCTTTGAAATAGTTGAATTTCATATACTGTCTATAGCTGGAGTAAGTGGCGGTGGAAATAGCGGCTGCGGTGCCAATAGTACTACTTCAAATGTAACAAATATAAAAAACAGCCTGATCATGCGAGGGGCATATCAGCTACATGATGCGAACGGTCTGATTTGATCTGACCGGATGTATAAGGTGAACTAAAATTCAAAACCCCTTGCAATCTATTGATATACAAGGGGTCTTTACTTTGTTTGGTTGGCCCAGCTGGACAGTTGGTTTCAAGGGTTTTTGCCTGGGGCTGCTCGCAAACTTGGGCATCAGACGGCACAGGAGTGCTGTAAACCAGCGCTCCCGGTCAGCACTGACCGTCAAACAGTGCACCTGGGCCCGGCAGCAATGGGAATATAAAGGAACTTAAGTTCGCGCCAATAGCTCGCACAACTATCGTGAAACAAAGTGCATATTAGTGTGCAGGTAAACTTCATCATAAATTGCAGATGGTCCCGTCCAGCTTGTCAAGGATTCGCTATCTGTGAGGGGTGAGAATTTTTCAGACTTTTTTTAAGTTCCGCTAACTGTAGTTCGGTTACGCCGTCTTTCTTCGGGTTTTGTGTGCCCGGTATGCCACTGGTAAAAATACTTTTCACATCCAGCACCGGTGGGTTAACGAGGTTTGGTCGGACCACATTTTCGCATGCTAAGAACTTCGAATGCTGTTTTGACCTATAGTTGTAAGCTGACTCTGCTGTCTCGCAACCCGTAACTATTGTTTTTGCGGCATGCACTGGTTTGTTTCCTTTGACCATACAATTCGACGGAATTCTTATGTCATTCTTCATATACCACTCCGCAGCATCAGAATGATTGTCGAACACCTCCATCACACTCAGAATTGCAGTGAGCCTATAGTGTGATGGCTTCAGCCCATCATACGTTCCCTTTTTTGTCAAATATATCACTATGTCTCCGACCTCAAGCCGAGGCGCAAAATTTTTACCCCGGCACAAGGAAGAGATGGAAGGATAGGTTAATTCTAAATCCGGCTCTTTCCTTGTCGAGCCATCTATGAATCGCGGCAACTTGTGGTAGGTCGCAGCAGCTCTCCCTTTTTTGTTAGAGCATACAGGATTGTATGTGACTAAATATGTCCCCATTTCTTATAAAATCGAAAACCGAGAACTCAGACTTACCCAAAGTACTTGATATATTCAGGTATGTGGAATTGGAGTATTAAATTAAAATTGAACTTTTAGGTCTTCCGGA
>CAIXBT010000019.1 GCA_903917755.1 uncultured Bacteroidota bacterium
CTATTTCTTTTAATTTCTCCTATCTCCAAAGAGATTCAACAGCAGCAGGAAAAGATTTATGAAGTCAAGATAGAGCGACAGGGCACCCATTATCGCGCCCTTGCGCATGCCTTCAGATGTCTCGAAACCCTCTGCCGCCATTGCTTTCAGTTTCTGTGTGTCATAAGCGGTCAGCCCTATGAATATCAGGATGCCCAGATACGTGATGATATAGTGAAAAACCGGACTGTGCAGAAACATATTCACCACCGAAGCAATGATGAAGCCAAACAGCGCCATGATCAGCAGATTGCCGATGCTGGTGAGGTCGCGTTTAGTAGTGTATCCATATAAACTCATGGCCCCGAAGGTGCCTGCGGTGACCAGAAATGTAGTGCCGATCGAACTGCCGGTGAAACGGAAAAATATGACCGACAGGGTCAGCCCGTTCACTATCGAATACACGATAAAGAGAAGTGTAGCGGTCATGGCAGATATCCGCCCCAACGCTCCAACCAGAAAGAACACCAGTCCCAGTTCTCCGAAAAGAGCGATATAAAAAACGATCCTGTTGCCCAGTATCAATTGGGTCAATGCCGGCGAACTGGCCACATACACCGCTGTGAGTGCCGTGATCATTAGCGCCATGCACATCCATGCATACACCTTGGTGATAAAGGAAGATTGCATCAGTTTTACCTCTTCCTTGTTGTAAGACATTACATTCATATCTGTGATTTTAGACAACAAAATTAAGCTATTTGCCGTAAATCAAACTGATAATAAGTCTTAAAAACTCGATCATTTTGCATACCGTGTTTTTACAACATTTATCGTTTAAGTTTTTAAAATAAACTATCTTTAAATGTCTCATCTTTGTTGTTTATACCAATATTGGCAATATTTGATGATAAGCGAAAGTTAAGAAGCATGACACGAGATCCCCTCGATCTTGGTCCTGAACAGGACGTATACAGGCTACTGATAGACAGTGTGCAGGATCATGCCATCCTGCTACTGGATGCGCATGGTGTCATTAAAAGCTGGAATAAAGGTGCGGAGCTCATCAAGGGTTATATAGGGTCAGAGGTCATCGGGCTGGGTTTTGATATTTTCTTTACGGAAGAGGATAATAATAATGGCCTGCCGCAGATCATCCTGAAGGCTGCTGCCGAAAAGGGAAGTGTGCATGATATAGGATGGCGCATGCGCAAAGACGGCTCGCGATTTTGGGCAGATGTTATGATATCGCCCTTGTATGACAGAGATAAACAGCTGATCGGATTTTCTAAGGTTACGCACGATCTGACCGAACAGAAAAAAGCCGAAGAGGAAAGAAGAAAAGTCGATGAAATACTGGAGATCTGCAGCCACAGCGCACGTATAGGCGCATGGGAGTATGATGTGATAGACGATACGCTGACATGGTCGGGTGTGTCCCGCCAGCTCAGAGAGGTGCCGGATGACTATCAGCCTGATCTGACCAAGGCCATGAGTTTTTTTAAAGAAGGTGAACATCGTGACCGGATCCAAAATTCTATCAATGAGGCGATAGCGACCGGCAAACCCTATATCGCAGAAGTGATAGTGGTCACCGCTACCGGCAGGGAAGTATGGTGCCGCAGCACCAGCCAGGCCGAATTTATCGATGGCAGATGTGCACGCGTTTTCGGGATACTGCAGGATATAGATGAACAAAAAAGGACTCAGCTAAAACTTCAGTTCCGTGAAGAACAATTCAGGAACACCTTCGAAATGTCAGGAACAGGTATGGCACTCGTTTCCCCTCAGTTAATGCCCATTCTGGTCAATAAAAAGATCTGTGATATACTAGGTTATACCAAAGAAGAACTATACTCGAAACAGGTAGCTGAGATAACCCATCCTGACGACTTAGCTGCAGACCGTGACCACGCCCGCCGAATGCTCGATGGAGAGATGGAGCAATATCACCTGACCAAACGCTACATACATAAAAATGGTTCTATCGTATGGGCCAATATCACCGTCACTCTGGTCAGAGACGCTCAGGGGCAAGCCTGTACATGCTATATCTGAGATAGAAGATATAACCGAACAAAAGATAAATCTGGCGGAGAAGAAAAAAATAGAAGAGATACTTCAGACCACAAACGAAACTGCCCGAATAGGTGCATGGGAGGTGGACCTGATCACTAATAAGATCACCTGGTCTAAAGTGACCAGAGACCTGCATGAAGTGGATGACGATTATGAACCGACCTTCGAAACTGCGAGCAAGTTTCATCTCCCCGGCGAGGGTCTCAATGTGATAAGAAATGCATTTAACAATGCGGTGCAGTTTGGTACGCCTTTCGATCTGGAACTGATACTCGTCACTGCCCGGGGGCGTGAAATATGGTGCCGAGAGGTAGGTCGTCCAGAATTTATAGATGGCAAATGTGTCCGTATCTATGGGATAATGCAGGATATAGATGCCCAAAAGAGAACCCAGATCGAGCTACAGCTGAGCGAAGAGCAATTCAGAAATTCATTTGACCTGTCAGGTATGGGCATGGCGCTTATCGCCCCAAACAAAATTCCCAAACGGGTCAACAAAAGACTTTGCGAGATATTGGGTTATACCTATGAAGAGTTCTACTCAAGAACCTTCCTCGACATCACACATCCTGACGATAGACAGACGGAAATTGATTTTACAGGCAGACTGATAAACAGAGAGTTTGAATTCTATCACCGCACCAAAAGATACATTCACAAAAACGGATCTGTGGTTTGGGCTAATATCACTGTGTCACTGGTCAGAGATTCAGATGGCCACCCTGTACACTTCGTATGCGAGATAGAGGATATCACCGAAAAGAAAAAAGCAGAGGACGAAAAAAGCAGAATAGAATTGATACTCGACCGCACTAACGAAGCTGCGCGTATCGGTACATGGGAGGTAGATCAGGTCGCAAAGACCGTCACATGGTCCAGAATGACCAGAGTGATACTCGATGTGCCGCAAGATTTTCAGCCGAGCTATGATACATCCCTTGATCTTTTCAAAGAAGGTGAAAATCGGCAATCTATACAAAGAGTGCTGAGAGATGCTATAGAGAATGGGACTCCGTTTGACATAGACCTGCTGCTGGTCACTCCCTCAGGCAGAGAGATATGGTGCCGCACCATAGGCCAGGCCGAATTTAAAGATGGCAAATGCATACGTACATACGGACTCTTTCAGGATATTGATAGCCAAAAGAAAACACAACTCCAGCTTCAGCTCAATGAAGAGCAATTCAGGCAGTCATTTGATCTCTCAGGTATGGGCATGGCCCTCCTCTCACTCAAGGGTAAAGCTATCAGGGTCAATAACAAGCTGTGTGAACTGCTGGGATATTCCATTCAGGAATTGTCTCAACGCTCCAGTTTAGAAGTGACATATCCCGAAGATGTGGCCGAGGATATCAGGTTAGGATGGCAGATGCTCAATGGTGAGATAGATTACTATCACAGGGCTAAACGGTTCCTTCATAAGAATGGCTCTATCGTATGGGCCAATGTCACCTTGTCTCTGGTCAGGGATTCAGCAGGCGAACCCGTACATTTCGTGTGCGAGATCGATGATATTACCGAAAAGAAAAAGGCGGAAGATGAACTCATGCAGGTCAACGAAGAACTCACCGCCCTCTTCAACTCCGGTATCCGGGTATCCATTATCAGTACAGATATGAAGGGAGCTATCACCCACTTTAGCAAAGGTGCTGAAGAATTATTCGGCTATAAGGCAGAGGAGGTGGTGGGCATAGCTACACCCGAGCTGATACAGGTCAAAGGTGCGATAGAAAAGAAAGCAGAAGAGATCAATCAGAAATTCGGCACTGAGGTCAAAGGATTTGATGCGCTGGTCGAGGGTGCCAGACAGGAAGGCTACGAAGCCAAAGAATGTATATATAAGCGTAAAGATGGCAGCACATTTTACGCTCATACGGTGGTCTCACCCATTCATGATGCGAATAATAAAACAATAGGATTTTTGGGTATCTCTACCGATATCACCCAGGTCAAAGAGGCCGAGGCCAATATCAGAAAATACGCCCTGCTCGAAGTCAAAAATAAAGAGATGGAGCAGTTTACATTCATCGCTTCACATGACCTGCTGGAACCCCTGCAGACAGTGAGCAGTTTCGTAGAGCTGCTCGAAGAAGAATACCATGACCAGCTGGATGAGAATGCAGAAAAATACATTAATTTCATATCCGCTTCTACCCGTAGGATGATGGAACTCGTGAAGGGGCTTCTCTTCTATTCCCGATTAGGCAAAGCCCGGAAACTGGAACATGTAGACTGCAATGAGCTGGTGAAAAATGTGATCGATGACCTCGGGCTCATGATAGCCGAAAGCAAAGCAGAGATCAAAGTAGGCAAACTGCCGACATTGAACGCATATCCGGTAGAACTGACTCAACTTTTTCAAAACCTGATCATCAATGCCATTAAATTCAGAAAAGCTGATATGCCCTTGGAGATAAATATTTCGGCTAAGAAAAAATACGATAAGTGGACCTTTGCCGTGACGGACAATGGCATCGGTATCGAAGACAAAAACAGAGAAAAGATATTTGTTATTTTCCAACGCCTGCATGACCGGCATGAGTATAATGGCACAGGGATAGGATTAGCATATTGCAAAAAAATAGCTGAGCTGCACAATGGTAGTATCTGGGTAGAATCTACTTATGGCAAGGGAAGCACATTTTATTTCACCATAGATATGGAAGGATGATGAAAAAGAAACTCAATACAATACTCCTGATAGATGATGATCAGGCTACAAATTTTTTGCACAAAATGGTCATCAAAAAGGCGGAGTGCGCTGACCATGTGCATGTAGAGCTCAATGGTGAGGCCGCTATCAACTATCTCCTCTCTACCAAAGAAGGCAAACATCCCAAACCTGACCTGATATTTCTCGATATCAATATGCCGCGTATGAACGGCTGGTCCTTTCTCGAAGAATATGGGAAACTGAACGAGAGCCAAAAAGGGACAGCCGTTATCGTGATGCTGACCACATCTCTCAATCCGGATGATCTGCAGCAGGCCAAAAAATATGGCGAGATATCAGAATTCAGAAATAAGCCTCTCAGTCAGGCCATCATGATGGATATAATCTCCAGGCATTTTCCTGAACTGCTATGATCTGACAGGCATTCTTCAAACATAGATCGGTATTTGGCATTGATTGATTTTCAAAGTAGCCTATCTAACGCTTAGTTCACTGTAAATTTCGGTTTTTTTGTACGGGAGATAAATGATCTAAAATTTTCTTCAAGGCCGTTAAAGCCAATTCCTGAATATTACTCACTTTAGAACAAGGCTTTCAAGCATAACTAAGGGAGAAATACTATTTGAGTAATATCTTTATGAAATAAAAATAACGGGCCATCGCAAATATGTGTTAGAACTTGCGAAGGAGTTTGAAATACCTTTATAAATTGCATTTGTCTCGATACTAAGTACTAAATACTCAATACTATTTCATGCAGATCAAAGATATAACCGGGTTCCTCGAATCCATCGCACCGCTAGCCTATCAGGAGAGCTACGACAATAGCGGCCTGATAGTCGGCGATAAGAACGCTGTCGCAAAAAAAGTCCTCATCACCCTCGACTGCACTGAAGCCGTGGTCGATGAAGCCATTAAAGAGAAATGTCAGCTTATCATAGCCCATCATCCCATCGTCTTTTCGGGAATGAAAAAATTCAATGGCAAGACCTATGTGGAACGTACGGTCATGAAAGCCATCAAACACGACATCGGTATCTACGCCATCCATACCAATTACGATAATGTGATGACAGGTGTCAATGCCATGATCTGCGAGAAACTCGGCATATGGGACCATCAGATACTAGCGCCTAAAAAAGGCCTGCTGAAAAAGCTCTATACCTTCATCCCGCTGTCTGACTATGAGCGGGTACGTCAGGCCGTGTTTGATGCCGGTGCGGGATATATCGGCAATTATTCGGAGACGAGTTTTAACACGACAGGACATGGCACTTTTCGCGGAAATGAAAAGGCAAACCCTGCTATCGGCAAGAAAGGTAAACTGGAGCAGGTAGAAGAGGGAAAACTCGAGGTGATCTTTCCGGCCAATATCGAAAACAGGATAGTGGCAGCCCTCAAAGATGCCCATCCCTATGAGGAAGTAGCTTACGATATTGTTTCTTTAGATAATGCGCTGGCTTCTGTCGGTTCCGGTATGATAGGCCGACTCAAAAAACCGATGGATGAGCTGACTTTCCTAAAAAAGGTCAAAAAGGAGCTTCATGCCGGAGTGGTACGACACACCCCGCTGCTCGGCAAAACAGTCGAGACCGTAGCTGTCTGCGGTGGGGCGGGCAGATTCCTCCTGTCTGATGCAATAAACTCAAAAGCAGACGTTTATATCACATCAGACATCAAATACCATGAGTTTTTTGATGCGGAGGGCCGGATCCTGCTGGCAGATGTAGGGCATTATGAGAGCGAGCAGTTTACCAAGGACCTATTATTTCGCCATTTATCCGAAAAATTCCCTACATTTGCGTTCCTTTTATCAAAAGTACACACCAATCCTGTAAATTACATATAAGAAATGGCAGCAACAAAAGACAAAGAATTATCCGTAGAAGAAAGATTGCTTCAGCTGTGGAATCTGCAGCAGATCGATACTAAAGTAGATAAGATCAAGATCCTCAAAGGCGAGTTGCCGGAGGAAGTGCAGATACTGGAAGATGTCATCACGGGTCTCAATGTACGTCTGAGCAACCTCAATGAGGAGCTGACAGAACTGGATGAGGACATGAACAATCGCAAAAATGCGAAGGCCATGGCCAAAGAACTCATCACACGCTATGAGAAACAACAAAACTCAGTAAAGAACAATCGTGAGTTTGAAGCACTAAGCAAAGAGATCGAACTTCAGAAACTGGAGATACAACTATCTGAGAAAAAGATAGGTGACTCTACTGCTAAAATAGAAGTAAAGAAAGGCC
>CAIXBT010000020.1 GCA_903917755.1 uncultured Bacteroidota bacterium
GCGCAATGTATTTGCGTAGTCGAAATAATCTTTACATTTGCAGGTATGCGGCCATTCTCATTGATAGCCAATACGCAACGCAGAGGGGAATGATACAAACGAAGGATTTATTCTATCCACAATGCCTTGTAACCTTTTTTCACACAAAATCAGCCTTGTAATATGCCATTAAACAGAGATGCTTTCACCAGATACAGGCTCATAGACGAGAGGTTGCGGCGCAAACCGAACCCCACACTCGAGCAATTGATAGCGCATGTGAGTGAGCACCTGGACCGGCCTGTGGCCAAACGAACGGTGCAGCTCGACATACAGGAGATGCGCTACAGTCAATCGCTGAAATTTGAAGCGCCGATCATATTTGACAGGGGTATGAAATCATATTCATATGCAGATCCGGGCTACTCTATCAATAATCTCCCCGTCACGGCAGATGATCTGCATGGATTGGAGTTTGCCATCAGCCTGCTAGACCAGTTCAAGGGACTGCCTGCTATCAAAGAGTTTGAGGAAGCCATTATGAAAATAGCCGAAACCGTGCGTTTCAATAAACAGACACGTGGCGAGACCAATATCATCCAGTTCGACAGGCCCAACAGTTATAAAGGGATAGAATATGTGGAGCAAATAGTCAAAGCCATTCGCGAGAAGAGACGCATTCAGCTCCGGTATCAGAAGTTTGATGACCAGAGTACCAAAGAGCATATCATAGAGCCCTATGTGGTGCGGGAATTCAAAAGCCGGTTCTATCTGATAGGAAATGTGACCTCAGACATGATACCTAAGGTCAAAACGTTTGCCTTTGATCGTTTCGTTGACCTTAAGGTCACTGACATTATTTTTTCGGGTGGTGAGTTTGACAGTGAGAAATATTTTCAGAATGTATTTGGCATTACAGAGGGCGACAATAAAGCGGAGACAGTGCTTCTGTCATTCAGCCCCACTCAGGGCAAATATGTGCAGTCGCAGCCCCTGCACCATTCGCAAAAGGTTGTGAAAGAAACGGATACGGAATGTCGTATCAGCCTGCAGGTGATGGTCAATACAGAATTAGTGATGCAGCTTTTGAGTTATGGTTCGGGTGTGCGGGTTTTAAAACCGACCTCGCTTTTGGAGAGGATAAAAAGTGAGTTAAAAAAATCTTCCCTTCAATACCAATAGATAAAAATATTGTTTAATTTACTTTCAAAATACGAGTTATGCCAAACGGAAGAATGAACAAATCGATAGCAGGATACCACATATTGATGCTATTGTCAGCAGTAGACCACAAATTTAGTGTGGCTGAAGACCGCATCATAGCTGAGTATATAGCGGAGAATTTTCCGATACGCATCAGCCTCGACAAGGAACTGGAAAAGATAAGCAACATCAAGGAGGATGACTATATGGTGCATTATCAGAAAGCGATGGATGATTTTTATGAAGATTCTACCGAGAAAGAGCGTCTGCACCTGATCGATTTTGCTATCAAACTTTCTAAGGCCACACGCCCGATCACCAGAGAGGAAAATATTTTTCTCACTGAGTTGTATAACGAATGGACTGAGACCGTCGAGTAACTCAAAACAAGCATGGACCACCACCTGTCATTAAGACTCCTTGCTATTCTGTTTCTATTATCTCCTATACTGTTATCCGCACAGGGCAAAAATTCTAATCCTTATGCTTCGGATATTTACATCCCTCTGCGAGGCAGAGAAGAAATAAAGATCATACCATTGCTGGATACACTGAGTGCTGATAAGGAGTACCTGTTTATGCTACAGTTCTCGGCGAAATACAGATTCTCCGAGCTGTTTTTTGACAAAGGGCTGGCGACGAGGACCGACTCATTTCTCTCCATCAGACCCAAGACTGCACTCAAGGAAGGAGTAGATACTGCCACGCTGCGCATCATAGGCTTCTCTAATAACGGGCGGATATTGCTTCAGCATCGGTTCATTCTGCTGGCACAAGCGAGGGCTTTCCCGATGGTCAATCCAAACAAATCCATCAATATCACGGTCAATAATATAGTGCTGGAACGGAATATGAATTACAGCAGAAGGGATTTTCCGGAAAAATGCTCTTTCGGCTATCTGGACAATGGCCATTATAATAAAGACAATGTGATAACAGCTATCACCATGTCTCTGGTGAATAAGAACTACAGCAAGAACCTGTATGTGAAGGCCGATAAGCCCAATGATGAAATGATCCATGAGATACATAAGGTCAAGAAAGGCACAAAGGTCTATATACGCCTCGATGTCAAAAACGGCAAGAAGAGCAAAAGCGTATGGACGAGCTTTCTAATGAATGACTAAGGGCTAGGCAGCTGATTGTTTGGCGGCCTCTTCTTGCTGCTGTATTCTGGCCAGCCTGTCGAGCCTCATGGAGTGCGAGCGGTATTTTGGTACGAAGATACTCACCACATAGGTGCGGATGATATAACCCCAAAAACTCTTCTCTATCAATGATGGATCTATCAGATGGGCTATGCTCTTGTGACCCTCCGGAGTTTCGCTCCAGTGTATCACAGCGCGCTCATGGTGAATGGTATGATATCCATTATTGAGCATAAAGAAATTCACCCACATGAAATTGCGTGAGTGATTATAATCTGACTCTTCATCTGCATGTATGTGCTGAATATAGTTAAAGATGATGACCGTGATCTGAGATACCTGCTGCGGGATCAAGATAAAGAGCAAGGCCTTCTTCCAGCTCCATACAAAAAACACAAGCATCCATGCCACCAAAACCAGGATCTGGACCCAGTTCTCACGATATTGCTTCAAGTTTCGGGCTTTGAGTTCAGCCATATAGGGGATGATACTCTCCTTCATCTGGTTGACCCCGCTGATGGTAGGATACTGAATCAGCGATACCATATTGTTGTCCTCTGTGTGTCTGTATGTACGGGTCACGTCACCTTCTTTGTTATTGTAGCGATGGTGATTGCGATTGTGAGTAGGTATCCACACAAAAATAGGCAGGCCGTAAAATACAGTGAGCCACCAATCCGTCAATAAATTGAGCGCCTTATTGGTCCACATATTGATATGGTTGTGGTTGTGTGTCATGACAGACACGGCTACCGAAAAGTGGAGATAAATGATGAAAGCGATCCAAAATATGGGGCTGGTCCAGTTGAAACCGGTGTGCCATAGATACGCAAAAAGAACCGTGGTGATAATGATATAAAGAACTGACTTGAGGTCTGCTTTGTATTTGAGCATTATAAGTGGATTGGTATTAGGGTGGTGAATTTAGAAATTAACAATTAATAAAAGCGGAACGTCCGAATTTATTGTGCGTGCTTTAAACTTATTAATGGATTGATTGTTATGAAAAATATTTAATGTGGCGAATTGTATGTGATGACAATGACTTTAAATTTTTCATTCAAAGTCTGAATTATAGAGAGTAAAAGTTAAATTACATATCCCTTTGAGAACTTGTATTTATTAAAACCAAAAAGGATTCGAATGAAAGTAGGTATTGTTTGCTACCCCACATATGGCGGTAGTGGAGTGGTGGCCACAGAGCTGGGTATGGCACTGGCGCGTCAGGGTCACAAAGTGCATTTTATTACTTACCGGGAGCCTGTGCGTCTGGAGGGTTTTCATGAGAATGTCTTTTATCATGAGGTGTCTGCACTAGACTATCCTCTTTTTCAGTATCAGCCATATGAGTCAGCACTGGCCAGCAAGATGGTCGATGTCGTGAAGTTCGAGCGTCTGGACCTGCTGCATGTGCACTATGCTATCCCGCATGCCTCTGCCGCACTGATGGCCAAGTCCATTCTGCGGGAGGAGGGGATCTGTATCCCGTTCATCACCACACTGCACGGCACTGATATTACACTGGTAGGCAGAGACCCCAGCTACCGACCCGTAGTGGAATATTCTCTCAATCATTCCGATGGCATCACCTCTGTGTCGAGCCATCTGAAGGATGAGACACTCCAGAATTTCAGATTGAGACGAGAGATCGAAGTGATACCCAATTTCATCGACTTTTCACGTTTCAAAAAGACCAATAAGGAGCATTTCAAAAAAGCGATAGCTCCCAATGGCGAAAAAATAGTCATGCACGTATCAAACTTTCGCAAGGTAAAACGAGTGGAAGATGTGGTGCTGATGTTTGATAAGCTATTGCCTAAGATACCTTCAAAACTGCTGCTTATAGGCGACGGCCCCGAACGTATGAATTGCGAAATGATGTGTCGAGAGCTCGGCGTTTGTGAGCATGTACGGTTTCTGGGCAAGCAGGACGCAATAGAAGACCTGCTGGCCATAGCAGACCTGTTTGTGTTGCCCTCAGAGCAGGAGAGCTTTGGTTTGGCAGCTCTGGAGGCTATGGCTTGTGAGGTGCCCGTCATATCTTCTAACGCGGGTGGCCTGCCCGAGATCAATATTCAGGGCGAAACGGGTTTCCTCAGCAATGTGGGAGATGTGGACGATATGGCCCGCAATGCCATTTTCATTCTGGGAGATGAGACGCGGCTGAGCCAATTTAAGAAGAAGGCCTTCGAACAGGCCAAACGATTAGACATAGTCAATATCCTGCCCATCTATGAAGAGTATTATAAGCATGTCCTCAAAGTGTCTGAACCGATCGTGATGTAATATGAAAGCGAGGGACTTTTCCTTTGTCTCCTTTTTCTTTTAATATTGGCATCAGATTTGAAAAGGTAAATCATTATGCAAAAGACCCTCATACTACTGGCTGTTTTCTTTTCGATCGCAGCCTGCGCTCAGCAGCCTCAACCTCAGCAGAGGAAACCGCTTCCTGTGGTCAAACCCTCTACTATACCACTGCCGGCTGCCATATACAACACCCTGCATGACTCATGCACGCAGCTGGATATCGTTTTCATAACGGGCAAGGGGGGCAGCATGTCTCTCGAAGGCAGGAATGTCAAATTTTTCACCTCATTCGTCAGTACCAAGGCGGTACCCAAAAGGACTAATGCACAGCAGGACGGAACTATCATGTGGCAGATAGATGGACGAGCCTATCTGATGGGCAATCTATACCTCAACAGTGACAGCTCAGGATATGTACAATTCAATAAGAATGATAAGGAATATATCAATGCACTGACTCCAGATGGTGCAGGGTTTCTAAAGACACACGGCAAATAATTCTATTTCCCTTTGCCGCCACCGCCACCGCCCAGACGGCTGTTTTCTTCCAGATCTTTATGTGGAGCGCTCTTGTTCTCTTTGCCGAATCTATAGGTCAATGATATGACCACGGCTCTGCTGTAATTCTGCCAGGAACCATTCGTATGAAGCCCGGCAGTGTTGACATACCATTGAAACTTCATCGTGTTCAGAATATTCTGGGCCAGTACGCTCACAGATAGTTTGTCTTTAAGAAAAGTCTTTTTGATGCTTGCGTTCAGCACTCCTACAGGTTTTGTTTTGCCTTGTGGAAACAGGTCGCCAGTGTTGAACCAGCCATTGATATTGAATACGGTTGTTTTCCAAAATTTAAAATCAGTACTCATCCACAGGTTATAATACGTACCGACTATAGGACCTGTGTTGACATTCTGCTTGTAGTCGAATTTCTCCCATGCGAAATAATGATTCATTTGTACCGTCCACCATTTGGTCAGGTCAGATTTGAGATACAGGCTACCGCCTATATTGCGTGAGGCACCGCCATTTATCGTCGTTCCTCTCGTTATTCGCTGGCTATCTACTGTAGATGACTCTGTGATCTGGCCGATAGTGAATGTATTTTCAGAGCTGAGTGTGATCATTGTTTTTTTGATATTGATCGAATAGGCCAGACTGATGATATTGCTGAAAGCAGGGGTGAGGTAGGGGTTGCCCTGCCAGGTAGAGTATGGATCGAAATAAATAACGGAATTATTGATCTGCCTGAACTCCGGCCTCTGCACCCTCCGGCTATAGCTCAGACTGAGGTTCTGGGTCTTGCTTAGCACAGCGGATATCGTTCCGCTCGGAAAGAGGCTCAGGTAGTTTTTGTCTACATTGTCTTTATTGCTATTGATGAAGGTATGCTCTGCCCGTACTCCGCCCGAATAGCTGAGCCGCTCCTTGTATGCGCCATTGTATATGATATAGAAGGCTGCTACATTTTCCAAATAATCAAAGCCATTGCTGAGAAGCTGATTTTGCTGCGATATGCCGTTCTGCAGATCATAAACATTATAAGAATTATGATTGAGCGTGGTCTCATTTTTAAGCCCTGTTTCGATCTTATGTCCGGCAGCCCACTTGAGCGGTTCGGAATAGTTCATCTGAAAAATAAAATTGTTGATAGAGTTATTTGAAAACATATTCCTGTTTAGGTTCTGTGCAGGCACTTCATTTCCCAGAGCATCATAAGCGAAAGAATTGAGGGCGCTGTTGTCGCCTACCTTCACATATGTATGCGAAAAGTCCACCATCAGCTCTCTGTCTGTCGAGTCGTATTTTTTCAGATAATTGAGATCATTAGTGATGGAAAAATTTGATGCCTTGTCGACGGTACTCGATTCATATTTATTCAGCAGGTCATAATTGGCATCCATGCTCAATCCCTCAGAGGTAGAATAAAACCTGGACCAGTTGTGACTGCCACTAAAAGTATAGGTGAGTGTATTTTTATCATTGATAAAATAATCGACCCCTGCTTTCAGCGTATTGGTCAGGTTTTTATCATAGCTGGGATTGTTCTGGTTGTAATGGCTGAGGGTATCATTGATAGTGATATTTCTCCTGTCGGTGAACTGGTGGCTCTCTTGTTTATAGTTGAGCGAATAGGTAGCAAAGATGTTGAACTTGTCCTTCCTGTAGTTGATCACTGCATTGCCACTGTATCTGTTCAGTATGCCATAACTCAGAGATGTAGATCCGTTCAGCCCTTCGCGTTTTCCTTTCTTCAGTTTTATATTGATGATCCCTGCATTGCCGTTAGCATCGTAGCGGGCTGAAGGATTGGTGATGAGCTCTATGCTCTCTATCGTATTGGCAGGTATCGATTTCAGAAAGGCCTGCAGATTTGCCTCGGCCAGCACAGAGGGTTTGCCATCTACCAGCACTTTCACTCCCTGCTTACCTATCATGCTGATGTTACCATTTCTGTCTATAGATATTCCCGGCATATTTCTCAATGCATCTTCTGCTGTGCCTGACTGATGGGTAGGGCTTTGTGCCACATTGAAAACCGTTTTCTCTGATGTCCGCGTGATGACGGGTTTTTCTGCCACCACCGTAGCCTCACTCAAAGTTTTGGCAGAGGTAGCCAACACTACATTGCCCAGATCTGTATTCTGATTGATAGTGACCGGTACCGTTTTGGTCTTGTAGCCGATAGAGGAGGTCACTACTTCATACCTGCCCGGTTTGACCTGGTCGAATTGAAATTTTCCCAAAGAATCTGTCAATTGTACATATTGGCCGATCGTGGCTTCTGGTTTCTTAAGCTGCACTGATACCAGTTCCAGATGTTCTCCATTGATGGAATCAATTATTTTTCCCTGCACCCGGTAGGTCTGCGAAAAAGCGATCTGCGCTATACTGCACAGTGCGAAAATTAAAAACAGGCGAGATATTCTCATGACAATTCGGAACGCCTAGGCTGATTCCGAGGCAAAGATATAATTTGCTTGTATTATGCAATACAAAGTACTATTCAAAAAATAAATCCTTTCCCTTTCTATTGATTATCAATTAAAATAAATTCGCAAGTGTGATGTTGGAGACAATTTGCACCATTCAATCGATCAGTGAATTAAATAGTTGAAAATCAGAGTTGACTTTTGTGTTTACTTAGACTTAGCTTTGTTTAATAGGTCTTATTGTTTTATCATTGGGGAGAAGTGCAGTTACTATTACCCATATTGATCATTATCCTGCTGGTCTATCTCAGCTATCGGCTGCGGTTTTTTTATTTGGATGAATTGCCGAGATGGGCTGCGCCGGCTTTATTTGCCGTCAAACTTTTTTTCGGATTTGCACTCTGGGCGGTCTATACTTTTTACTATACCGACAGGTCTACCAGCGATATTTATAAGTTTTATGATGATGCGCATTATGTGCATCTGGCATACAGCGAAAATAAATCAGCCTTTGCCGGTCTGATGTGCGGCTCTGAAGATACATCGCTCGAGACCTATACGGGACAAATGAAAAACTGGGAGCGCAATTTCAACAAGGCGGTACCTTTCAATGAAAATCGATTCATGATACGGCTCAATGCCCTGATGATGTTCGTATCAGGAGAGAGTATCCATGTCCATACTATTTTCTTTTGCTTTCTGTCATTCATCGGTTGCATATTGTTATTAAAGCTCTTTCAGCATTTCGCAGAGGCTGGAAAAAAGAAATGGGTCATATTGACGATCCTATTCCCTTCATTTTTATTCTGGACATCAGGCGGGCTCAAGGAGTCATTGATCATATTAGGTATCGGGCTTTTTCTGTATGGATTTCTATTGCGCCGGGAGAGAGGCTTTGCGGCAGTTTTGATTTTTCTATCGGGTATAGCGATCTTATTGCTCACCAAATATTTTCTGCTGATCTGCCTGCTGCCGGCCCTAGCTGCTTATTATATTTTTATCAATAGAACTACTCCGAGAGAGGTGATATTAAAGTATGCAGGAGTGATCGTTCTGACTATGATCTTACTACAATGTATCGCCCCGATAGATAAGAGAACAAATTTCGCAAGGATCATTTCAAAGAAACAGAAATATGCCATAGCTGAGGCTAAATACATGAAGGCGGGTAGTTATAGTGAAGTGCCGGTGGTAGATTCTACGATGGTTTCTGTCGTGACGAACCTACCTGTGGGACTCTGGAACTCTATGATGAAACCGTATATCTGGCAGAACAGAAACCCAATGATGATCCTCAGTGCAGCAGAAAATATCGCTATACTTGTATTTCTGATATTGGCAATCATATATCGCGACAGAAAGAAAACCTATGACTACAATGTTCTGCTTTTCCTTTGTCTGTCTGTCGGGCTATATTTCAGCGTCATCGGAATTATGACTCCTGTGCTGGGCAATCTGGTCCGCTATAAAGTTGTGATGATGCCGCTTCTGGTCTTTGTTTTGCTGTATATTGCAGACCTGAAACGTATATCTTTCTCCAAAGCTAACAGCCGTTAGTTTTTGTTTACTTGAAAATCTTTCATGGCTTGTATCAATACATCCACACCGCTTTCGGGCATAGCATTATAGATCGATGCTCTGAAGCCGCCCACTGATCGATGCCCCTCTATGCCTACTATTCCACGATCTTTGGCGAATGCACTGAATGCGGCATCCTGAGTTTTATCTTTCATTGTGAAACAAGCATTCATCATGGAGCGGTCTTCTTTGGCCACATTGCCGATGAAAATATCTGAGCTGTCTATGGCACCATACAGTTTTTCTGCTTTACGAATGTTAGTGGCATAGATGCTTTGCAGACTTTGCTTCTTTATCCATTGCAGAGTGAGATAAGAGGCATAAACTGCAAATATCGATGGCGTATTTTTCATAGAGGCATTCTCTATCTGCACGCTATAGTCCAGCATCTTGGGTAGCGGGCGATGTATCTGTCCGAGTATGCTTTTCCGGATCACCACTACAGTAGCACCGGCCACACCCATATTCTTCTGGGCACCGGCATATATCATATCAAAGAGCGAATAATCAATATCCCGCGAAAAAATATCGCTGCTCATATCTCCTATCAGTATATCCGTTTCATCGCGGAGCATTTTGATATAATGTGGGCTCCACTGAGTGCCGTAGATCGTATTGTTAGTAGTGATGTGAATGTATTTCGGGCGCCTGTCACCCATGTCCCATTGTTTCGGGATATGATCGTATGTGCTCGACTGAGATGAGGCGATCACATGGACACTGCCGAATAGTTTGGCTTCTTCCAGCGCGCCATGTGCCCAGGTACCTGTGTCAATGTATCCCGCAGTATCATTGCTGTCGAGGAGATTGTAGGGGATCATGAAAAACTGCGAACTGGCACCACCCTGCAGATACAGCACTTCATATTCATCGCCCAGGCCCATGAGTTCTTTCACCATTGCGCGGGCGCCATTCATCACATCTACGAATGGTTTGGCGCGATGTGAGATCTCCAGAATGGACAGGCCCATTCCCGCGAAATCATCTATGGCAGATTTGCAACCGTCCAGTACTTCCTGTGGTAATATCGAAGGGCCGGAATAGAAATTGATCTTTTTCATGCGGTAAAATTATCAAAAAGTTTAGCTCAGGGCTTTTGAATTTCCCTGTCTGCTCACAAAGTATACTCCTATCAGTATCAGCGCCAGTCCTGCGAAATGATAGGCTGCTATCCCCTCATGGTCTCTGATGCCCCAGGCTATGGCCACGATAGGTATCAGATAGGTGACAGATGCTGCAAATAGCGCACCACTGCGCTGTATGAGTTTGTAGAAAAGTACGTTTGAGACCACGGTGTTGAATCCCCCTAATATGATGACATAAACCAGTGCCTTGAGACCACCCGGATGATGCAACCTTGAAATAAAATCTGTGTTGAGTAAAATAATGATGGAGGGTATGCCCACCATAACCATGCCGAGGGCGGTTAGCATGATGCTGTTGACAGATGGGAAGTTCTGCCGCACATAGTTTGAATTCATGCCATAGCATAGTGTAGCAATGACGGGCAGTATGGCGTATCCCACATCGCCGCTGAGCTCAAATCCATGTTTGCCAAAGACCAGTACAAGAGCACCGATGAAACCAATGAATATACCGAGCACCTTGATGGCGGGGGTTTTGATATTCCAGAAAATAAGCCCGGTCAATACCGTGAATAAAGGGGATAATGAATTGATGATGCCGCCTACCGAACTGCTGATACGGCTCATGGCGAAAGCAAATAAAAATGCAGGTATGCCGCTACCAATGGCGCCTACAAAAAACGCTTTGCCGAACTTTTCTTTTGGTATGTGTTCGTATGCTTTCTTTAAGAACGGTAGACAAACTAAACCGGCCACTCCCAGTCTCAGAGATGCCATTTCGAGGGGAGTGTAGACCACCAGGATCTTCTTCATCAGAATATAGGAAGTGCCCCATATCAGTGTGAGAGAGGTGAGCAAGAGCCAGCTTTGTACATCGATTTTATCCTTCATGGAAAAACGAGATTACTTTTCCATTCCGCGATTGACATTAAGCCTCGCCCACAGCATATCCTTGAGTTTGTCGAGATTGAAGCCTGTGGCTGAAGAGACGAACACATAGTCTATAGGTTGTTTCTTCGGCATTTTTTTCTTGACCTCTTTCTCCAGCATCATTCGGGTCTCTTCATCCACTGTATCGGCTTTGGTGATGGCCAGCATACGGTCTTTGAGCAGGAGTTCCGGATTGAATTGTTTGAGTTCGTTGAGGAGAATTTTATACTGGCCCATGATATCATCTGCATCTATCGGCACCATGAATAGCAGACAGGCATTACGTTCTATATGTTTAAGAAACCTCACCCCGAGGCCTTTGCCTCCGGATGCACCCTCTATGATACCCGGTATATCTGCCATCACAAACGAATAAGTATCGCGGTAATAGACCATGCCGAGGTTAGGCACCAGTGTCGTAAAGGGATATGCTGCTATCTCAGGTTTAGCCTCAGATAGAACTGACAGCAGAGTTGATTTGCCTGCATTGGGGAAGCCTACGAGGCCCACATCTGCGAGCAGCTTGAGTTCCATCACTACCCATTTCTCTATGCCATCGCGTCCGGTTTGAGCATAAGTGGGAGATTGATTGGTCGGGGATTTGAAGTGAGCATTGCCCTGACCACCTATGCCACCCTCCAGCAAGATCGCTTTCTGATCATGTTCATTGATCTCACAGATCACCTGCCCCGTTTCGAAATCTCTCGCCACAGTGCCCAGCGGCACCTCGAGTATGATATCTTTGCCGCTCTTGCCAAAGCATAGCGCACTGCCGCCCCTCTCGCCATCATCTGCGAAGATATGCTTGCGGTATTTGAGGTGCAGGAGGGTCCAAAGCTGTTTATTGCCCTTTAGAATTATATGACCACCACGCCCTCCATCACCACCATCGGGACCGCCCTTGCGTATGAATTTTTCCCGGTGGAAATGCGAGCAACCGGCTCCGCCATGTCCTGAGCGGCCCAGTATCTTTACGTAGTCTATGAAATTTTCCAATGTTAATTCTCCCTAGCCCTCTCCGGAAAGAGGGGATAATACACTATTCGAGTGCTGTAATGAATCCTTTATTTCTTTCCTTTCTTTTTTGCCACAACTTTTTTCACCACTTTCTTTGGAGCAACTTTCTTAGCTACTACTTTTTTAGC
>CAIXBT010000021.1 GCA_903917755.1 uncultured Bacteroidota bacterium
AGGCTTTATTGGTCAGATTTGAAACTAACCCTGTGCATTGGAGAAATTTGGTGCTATTATCTTTTCTGATTATCTTGCTTCGACAACTTTAAACAACTTCATTACCTCAAAACGGCATTTTTGTTACTCTTTTTCGAGCTTTTCTTTTGCCATACGCATCAGTTCACTCTCTTCTTTGGTCACCGTCGGAAACAAAGGATTCATCTCGCGGAGCTTTTCGAGAATGATATTGCCGCCTATGAAGTGCGTGTACCACTTATCATCTGCAGGGATAATATACCAGGGAGCATGCTTCGAACTGGTATGCCGGATGGCCTGCTCATATGCATGCTGATAGCCCTGCCAGAAGTTACGCTCGGATATATCGCTCGATGAAAATTTCCAGTGCTTTTCTTTATTTCTGATACGCTCCAGAAATCGCTTGCGCTGTTCATCTTTGGACAGATGCAGAAAGAACTTGAGTATCTTCGTACCGTTTTGTATCAGTACATTTTCGAAGTTATTGATCTGCTCATATCGCTCTATCCAAAACTCTTTGTCCACCTTAGAAAGCTTTTCTATGCCGGGGATACGCTCAGCGAGAACGATCTCCGGATGCACCTTTGCGATCAGTACATTCTCATAGTGAGAGCGGTTGAATATCGATATCTGTCCCTGCTGTGGCAAATAGATATAATGCCGCCACAGATAGTCATGCGCCTGCTCCTGACCTGAGGGGTGCTTGAAGCTATGCACATTCAGCCCCTGCGGGTTCACGCCGCTCATGATATGCTTGATGAAACTATCCTTTCCCGCACTATCCATCCCCTGCAGGATGATGAGCAGCGACTGACGGTTCTCTGCATAAAACCTGTTCTGCAGTTTGGCTATCTCCTCTTTATCCTTACTGAGTATCTGCTCCAGTTCTACGGTATCGGGCTGTCTGACTGGTGCGGTGGTACTGTACTCTGATAGTTTGAAACCCTTGCCGGATGTGACTTTATACTTATGTCCTTTTTTGTCTTTCATGATGGTTCATGTTTTTTTCTAATGATCAAAATAATATCACCAGTACTGCTGCGATGATAGCCGGCAGTGCCTGTATGAAAAAGATAGAGCGCTGAGCCGTGACCGCACCGAAGATACCAGCCGTCATCACACATGCCAGAAAGAATAGCGAAACATTGCGTGACCATACAGGATCGCTGATGATCAGTGACCATATCAGACCTGCTGAGAGAAATCCATTGTAGAGGCCCTGATTGGCTGCAAAAACTTTAGTTGGTTCAAATATCTCAGGTGGCAAAGATCTGAATGCCTTGCGTCCGGCAGTGGTCCAGGCAAACATTTCTAACCAAAGAATATAGATATGCTCCAGCGCCACGAAGGCTACAAAAATGAGTGCAATGGTGTGCATCGTTCAGGGTTTATATGCAAGTTACTGCAAAAAGTCTAGGCTGACAAATCGGTCAAGATCGCGGTCGAACAAATTAAAACGGTTCTTGTTTGTTGGACGTTTATACGGTCTTTCGAAATAATTTCAAAAGATTCTTTTTCTGAAATCTACCCCTGTTAGATTTTGTCGAACGCGTGTCAAGATAAAAAGAGCGATTTACATACGTTAGCTATGGTCACATGCTGAAAAAAGGCATCAAAAAGTCGATATGAGAAAAATAGTCCTTATTTATTGTCTACCGATGTTAGATTTTATCTACCGTTTGTTAATTTGGAAATTGAAATTTATGTTTTCATATTCAAAAATCGATTTAACTTGAATGTCTGTTTTAGTGATATGAAATCGTTTATTATTTGTATTCGTCTCATGTCTCATATCTAAATACTAACGTCTATTTATGTCCATTTTCAAAACAAAAATAAACCGCCATTCCGAAAGCTATCAGCGCAATCTGGAGCTGATGAAAGAAAAGATAGCGGAACTGGAGGCGAAGAAAAAAGAAGCCTTATTTCAGGGCGAGCCTAAGTATCTGGAGCGCACTAAAAAATCCGGTCGCCTGCTGGCACGTGAGCGCATAGAGATGCTGCTCGATCAGGATTCACCATTTCTGGAGCTGCTGCCACTGGCAGGCTGGGGCGTGGATGGATTTGGCGCAGGCGGCACTATCGTGGCGGGCATAGGCCTGGTGAGCGGCAGGTTCTGCATGATCAATTCAAACATCGGCACGATCAAAGGCGGCGCCATCGATTATTCTACTTTGCAGAAGGGACTTCGCATCGGCGAAATTTCTATGGAAAACGAACTGCCATTCATCAATATGGTGGAGTCTGCGGGAGCCAATCTGCCCGATCAGGCCAAGATATTCAACTATGGCGGAGCGAGTTTCCGCGGCATCACACGCAGGTCTGCGGCAGGTCTGCCGACTATCTCGATCGTCTTTGGCAATAGTACGGCGGGCGGCGCGTACATACCGGGCATGTCAGACTACACCATCATGGTAAAGAATGATGCTAAAGTCTTTCTGGCGGGGCCGCCGCTGGTCAAGATGGCCACCAATGAAGTGGTAGATGAAGAGTCACTAGGTGGTGCTAAAATGCATAGCACGATCTCCGGTGTGTCTGACTATCTGGCCGAAGATGAAATGGACGGCATACGTCTGGCCCGCGAGATCATGGCCAATATCAAATCGCCAAAACAAAGACCCCTGTCAGAAATAAAAGAACCTGTCTATGATAAGCAGGAAATACTGGGAGTGGTATCGGCAGATGTGCGCATACCTTTTGATCAGCGGGAGCTAATAGGCCGCATAGTAGACGGCTCTGAGTTCGCGGAGTTCAAGCCGCTGTATGGCAGCACGCTCATCACGGGCTATGCGCACGTCAATGGCTACAGGGTCGGTATCCTGGCCAATAACGGCGTGCTATTCTCAGAGGCCGCTAACAAAGGCGCACAGTTCATACAGCTTTGCAATCAAAATAATACGCCGCTGCTTTTTCTTCAGAATATCACCGGCTTCATGGTCGGGCGCAAGTACGAAGAAGAGGGGATCATCAAGAATGGCGCAAAACTGATCAATGCCGTGAGCAATAGCTCTGTGCCGGCCATCACGATCATAACGGGTGCGAGCTATGGTGCCGGCAACTATGCCATGTGCGGCCGTGCATACAATCCGCGTTTTCTTTTCACCTATCCCAATTCGCGGATCGCGGTGATGGGCCCCGACCAGCTGGCCGGAGTGATGCAGACCATAGGCCGCGCAGCAGCAGAGAAGTCCGGTATCACTTATGATGAAGAGCAGGGCAAACAAATGGCAGCATATATGGTGAAAGAAGCCGAAAAACAAAGCAATGCATGGTATGCCTCCGGGCAGCTCTGGGATGATGGTGTCATCGACCCGCGCGAAACGAGAAATTACTTAAAAATGTGCCTCGATGTCATTCATAATGCACCATATGAGGGTGCCAAGGGATTTGGGGTGTTTAGAATGTAATTATGTTAGACAAAGATTAGAAGGATTGAATAATTATAGGATTTTAAAAATGGTAGAATTTGTATTCATCCTATCATCCTTAAACCCTCCTCAATCCTAGTAAATAGATATTAAAAATAGATAGTGCAAATGACAGTCAAGAAATTATTAATAGCAAATCGCGGCGAAATAGCCATGCGGGTCATGCGCACGGCAGGTGACATGGGTATAGCAACCGTCGCCGTATATTCGGATGCCGACAGAGATGCATTGTTTGTGAAGAAAGCCGACGAGGCAGTCTGCATAGGCGGCACACATGCTTCGGAGAGCTATCTCGTGCAGGACAAGATCATCGCCGCCGCAAAAAAAGTCGGCGCAGATGCCATACATCCCGGTTATGGTTTCCTCTCTGAGAATGCAATCTTCTCAAAGAGATGCAAGGATGAAGGCATTATTTTTATCGGACCTTCTGCCGATGCCATCACCGCTATGGGCTCAAAGATCGGAGCGAAAGAGCTGATGAAAAAAGCCGCTGTGCCTGTCGTGCCGGGCTATAGCGGAGCCGATCAAAGCATAGATACATTAAAGAAAGAAGCAGCGAAGATCGGCTACCCGATCTTGATCAAAGCCTCAGCAGGCG
>CAIXBT010000022.1 GCA_903917755.1 uncultured Bacteroidota bacterium
AGATCGTCCAATCGTCTTTGTGTAGTCCTCATTGTAAAATATTATTTTTGCCGAATTTAGGTAGTTAGACATTGCGTGAATTCGATCTTCATCACAAATTTTTGGGTTTACATATTTTCCATATGGGACGTTGAATTGATTTGATGCGTTGACTCGGTAAAGTCCGTTGTACCCAGTATGGTTAAGAAAGAGAGTTCGCGCAGCGAGCTGCACCTTGCTTCTCGTTAAAAGAATGCTTTCACTCCGATCCCAACTTCTTATTTCGTAATAACTATCTTCAGTATTTATAAATTTATTTAACTCTTGTATTAAATCTTCTGGAGAGTCCTTCACAACTTCGTAAAGTGCAATTAATTCTGAATTGATGTCATTCACGATGGCGTGATTGGGAACTAAGTCGAAAAGAACAGCGCCACCACCAATAAAAGGCTCAAAGTATCTTTTGAATCTGTCAGGCAAAAGGGGCTTGATGAAAGGAAGTACTTTTCGCTTACCGCCAGCCCATTTCATGATAGGAAGAATAGAAGTGAACTCAGTAAGTTCTCTATGGAGATTTATGTCATTCTTCATACTTTAAGACTATGGGCTCTGCATAACAGTGTAAATATCATTTTGGGCAAATAATTGCTATGTTTGATGTAAATAGCTAAGGAATCTAATGAATATAAGCGCAAATTTGGTCTCAATTAGAGAAATTTTTCAGTTTTACCCAATAGAGATACCCCAATTTCAGCGTAATTACGCATGGGAGAAAGACAACGTAGAACGACTATTTGAAACTTTTGCGCCAGCTTACATGCATGGGGATCATGATCCAATCTTTTTAGGACCGATCACAAGTTTTAATGCAGAGGGTGGCACCAACAATGGCAAGCTGCAGTTAATTGACGGACAACAACGACTAACGACATTTTTAATGATTTTTTACGCACTAAGGAATATTTGTGAGGCGTTAGCAGATGATTCATTCTTCGACAGCGTAGGAAATGAGATCTTGCTCAGGTCAAAATTCCAAGAAGTGGCTCAGGGAATAGATGGTCAGCCAAGAGTCAAGACTAATTATCAGATCAATGCTGCATTTCAAAAATACATTGCTTCACCACCCAAATACAGAATTCATAATTCTATTCCCGACTGGGGCAAGAGAGGAGCGAATCTGTCTGCAAGAGACAAGGCGAATACAACCAGTCTCAGAAGCGCTTGGTTTCATATTCTTGAAACGTTGCAACTACCAAAGTGGATTGGTCCGCTACCTTCAGAAATTGATGACATTGAAAAATTCAAGAAAAAGGTTTACAAATTTTTTCAGATTATTACTGACCAGTGCTTTATTGTTCGGATCATTGTTGATTCGTATGATTCAGCATTTGATCTCTTTGAATCTCTAAATGACACTGGGGTAGAACTAACCCAAAGTGATCTAGTCAAGTCATTCTTACTTGGAAAAATTTTTACAACGCAAATTTCCGATAACGATGATGCGCGATTCACTGAGCAAGAAAAATGGCTTGATGAATGGGACGATGCCGTCAGTAATTTGACAGACGCGAAGGCCGATTTTTCCGATTTTCTTCGGCACTACTTGAT
>CAIXBT010000023.1 GCA_903917755.1 uncultured Bacteroidota bacterium
CGGAGTGGGGGCTTTCTCTGTCATTATCAACCTTAGTTTTTGATATGGATCAATGCCAGAAAGGTGCCTCCGCCATCTATGCTGATCTTGTTATGATCTGCAGCCCGGAGCGATAGCAATATGAATCCACCTTCCTTGCTCAGGCAGTTAAGTTTTGTGATGACACCTTCCGCTATATCAGGGTATGAGATCCTTATCATACCTGCTTCGGTAGGTGTTTCATAATAGATATTATAAGAATACACCCTTAGATTTTTTTGCGGATTCCTTAGCTCGAATTTCGACTTGAGCAGGAGCAGAAAATCGAAGTAAGACATTTCTGTCTCTATATGATAGTAGGTGTCATTTACCGGAGTGATTTTTATTTCCTCTGCGAGCGTAACAGGATTAAGAGCGACAACTGTATCAATATCTACAGGGGCTTTAGTGTGTATAGATTTCTTATTGTTATCCTGGAGGGTGAGAAATTTGTTTGTCACGATACTATCTCGTGTTTCATTGTTTGTAATTGCACTATAGTGTTTAACTCTGTTGGGTTTTAGATTTTTTTTGTAAGATGAATCTATATCAACCCATATAGTATCCGGTATTTCTTCATATTTGAACAAACAGGTTTTCTTAGCCAGCTTCAAAGTAAAAAAGCTGCCATTTGATTGGGGGAAAATGTACAGCGAGATGCATAGCACCAAAGCAAGGAGAAATGTTTTTTTCATTATGATGTTATTACCGCGTTTCAAATATCAATGACCAAAGTACAATTATACCTCGTATACAACGTCAAGATATTTTTTTAGTATGTCGCTCACCATACCTCTGAATGGCAGTGTAGCCGCCAGCCCGTAAACAGGTGCGAGCCCGTCTGTATTGCCGGGATTAGCCTTGACATATTCTACAGAATCTTTCAGATCATTGATGAAACGATCGGCCACGCCCGGCTGTGTATGGCGCAGCGTTAGTGCGATATGGAAACAGGCAGGCTTGTGAAGACCATTGAGGCTCCATTTGCGAGTGGACATATGGTCAAGCACTTCGTAAATATTGAGTGTATCGACCTTGCTTTTGACAGCGAATATCCATAGCGGATCGCCCATTATCTCCAGTTCGGGAATGGATTGAATTCCTTTTCTGATATAGTCCGCTGTATCCAGTATCGCCTTGGTAGCTTTGAGATAACCATCCTCGCCTATGCTCAGCATAGCGGCCCAGCATGCCGCACTCAGTGCACCCGGTCTGCTGCCTGCGATGGTAGGCGAGAAATATAGTCCGCCCGGCCATTCGGTAGTCGTATAATACTGATAGTGGCGCAGTGCCTCGCTACGATAGAGTACCACCGAAGTTCCCTTGGCTGCATAACCATATTTGTGTGTGTCGGCAGACATCGATGTCACCCCCGGCAGACGGAAATCTATGACAGGCACCTTGTATCCGAGTTTCTCTGCAAATGGAACGATGAAGCCACCGAGACAGGCATCAGTATGAAAGCCTATGCCGTGTTGCAGGGCCAGATTTGACAATGCCTCAATATCATCGATGATGCCATGCGGAAAAGTAGGCGCAGAGCCGACTATCACGATCGTGTTCCTGTTGATGGCACGTTTTACTGCATCCACATCTACCTTATACTCTGCCGTCATCGGTATCCTGATCTGCTTGATGCCGAAGTAATGTGACGCCTTGTCAAATGCCGTGTGTGCAGTGTCGCAGAGTATCATTTCGGGTGCAGTGATACCCTTCTCTTCACGTGCGCGGTCGCGGTAGGTCTTCATAGCGAGCAGGATACTCTCCGTACCGCCTGATGATACGCAGCCTACTATCTGTGCACCGTCGGGCGTACGGCCCTGCCCCATCATATTGGCCACCATACTCACTATTTCCGCTTCAAACTTGGTAGCGCTGGGGAAAATATCAGAGTGTAGCGGATTGCTCTGAGAGTTTAGAGCATAGACCTTGTTGAGAAAATCTATGTGCTCCCTATCACCATTATAGATACCGCCCGATACGAAGCCATTCTCCCAGGTCCCGATCTCCTGGTCATGCATTTTCTGTATGTCTGCGAGAATCTTGTCGCGATCCACACCGAGTTGCGGAAGCTTGCCATAGGAGTCATATTTACCACGATATGGTTTAAGAGAATGTTCAAGTGTGGCTTTCAGTTTTTCATTTTCTTTCTCTACCATTTTCTGCACCGCAGGTATATTTTTCATTCTTTTTTCAAAAAAACGAATGACTGGCTTGGGTAGCCAGCTGAGATTTTTTGAGATCGATTCTATATTCATTTCTTAATAAATTGATGATTTAATAACACAAAACGTCATTGCGAAGTTTTTCAAACATATAAAAATAAGTGTGATAAAACTGAAGCAATCCCAATGGCACAAGGGATCAATCCTCAATAGTATCATATAAGTCAATCCACTTTGGGTTCATGTCAACAATCAGGTCGAGCTTTCTTTTTCTGCTTCCGGCCTTTATTCTTTTTTCTTCACTGATAGCTTCTTCTATAGAGTGAAAACCATTGTAATAAAGAAGTATGTCACAATTATATCTGGCCGTGAAACTTTTCGGGTCGATCTTGTTCTTGTGCTCCCATATCCTTTTCTGCAAATCCGAAGTTACGCCGACGTATAAAACAGACTTCCTTTTATTTGTCAATATATATACATAGCCTCCTTTTTTCATACCCTTGCGCAATTGGGATTGCTTCGAACATTGATCCTTTATTTTTTCGCAATGACGTTTTGTTTCTTTCTATTTGTTCTTTTTTGCCTCTTTGGCATATTTGAATTGATAATACATTTGCATGGCCCAGGCTTCAAATCGGTTGATGCTTTTGGCACCGCCCAGATATTTGGCTTCCTGCCATGCTTTACTCGTTTTCTCCAATAGCTGTGCGGCTATATAGGCATCTTCTACTGTCCCACCGATACAGATACAACGGCCATCGCTACATACTGCTGCAAATCTACTGCTGAGGGCTGATGCTATTTTGCTGGCATCTGCTACTCTCACCGATACCCCCAGCAGTTGAGCCTGATCATCCAATATTGGCGGGATCTCATCTTTCACCGTAGAGGCATACTCCTGATGCGTAATGATGATACAATTGATCTTTGACCTTTTAGCAAAAATAGCAGCGATCATTTTGTCCTCATCAGAGTTTCCTACCGGCAGCAGCCATCTCCCCATAGCTGAAGATAATGAACTGTCAGAAGGAGTAACACAAATTCTTTTTCCCTCTCTCACTGCTATCCTTTGTATAGCCACAGTTCCCCAGCTTTTGTAGCCGGCACCGGCAGTATCTATATTGCTGATGAAAGTATTCAGTTCCTGTTCAATATTCATTGCTAGGCTGCTTTCGTTTTAAAAGAACTAATGTACAACGCACAGGCATCTTCTAATGTTTTGCAAACTGAGAAAACATCCTCCAGATTTCTTCCTATGCAGACACAGCCGTGATTTGACATCAGAGCGGCATTGGCAGACCCTATGGCTTTCTCCGTTCCGAAGGTAATTTTTTTTGAATTTGGAAGGGCATAAGGAGCTGCCTTGATGAGCGACGCACCGAGAATGACCTGATGACCCGGATCTGAAACCACTACATCTTTTTGCGCTGCTGCCACAATAGAGGCATACATCTGATGAGTGTGTATCACCGCAGCAATATGAGGACGAGATTTATAGACCTCGCAGTGCAGTTTGAGTTCTGAAGATGGTTTGATATTTCCCTCGAAGGCCAGCGTATAAAAATTGACCAGCACCATGTCCTCAGGATTAAGCTCCGTGTATGGCCTGCCACTAGGTGTGATGACCATATGTGTATCGCTGACCCTTACGCTCACATTGCCCCATGTACGCGCCACGAGGCCTTCCTGCAGAAGGCGTTTGCCCGACTGGCAGACCATGATCCTTGCTTCCCGTATATCCATTATCTCTTCATCTTGCTGAAAACTCTATCAAATCTGTCGAGTGCATCGTCGATCACCTCGTCGGTATCTGCCATGCTGGTATAGATACGATTTCCGGCCACTGTCACCAACCCTTCTGCCATATATGCAGCGCCCATTTCCTCCATGAGTTGTTTACGCACTTTTATTTCTTTCATCACACTGAGGATCTTCAGATAATTTATTTTGACGAATAAAGTTCCTGCTGACTCCAGATGGCAAATTGAACCCTGATTATAGGCTACGAAAGGCAGGTTATATCTTTCCAATATCGATAGCAATCCCTTGTTGAGACGGTCTCCTGCCCGGCCAGCCTTGACACATGCATCCTGCTTTTGGATCTCCAGCAGGGTATAATATCCAGCTACACAGCTTAGCGGATTAGCCGCCATCGTTCCACCCACTTTAGATTGTTTTTTCTTGGCACCTCCCAGTCCTGCCGACAGATATTCCATGTATTCGCGCTTGCCGCCGAGACCGCCAGCAGATGGATAGCCGCCAGCTACCACTTTGCCAAAGACAGTGAGATCCGGTTTGACATCAAAATATCCCTGCGCGCCACTCATCCCCACCCGGAATGCAGTGACCACTTCGTCAAAGATCATGAGCGCCCCATATTTATCACAGAGCTCGCGGACCCCTTTGTTGTAGCTTTTTTGTGCAGGGTATGTACCGCTCTCAGGCCCCAGAGGTTCCAGTATCACAGCTGCTGTGCCACCCCTTACTTTATTGAACATCAGCGTACGCTCCAACTGTCCCAGATCATTAGGATAGACCTCCTGTGTATGACTGGTATATGCTCTTGGTATGCCATGAGATTCAAACCTGCCTGAGCCCGGGATACGGATGCCGTAAACCATCTGGTCCATCCAGCCGTGATAAGCACCCCCGACCTTTATTATTTTGGTCTTGCCGGTGATGACACGTGCCGTGCGCACAGCCGCTATCACAGATTCGGAGCCGCTATTGAGCATACGAAACATATCCACCGAAGGTATATTATCGCAGATGAGTTTGGCGATTTTCAATTCATATTCGTGAAACAAACCTGTAGATGGCCCACAGGTATTAAGCAATTCGATGCACTTTTCGCGGACGACAGCAGGATTGCTACCGAGAACTGTGGGGCCGCCGGCCTGTATGAAGTCGATATACCGGTTGCCATCTATGTCGTAGAGATATGCGCCATCAGCTTTGTTGAAGACGATGGGAAATGGATGATTGAAAGCGAGATTGTGTTGCACACCACCAGGTATATATTGCTGCGCTTCGGTGGTCATGACCTTCGATCTGGCGCAATTGGTCTCAATTTTTTTTATGTATTCCTCCAGCACCGCTTTGGGCATATTGACCGGTGGCTGGCTCATCAGTTTATTGATCTTCACGTAGACCTCATCTACATTGGGATACTCGGAGATTGAGTATGAACTCATATTATTATCATTTTTGTAAATATAGGAATAAAGAGATTCATCTTCAATCAATGCAAGCTCTCCGTAACAGGTTGCGCAGCAAATTACTTATTCCACCTCTTAAACAATGCTTTGTTGGTATGATATATCTCTACGTATCTTTCAAAAAGTTCGTCGTATAGTTTGCGGTTTTCCGGGTTTGGCATATAGGTATGTTCCACCTCTGCGAGTGCTGATATTTCCTCGACCTTCAGAAGGCCAAGTGACATAAGTGCCAGAAATGCCGCACCACGTGAATTCGCATTGAGCGGCTGCTTCATTTGCCTGACGGGTCTGTCGAAAACATCTGCTAGTATCTGGCTCCATACTTCTGAGTTAGCACCGCCGCCTATGAAGTTGATGGCCTCAAAACGCTTCCCTGCCAGCTTTTCGGCAAAGGATAAGAGCCATCTGTTATTGCATGCTATACCTTCGAAGACAGCTCTGAGCATATGACCACGATTAGAACTGAGTGCAAGATTGTAGAATCCCCCTCTGGCATGATGGTCATCTACAGGAGAACGCTCACCGTTCAGCCATGGAGTAAATATGACCCCATTGCTGCCTGCGGGCACCTTTGAAACAACCTTATCCATCCGTTTATAGAAATCTGCAGGAGCCTTTTCGGTCTGCAGGTCATCTTCATGATAGAAAATATTATTCCTCACAAAATTCAGACAGGCACCGGTGGTCTCCTGTTCATTGACGATGGCATATTTGCCCGGTATTCCTGATGGGATACAGCCCATATTGTGAAATATGTCGGTCTTCTTCCATGGAGTGTGGCAGATCAACCATGAGGACGTACCTATGTAGAGGTGCGGCTCGAAGTCCTTCACCGCTCCCGAGCCCACAGCTGCAGAGTGGGTGTCGGGTGTGCCTGAGATGACCTTCACATCATCGCGCAGGCCAAATTCAGCTGCGATCTCTTTTCTGATAGTACCAAGAAGAGAGTTGGTCGGAACGAGATCAGGGAGTTTAGCCTTGTCTACACCAGTGATCCGGATAAGCTCGTCAGAGTATTTGATGTGATTGATATCGCGGTTGTCAGTGAGCCAATAGATCGTGATCGAGTCATAAGAAGCTGCAAAACGCCCTGTGAAATAGAGATTCAGGTAGTCTTTGGGCTCCAGAAATTTATATGTCTTTTTATAAATTTCCGGCAGCTTGTTTTTGATATACAGGATATGTGAAATGCTGTCCTTGCCGGAATGTGAGGGTCCTCCACCAGCCAGGCGTATCCATTTGAGTATTTTGCCCACACCGTAACCATCTACCCGTAATGGGCCATGCATGAGTTTCTGCGCAAATTCAGCACCCCTTGAGTCCATCCAGATGATAGAATTCATCAATGGCTCACCTTTCTCATCTACCGCTACCGTACCGGACCACTGTGTGGTGATATTCATAGCGATGATTTCTTTAGGATCAAATTTGCCACGTTCTCTTATCGCATTATAACAACTACGGATAGCATTGGTCCAGTCAGACGGGCGTTGTTCTCTGCCATCCTCTCCGATCAGTATCAGAGGTACGTCAGTAAACTCATAATCTATCATTCGGGCCTGACTATCAAAAACGGAAACTTTGGGGCCTGACGTACCGAGGTCTATGGTCAGGATCAGATTAGATGCACTCATTCAGTAATTTTAACGCGGCAAACTAACAAAATCTAATCGTGGGAACATTAGTCCTTTCAATCAAAATACTGATAAGCGCAATGAAAAGTCAGAGGTCTATAGACAGAGGATTATGGATGAGGTATTTGTATGGGAATTTCTCAATTCATTAAAACAATACATCCTATGTTCAAAACTGATTTTTGCA
>CAIXBT010000024.1 GCA_903917755.1 uncultured Bacteroidota bacterium
GCTGTAGCTGTATTAGCTGTCACTGCCTGACTGGCTGTGGCAGTACAACCCGCTGCATTTGTCACAGTCACAGTATATGTATTAGTTGAATTGACAGTCGTAGCAGCAATAGCAGCACCATTGCTCCATGCATATGAAGTACCACCAGAGGCGGTCAGTGTTACACTACCTGGTGTGCAGAATGTAGTAGCTCCAGATGGAGTGATAGTAGCTGTAGGAACAGCATTTACAGTGAAGCTTGCAACACTTGTAGCAGTACCGCCTGCAGTGGTCAGGGTGATCACACCCGTTGTAGATCCGGCTGCCGGCGTAGCTGTGACTGTAGTAGCATTAACTACCGCAAATGAAGCCGCAGCTAATCCATTAAATTTTACTGCAGTTGTGCCGGTGAGATTTGTACCTGTAATGGTCACTAATGGCAAGCTTCCTATACATCCTGATGAAGGTGTGAAACTCACTATAGTTGGGGTAGTGATAAGTGTATAAACAATGATCACTTCACCAGCTCCTCCATTTCCTCCTGATTGATTTGTATTGAAGCAATTTGCTCCGCTACCACCACCGCCGGGTTGATTGCCTGAGATTCCGGCCAGATCAGTAGTAGTTCCGCAATCAGTATTATAAGCACCACTGCCACCGGGATATGTCCCGATACCACCTGCTGCAGTACCTCCGCACACATCATTGGTCGGTGAAACCCCAGCGCCGCCAGATCCACCGGCACCACCACCGGTGCCTGTGATACCTGTTGTATTGCTTACTCCGTCATCACCTAAGCTTCCGTTTCCGCCTCCAAATACTGTAACGCCAGTACCTGTTCCAACAGCACTACCTGTACCACCTGCGTGTGTACCACCTGTTCCTCTCGATCTGGAGCCACCGTTTCCACCGCCCGCTGTCCAAGTACCAGCAGCACCCGTGAAGGTCGTAGTACCACCGGGATTTCCGTTAGCATTTGATGAACCACCTAATCCACCTGCGCCAATTGTAATAGTATAAGAATTTCCCGGAACAAGTCCTGCTATTGTAGCATAAGCACATGCGCCGCCGCCGCCGCCGCCGCCATTGGCAAACCAGGTACTAGCTCTGCTACCACCTGCACCACCACCACCGCCCCACATATATACTGTGGCAGAGGTAACACCTGCGGGTACAGTCCATGAACCTGAAGATGTATAAGTCACAACTGTCTGTGAATCAGCCGAAAAAACGGCTATGGTGAATACAATAAACAAAAAGACCCGTAGGGTGACGGGGATAGTTTTGCCTTGCATTTTTAAATATAGATTTCTCATTTCGAAACTGGGGTTTCCATTTTATACGTTACAACACATCACTTGTTTCATACAAGTTTGTTAAAGTCCCTCATATAGAACATGTTGACGATAACAAGCTGCGCCTTTTGCAGTTATCCATTGAGGTATCATTATTTTATGATATAATTACTATGTAATTGAATAGGCCAGAATGTTAAAACCACATTTTCAATCGGAATGGGCAGAAGCGGGATGCGATGAGGCGGGAAGAGGGTGCCTGGCGGGTCCGGTTTTTGCGGCAGCAGTTATCCTCCCTGCAGATTATCACCATAATGTCCTGAACGATTCCAAACTGCTCTCCGAAAAAAGCCGGAATGAACTCAGACTGGATATTGAAGCCAATGCAATAGATTATGCCGTGACTCCCATAGACAACCTTAAAATAGATGAGATAAATATTCTGCAGGCATCGATTCTGGCCATGCATATGTCGCTAGATAAGCTCAAACACAAGTTCGGCTTCATTATTATAGACGGAAACTATTTCAAGCCATACCATAGCATCCCTTATAAAACTATCGTGAAAGGTGATAGTAGTTACTTTTCTATCGCTGCAGCATCTATACTGGCCAAAACCCACCGTGATGAATTCATTGTGAATGCCCATGAGCAATACCCCATATATGGCTGGGCAAAGAATAAAGGATATGCCACTGCTTCACACAGAGCTGCCATCATGAAGCACGGTTTATGTCCGCTTCACCGTCGGTCCTTTCAGCTAAAAGAAATGCAATTAGGACTTTTCTGATCCGGAATCATTGATTTTCAAACCAGCACTCAGGAGATTATTTTCTCCAAGGCATTTTTCCTGGAACCTTTTATGAGTTGAGTGGAATTTTCGAAATGTTGTTTCTTATACCAATCCTTTAATAGCTCTGTCGTTTCAAAATATAGGATGCCCTCCTGCCCTTTCAGCATTTTGAATCCTTCACCTACATATATACGCTGCACCAGATCCATATGAGAAACGGTTTCTATTATTTTAAGGTGCTCTTCATGACTATAGGCACCAAGCTCCATCATTTCTCCCAATATGGTGACCTTGTTGGGGGCATCCAGCCTCTCAAAGTTTCTCAACGCCTCCACCATACTCGATGGGTTTGCATTGTATGCGTCGAGCAGGATGGTATTTGACCCGATCGTCAATTTCTGAGAACGGTTATTAGAAGGGATATAATTTTCAATTGCCTCTTTTATGCTTTCATTCTCCACACCAAAATATTTGCCGATACATATCGCGGCCATAACATTTTCGAAATTATAACTGCCGACCAACTGGGTTTTGATGGTCATGGCATCCGAAGTTTCAACCGTGAGGAATTCCCCCTCACTGATATTGTCACCTGAGCAATAATCTTCTTCTCTATTACCATAATAAATTATCTGCTCCGGTTTCACATACTCATTTGCTTTCTTAACGAGTACGGAACTCATCGAGGAGACAAACAATTTTCCATGCTTCCGGGCTATATGTTCATAGAGTTCAGTTTTGCCCTTTATCACCCCTTCCTCTGCTCCGAAACCCTCCAGATGAGCTTTGCCAATATTAGTGATCAGCCCCATATCCGGGTCCGTATAGGTACAATATCCAGCTATCTCACGCTGATGGTTCGCGCCCATCTCTACGATCAGAAACCCTGTATCAGCGGGAGTGCTCAGCAGAGTCAGCGGCACTCCTATATGATTATTTAGATTGCCCTGAGTGGCTATAGTACGAAACTTCTTAGACATCACTGCTGCGATCAATTCCTTGGTGGTGGTCTTGCCGTTTGACCCGGTAATACTCAACACCGGGCACCTCAACTGATGACGATGATTACCGGATAGCTCCTGTAGTGTGGTCAGCACATCAGGCACTAATATCAGTCTTTCTTTATATGGCTCACTGGCTGACCGAGCCTCATCTATTACTGCATATGCAGCACCTGTTTCTAATGCCGCTATGGCAAAATCATTGGCATTGAACTTATCTCCCTTCAGTGCAAAGAAGATGCATCCTGGCTTGATCTGTCGGGTATCAGTCATGACTCCGGTAGATGCGAGGTACAGTTGGTATAGGGTGGCTATGTCCATAGAAGGGTGAAAATAAAAAACCCCCGATTATTATCGAGGGTTTTCCTTTTATCTTTTAGAAGATCAGGTTCCTTTAGGGAACTTTCTCTTGCCTTTTTCTTTGAAGTTATTGCCTCCTTTCTGCATGTTACCTGATGGAGATCCTACTCTATCCATGGCACAACGGAATCCCAAATCATCTGTAGAAAGTGACTGGTCGAGATAGCGACGTGTACCAGGAGACAGGTAGTAAGCTCTGTCTTTCCATGATCCGCCTTTGTAAACTCTTGACTCATCATTGATCAGTGAAGACTGTCCGAATTTGTAATCTACCGAAGATACTTCATCACCATCGACATAGTTTCTTACATCACCGTTTCTGTAGTTTCTTCTATTAGCAGATTCTTCTTTGGTCACACCACGATATTGTATTCTGCCGAGGCTATCCTTTTCTACTGGTTTACCATCTGCATCTACGACTTTAGTTTTGAATTCATTACCACGGAATGCACGGAAGTCATTCGCATCTACGCTGGTCATAGGGCGATAAACGTCCATAACCCATTCGTTCACGTTTCCTGCCATGTTATACAGACCGAAATCGTTCGGCATATATGACTTGACTGGTGCTGTGATATCTGCATTATCATTCAGTTTGCCGGCTACACCCATGTTATCACCACGGCCACGCTTGAAGTTAGCGAGGAATGTACCTTGCCACATACCTGCTTTTGGATAGCGGGTAGATGTACCATTCCAAGGATATATCCTTCTGTCTGTTACTCTTTCTTCACCTGCTGCGGGTTGGTTGCCGATCAGAGCGAGAGCTGCATATTCCCATTCAGCTTCTGTAGGGAGACGATATGCAGGAAGCATGATACCATCTTCCAGATTTACCTTACGGGTACCGCTACCTGCAGGGTTTAGATCTTTCATTGGTCTCTTGCCGGCAGCACCTTCGTACTGACCGAGGAGATATGCTTCTGTATTAAAGTTGTCATTGCCTACCTGTGATGGGTTTTCAGCCAATACACCTTTATCGATCAGGATCCTTTCATTCACACGGTCAGTCCTCCAACGGGCGAAGTCTGTAGCCTGAAGCCAGCTCACACCTACTACCGGATAGTCATTGTATGCGGGGTGACGGAAGTAATACTCCACGTATGGCTCATTATAAGCCAGTTCATCACGCCATACCAGTGTATCAGGCATTGCTTTTTTCACTACTTCCGGAAAATCCGTGCCGAACACACGGGTCATCCAGTATATATATTCGCGATAGTGTACGTTTGCCACTTCCGTTTCATCCATATAGTATGAACTCACACTCACTCTTCTCGGAGTGTTGTGGTATTCAAACAATACATCATTTTCGGTATTTCCCATCACGAATGTACCACCTTGTACATATACGAGACCCGGGCCTGTTTCCTGACCTTTGTAAGGATGTACCTCAAAACCGCCGTTGTTGGTATTGTTGTATTCCCATCCGGTCACAGATGATTTCTCCTTGCTACATGAAGCAATACCGAAAATAGCCGGCAGAGCTGCCAAAACAAAGATTTTTGTGAAATTGATTCTCATCGCTTTATCTGAGTTTAATTTAAGAGTTTGCTAAAATAAAAAATTTCTGAACAATTAAAAATTTAAAATTTCCGGACACTCGATATAATTTTTATCAATATGTGGGTGAAGTGAGTTGTCATCTCCCCCGGACCAGTTAAAAACCAATGAAATTTCGTGGCTTCCGCCCGTTCTGCCTGCTAGTCTCGACAGTGTCACATCATAACTGTAGCCTAAGCGGAATTTGCCTTTTTTGATACCTACCACCAGTATCAGAGCGTCAGGATTCTGAAAAGCATACCTGAACCACGACCCGAAGTAGATCAAACTCACCCCTGCCATCAGACCCGCATTAAACTGCACATCACGTCCCTGATTCGCTATTAAAACGTTAGGAGATATGAAAATATTGTATCGGTAGTTTCTCGTGTGCTTGATATTAAAGTGAGAACCGAAGTGCCCGGTGAGCCTGAAGGGTGTCGAGCTCTTGCCCGAAAAGTAAAAAGATTCGTTGGGACTCAACAGATTACGCACTGCCACACCACCATATACTTTGTCAGAGAAAAACAGCAATCCCGCACCTGCATCACCATGATAGGTATTTTGGCGCCCGGGGTTGGGCTCGTTGGTCGGGTTAGGATTCAGATTCGCATCGTAGAAACCCGTGTAGGGGTTGATCATATCATAAAATTGCAGCTTGCTCCAATCCAAATGCTGCTCGATAAAGGAACCTTCGATACCGATCCGCATACCGACCTTCTTGGACAGTTTGATCTGAAATGCATAGGAAAGTGCGATCGTATTCTTAGCTAAGATACCACCGGCGGTATAGTCTCCCGTATACAGCAGACCTATACCGCTATGCGCCTTTGGAATATAACCATCTATACCTACCATGTATGTAGTAAACCCGCCGTTGAAACCATTTCCGAGTTCAGGCCATTGGTTTCTATAGCTGGCAGACACACGCGGGCCATATGATATCCCTGCCATAGCGGGATTGACATATAGTGGTGCTGACCAGTATTGCGACATCTCTACTGCCTGAGCAATGGCAGAATGGCATGTACTCAGCAAAATCAGGAAAAATGCAATAAATTGCACCAGTCTATGAGGAATGTAATTTGTTTTAAAAAATATCATAATAAAAGTAAAAGCACTCCGTTTAAAGCGGGATCGAAAATACTAATGACAAACGACAAACCCATTAAAATGTTATCCCGAATCAACATATTGTTCCTGTCTGTGGCTATTTTACTGCATTTCGATGCAGTAAGCCAGACCGTGCAAAGAACCATAAACTGGGACAAAGCTGAGAAAACCTTTGAGAATACAAAAGGAGCTAAGATCAAAATGGTATCTTTCTCTCATGCTCTCACTGATGAAAAAGATGGTTTCCTGCCACACTACGAAGAGAATATCAGGATGCCTGAGTATGGCACCATCACTGCTACTCTTTCAAATGAAGTATATGAACCGGTGACAGGAAATGATATAAAATCAGATAAAATAGATGGCTCGATCAAAATAAATGCCGTGCCGGGAATGATGCGCAAGATACCTTATGCCATCGTGACTCTCATACCGCTCCGCAAGAATCAGATGACAGGACAGATAGAGAAGTTGGTCAGATTTTCGCTCAAGATCGAAGTAAACCCTGAGCACCACACTAAGCGACTGGAGAGTTATGCCGGCAATTCAGTCCTCTCCACAGGCACATGGTACAAAGTAGGCGTGACGGGTACAAATATTTACAAGCTGGATTATAATTATTTGAAAAACACCTGCGGTTTCGATCTGGCCAATACCAATTTTTCTTCCATTGCGGTATTCGGAAATGGAGGTGGCATGATACCCGATCGCAATGCAGTGCCGCGTTATGATGACCTGCAGGAAAACCCCACCTATATAGTAGATAACAACAACAACAATCGGGTAGACCAGGGAGATTATATTTTATTTTATGGTCAGGGGCCTGACCAATGGACTTATGACAGTGCCTATACCGGATTTGATTTTCAGAAAAATCTTTATTCGGATACGAACTATTATTTCATCACTGCAGATCAGGGCACCGGCAAAAGAATTCAAACTGTAGCCTCTTCTTCCGGTGCGAACTTTACAGTCAGTCAGTTTGATGACCGTGCTGCGCATGAGGTCGATCAGTATAACTTTCTCAGTTCGGGCAAGCAATGGTTCGGAGACATGATGAGTACACTCACTCCTACCGTCAACATCAACTTTAGCTTTCCTAATATCATCACGACCACTCCCGTCAAGTGCAATTCATATGTGATCGCAAATTCACCATACAACTCATTGATAACCGTCAGCCTCAATGGTAGCCAGCAGCTATTCACTCACAGTACCGGCGGCATACAATTCGTTTCTTATGCAGACGCATTTGAACCAAGTGGCTATATAGGATCTTTCACAGCACCTTCCGGAAATTTTTCTCTGGCTTATACTTTCAATAATCAGGATGCTACCGGAAGCTCATTCGGTTATATATATAATGTGATATTAAATGCACAAAGAGCCATGATATTCACCGGCGGGTCCATGCTTTTCAGAAGTATCGCTTCTATCGGCCCCACCAGGATCAGCCAGTTCAATCTGAATAGCGTGACCGGTACTACACACATCTGGGATGTATCAGATATTACAGCCGTTCAGGAGATCACAGGCACGACCTCTGCAGATGTTTTATCGTTTACGGTTCCCACACCCACTTTGAGAGAGTTCGCAGCAGTAGATGTGAACGGTAGTTTCTCAAATCCGATCGGGATCTATTCCATCGGCCATCAGAACCTGCATGCGATCGGTCAGCCCAATATGCTCATCATTACTCCCGATGATATGCTCAGCCCATCTAATGATCTCGCGGCTTTTCACAGTCAGAATGACCGTCTGACCGTCAAGGTGGCTCCCCTTAGCCAGATCTATAATGAATTCGGCAGCGGCAGACGAGACATCTCTGCCATCAGAGACTTCATCAAAATGGTATACAATAAGGCTGCTGATTCATCGCAGATCCCACGCTATGTATTGCTCATGGGAGATGGTTCTTTTGACCCAAAAGACCGAGTGCCGGACAATAATAACCAGATGCCCACTTATCAAAGCCCCTATTCTCAAAACATCCTTAACTCATATACCACAGATGATTTCTTCGCATGTCTGGACCCCACAGAGGGTGGTGATATGGGCGATTATAACAATCCCGAACTCGCTGATGTGGCTGTAGGCAGGCTACCCGCCGCCAATGTGACTGAGGCGCAGGGAATGGTGGACAAGATCAAATTGTACAAATCATCTTCTACTCTGGCATCATGGAGAAACATAGTAACATTCGTTTCAGATGAACCCTATGATAAAAGCCCAAGCAATGAGTTTGAGGGAGATGCAGATGGTCTGGCTGAATCTGTTCGAAACAATTATCCCGCGTATAATGTTTCGAAAATATATTGCGATGCCTATCAGCGTATCGCCACACCCGGCGGAGCACGCTATCCTGATGTGAATACTGCGATACTCAATCAGATCAATACCGGCACTCTCATCATCAGCTACACCGGTCACGGCGGAGTGAGCAACTGGGCCAATGCTCGTATCTTTAATCTCAGTGATATTCAAAACCTGCAAAATCATGAGAAACTGCCTGCCTTTGTCACTGCTACTTGCGAATTCAGCCGCTTTGATAATCCTGCGCTCAAATCTGCCGGTGAATATCTGATCACTAATCCCTCGGGAGGTGCTTCCGCCATGATCACTACGGTCCGTCCGGTATATGAAGATGCCAATACCACTTTGCAGACAGCCACCTATCCGTTTTTCTTTTCTCAATATCATGGCCACACACCTACTGTAGGAGAAGTGATGATGCAAACCAAAAATGCCGTCATCGCATCTACCAATATCAATGCTCGTGAGTTTGTGCTGCTCGGCGATCCTGCCATGACTTTGGACTACCCTCAGTATAATGTCGTAACCACAAAGGTAGATAATGTACCTATCACTCAGCCGCATGACACATTGAAGGCATTGAAATATGTGACAATTTCCGGCGAGGTGAGGGACTGGACCGGTGCTAAAATGACCACATTCAACGGCACCTGCTTCCCGCTGATATACGATAAATTAGGGCATTACTTTACGCTTCAGAATGATCCGGGCTATGCTCAATTTCCTTATTATGCCTATAAAAGTACTCTGTTCAAAGGGCAATGCAGTGTGATAAACGGGGCATTTACTTTCTCTTTTGTAGTACCCAAGGATATCAACTATGCGGTAGGCTACGGTCGCATCAGTTATTATGCTGACAATGGTAGTATCGATGCACATGGTTATCAAAATGATATTATGATAGGCGGATCATCTGATTCCATTATCACTAGCAAGGTTGGGCCAACCATCAGACTATTCATGAATGATGATAAGTTCGTTTATGGTGGTATCACAGATGCTAATCCTAAACTTTTTGCTGAGCTCACAGACCAGTATGGTATCAATACCACCGGCAACGGACTCGGCCATGACCTGACCTGCATACTCGATGCCAATACTCAGAACCCTATAGTGCTGAACAATTATTATCAATCTGCACTCAATAATTTCAGACAGGGTACGGTGTTGTATCCTTTTACAAATCTTACTACAGGTCAGCATACTATCAAGATGAAAGCCTGGGACATTTTGAACAACTCCTCTGAAGACAATACCGAGTTCGTGGTAGCATCTTCTGCCAAGCTGGCCCTGCAGCATGTATTCAATTACCCGAATCCATTTACGACCAATACCCAGTTTATGTTTGAGCATAATCGTCCCGGCGAGGAACTCAATATTATGATCCAGATATATTCCGTATCGGGCAAACTCATCAAGACCATTCAGCAGGACATGGTGTCAGTAGGATACAGAGTGGATAATGTAAGGTGGGACGGTCTCGATGACTATGGCGATAAGATAGGTAAGGGCGTGTATGTATATAAGGTGCATGTCAAAGATGCAGAAGGCAACACGGCCAATCAGTTTCAGAAACTAGTAGTGCTCAGATAACGTATACATATATAGGTTTTAACAATTGGTTTGTCAAATACAACTCAATTGATATAAATAAGGGCCTCACAATACTTGAATAATAACGTTAAAATATTAAATTTGCCAACTACAAAATAATGAATGAAGCAACATCTACCTTTGTTTTAATCAATCAATAAGTTTTACATGATGCGTTTTACAGGAAAGAAATTTGCCCTTATCTTGGTGTCTCTGTCAGTTGCTGCTGCTTCATTCGGTCAGAAATTGTCTAATGGACAAGTGATCAATACGATCACTACAGCGGTCCCTTTTTTAAGGATAGCCGGCGACACTCGTTCTGGTGGAATGGGTGATGTAGGTATTGCAATTAGTCCCGATGCCAACGGTGCCCAGCTTAATGGTGCCAAAATGGCTTTTATTAATACGGACTACGGTGTGGGTCTGTCTTTTACCCCTTGGCTAAAATCACTGGTAGGTGATATTTACCTGGCTAACCTGACAGGATACTATAGGATCAAAGAGGTTCAGACCATTCATATGTCTCTCAGGTATTTCTCACTTGGAAACGTTCAGTATACTGACGAATCGGGCAACAATACCATTCAAGTTCACCCAAATGAATTTTATCTTGATGCCGGTTATTCCCGTAAGCTCGGCAATATCGCCTCAGTAGGTGCCACTTTGAGATTTATTTATTCGAACATCGCGCCTAATGCGGGTACCAATCAGCAATCTGTGAAACCGGGCATAGCTGGCGCTGCAGATATTTCAACTCTGGTAGACAAAATATTTGATAATAAAGGTAAGGGAAATCTCAGGCATGAATTGCTTTGGGGGCTTTGTATTTCTAACATCGGAAGCAAAATGACCTATACTTCCAATGTGAATAAGGATTTCCTTCCTGCCAATCTAGGTATCGGATTCGGATACAAACTTCATCTGGATTCAAAAGATGATCACACTGTAGGTGTTTATGCTGACTTTAATAAACTGCTGGTCCCTACTCCTAATCAGGCAGTAGGTGGTACAGCTACCGCACCTAATGGTTATGAACTTTCTGCACATCAGGCTGCAGAAAGCCCGATCACAGGACTGATCACTTCTTTCTATGATGCACCGGGAGGAGGCACCGAGGAACTGAAATCCATATCCACTCAAGTAGGTGCGGAATATTTTTACAAAAAAATGTTTGGCCTGCGTGTCGGATATTTCTATGAGGACCCGACTAAAGGAAACAGAAACTTTATGACCATCGGTGCAAGTATCAAATACAGTGTAGCAACACTGCATATGTCATATCTCGTACCCACATCCAATCAGCGCAACCCGCTCGACAATACATTTAGTTTCTCTCTTTGTTTTGAATTTTCAAAAGGTGGCCTGAAGAAAAAACCTGCTGCCGATGCTGCTCCTGCAGATAATACATCAGCCGCTCCTGAGACTCCGAAAACAAAGAAAATAGGAGGTGGCAAGAAACCAGATGCTGCTCCTCAGGGCTCTCCGGCACCACCATCATCAGATCCAGATCCTACCAAACAATAAAACAAATTGATCTATAAATCTACAATGCGGACCTGATCTCAAGTCCGCATTTTTATTTCAATCATTATGGTGAATAAATTCAAACCAGTTTCGGATCATCTGAAGTCCGTATGGAGAGAGTATCGACTCGGGGTGAAACTGCAGACCTGCTATCTTCTGCACAGGATGAGCTATGGCCATGATCTCGCCTTCACTGGTTTCCGCTATTACTTTTAGTTCATTCGCCTCCCATCTTTCTAATATCAAAGAGTGATATCTCATCACATCGATCTGCTCAGGAATGTTTCTAAAGATCGGATGCTCAGAATGAGTGATCAGACTTGTTTTGCCATGCATGGGCTTGGGAGATGAAACGAGCCTCACCCCATATACCTGCCCTATGGCCTGATGGCCCAGACAGATACCAAGAATGGGAGTGTTATTTTTAAAATGTTTTATCACATCCATCGTGACACCCGCCTCGGCTGGCGATCTGGGCCCCGGAGATATAATGATCGAACCAACCTGCAACCTGCTGATCTTATCCATATCCATCTCATCATTTCTGATCACCAGGCATTCCTCTCCGCACTGCAACACATAATCGCGTAGCATATAGGTGAATGAATCATAATTGTCGATCAGGAGTACCACAGATTTTGATAATGGATAATTTACAATGGAAAATGGAAGCCATCGGGCTATGCTTTCCTGATCAGTTCATCGAGATCGTTAAAGGCGCTCTTAAACATCGGTACTATCTTGCCCGAAAACTCCATTACTGTAGGCCCCAGATTAGCAATATAGGGGTATACATGAGAGGTCATTTTCTGATGATCGGGAAACACTTCCCACTTATTCAGAAACCAGATCATCACGCATAGCAGATAGAGACTGATCAGCGAAAATATCACCCCTCCTATCAGTTGGTTGACCATATTGAGTGAGAAAGATTTCAATATCTGCTCCAGTGCCCAAGCCACTATTTTCACCAGCAAGACAATCAGCACAAACATCACAACAAAGGCCACGATAGCCATGGCTTTGGGGCCGAGGCTAAGCGATGTATGAAGAAACTTCACTGCCACATATGAAAACTTTAGCGCACCTACTATGCCGATGAAATATGCTGCAAGAGAGAACACCGAGTATATGATGCCCTTCTGGTAGCCCCAATAGAAGCCGGCACCGAGAAATATCACAAAAAGAATATCAAATATCATTCAGAAGAATTGTATCAAACTATCTAAGCGTCATTTAAGACAATAAACTTTTAACGATCTCAGATACCTTTTTATTATCTGCTTTGCCGGCCAGGGCCTTAGATGCTGCGCCCATTACCTTGCCCATTTCTTTCTGAGATGTAGCACCGGTCTCGGTTATTATTTTCTGTATTGCAGCCTTGATCTCATCATCGCCCATCATAGCAGGCATGTATTTTTCTATCACTGCTACTTCTTCTTTCTCTGTCACAGCCAGGTCAGCACGATTTTCTTTCTCATATATCTCGATAGACTCTCTGCGTTGTTTGATCATCTTGGTCAGGATCTGTACTTCCTTCTCCTGTGTCACCTCACCGGTACCGCCTTTTTCAGTTTTAGCCAGCAGTAATGATGCTTTGATAGCACGCAGACTGCGCAGACCAGCCTGATCCTTTGCCAGCATGGCAGTCTTGATGTCGTTGTTTATTTGTTCTTCTAGTGTCATAGCCGTTTTTTATTTAGGACGTAAAAATATCAAAAAAAGGGTAGTGTGGCAGAAGGTATTTTGTAGCATTTTTTCCCAAATCATTGGTTGGTAAGCTAATTTACTGGATTTTTGCGCTATGTCAGAGATACAAACCACCACAATAGACCAACTGGGCGAATTCGGACTGATCGACCACCTTACCCGCCGTTTCAAACTCATTAATCCTACCACCGCCAAAGGCATAGGCGATGATGCAGCTGTGATCCATGCAGATAATGGCAAACGAATACTGGTCAGCACTGACCTGCTGATCGAGGGAGTTCACTTTGATCTGATGTACACTCCTCTTCGCCATCTGGGTTATAAAGCCATCGTTGTAAATCTATCTGACATCTATGCTATGAATGGCCACCCCAAACAGGTCACTGTGTCTATTGCTATCTCAAGCCGTTTCACCGTTGAGGCTCTGGATGAGATATACGAGGGCATCTATCACGCCTGCCAGGCTTATGGTGTGGACCTGATAGGTGGAGATACCACTTCATCTTCTAAGGGACTTATCATCAGTGTGACTGCCATAGGTGAAGCAGAAGATGAGAAGATCGTTTATAGAAATGGTGCCAAAGAAGGCAATCTGATCTGTGTGACCGGCGACCTCGGTGCTGCCTATCTCGGCCTTCAACTCCTGGAACGTGAGAAAAGATTATTTCTCGAAAACCCTGAGATACAGCCCGACCTCGATGATCAGAAATATCTCGTGGGCCGCCAGCTCAAGCCAGAAGCCAGAAAAGAAATAATCGAATACTTCGAGGAAATAGGTCTCAAACCAACCGCCATGATGGATCTGAGCGATGGGCTATCTTCTGATATGATACATATCTGCCGCCAGTCAGCTGTAGGATGTGAGCTGCATGAATCGCGTATACCGGTATCAGAAGATGCATACAATCAGGCCCTGACCTTCAATATGGACCCGATCACCTGTGCCCTCAATGGCGGCGAAGACTATGAGTTGCTATTCACTATTGAATCGGAAGATGAGACCAAGATCGCAAACCATCCCTACATATCAGTCATAGGTCAGATCACTGCACAGCAGGAAGGCTGTATGCTACTTACTAAAGGCGGCAACAGACACAAGATTACGGCTCAAGGGTGGAAGCACTTTTGACCGCTTTCAGCAATAGGCCAAATGCCTCTGAATTATGAGGCCGATACATAGCCCGTACTATATCATCTTTTTCGCGTTGTGTGAGGTGAAAACTTAATGCAGCTTTCTGACTTTCTTTTTCAGCTGTATATTCTAAAGAGATCGTGGTCACCTTTCCATCCAGTTGTTCATTGGTATATCCCAGCTTCTGGTCTATCACAAAATCCTGATTGCTCATCTGATTACCGAAGATGGTTCCAAACGGATTCGTCATCATGGTAAACAGGTCTTTCTTCTCCACTCCCATATCATCATCTTCATGTCTGGCACCATCTCTGATCTGTATGATCACTACACCACTCGTATTCTGATTGATCCAGTCTTTGAATGTCTCCATCACCCTGAATGTGGGTTCATAGCCTAGATTGTCCAGCGCACCGCCATCCAGGATAGATATTTCTGGCTCCGTAGGCAATACCGAGTTGGGCAGGATAAGTGGGAAAGTAGCATTCATCCGCAGCGCACTAAGCAAGGTCAGATTATCTCCATGCTGCATCTTGAAGAAACGACAGAAATCAATGGCATCTATCTCCATGTTGCGGTTGGTGGTATACTTGCCGACCGGTCTCATCAGAAAGCTGACAGGCTGAGGACTGATAAAGAATCTTCTGCTGTCATTATTGACCTCCGTATGTATCATCAGCAGTGGGATACGTGCTGCCGCTTCGTCCTTATAATAGTCTTTGATCCGTTTATCAAGGATGAAATGACTATTGAGCGAGAGTTTGCGCTCCATCATATAGCCGCGATCTTTGAAGTAGCTGAAACTATCCAGTTTGAATTTATGGATAGGAACGAAGAGGTCATTGCTCAATATAGAGATACAGATAGGGTTGAGCAGGTCCTTGCTAATATTATTCGTGTAGTCATTATCATCAATGTCGATATCCTGAGGGATACCATCCAGTCTCCGTAGGTATAACTCTCGCATATAAGCTGCCGCAAACATTCCGCCCGACGCACCTGATATCATAAATGTCTTGTCAAAAAGCTGGCCTCCCAGCAGGCTATCAGCATGATCAAGCACCGCTGTAGCAAATCGTGCTGCTCGCAGTCCGCCACCGCTCACATTGATAAAGATCAGTTTGGGTTTCTCCCCGGGTTTTAAGCCTTTGCTGTTTTTCTTTCTCCAATTTTCAAGAATGCCGTGAAAATGCCTGATGTCGCTATGTATCTGGTCGGGAGATGACAGCTCTCTGAAGGCATTCACATCATAGGTAGCTTTCTTAGAATAATCCAGTCCATATACCCGGCTCTGATAGCCCATCGTGTCTATCTTGTATACCTCATTTGCTATCAGAAAGAAGACCACTATGGCAGTAGTGGCCCATGCCCCGGTCCAGTACATCAATACCCCAAAAAGAGAAATGATAAGCGACAAAAACATGAACACACTGGCCGCAGTAGGTATCTGAAAAAGGGCATTGTCCATAAAGAACCCAATGCTCAATATCAATACTGCTATGACCGCCTGTGCGAAGAGGGCATTCCAATGGTGCTGACGGTATATCAGCCGCATGGTATCGGGATGATACTTTTCGAGTTTATTGATGGAGGCTGCCTGCAACTTATACGAAATATAATGCCCGACATGCACATAAGGCTGATCATGCTGTATGGCACGCTCGCGTGAAGGTTTGAACAGCCAGCTCTGTCTATATACTTTTTTTCGCTCCTGCTCGGCACTCATCGCAGACCTATTGGTAAACGTAAAATAGACAGCAGTAAACAACAGAATGATGACAAACCCGATCAGAAATCCGACTATACTAAAAGCGATCTTAGCTGTTGAATAATACTGGTTCTCTGTCTGAAACCGAACGATGGCCACACAATAGTTGACAATAAAAATAACCGGAATGATAGAGTTATTGAGAAAGTAAACACCCATTGGTTTATTGAACCGCGCCATGAATCCGAAACGATAGCTATGCAGCATATAGCAGTTGAGGTTCCATGATACATAGAATGCACCGAAACCCATTCCTACCAATGTGAATGCCAGATAGCCTGTATGATCGAGATACTCCGGGTCAAAGAATAGGTAGGGCACACCATAGTTAATAGCAAACTTGCCTACTATGATAGAAAATAACAATACCCAAAATGCCAGAAACAATTGGTGCTCCTTCATAGAAACGATCAGCAACTGTATCGGAAAAGAGTAATAAATATTTTTGATCCACCTCATCTGATTTCTCCTCTCTCAAATGTAAAAATCAATTACATATGGTTTGCATTAAAATACAGGAAGTGCTGGAAGTTCTACAGGAAAATTTTAATGATGCCATTCTATAGCCCCCAAACTATGATAGCTTCCATTTCTGCTAAAGTCAAAAAGATCTTTAGGGGAATAGTTGACGGCCCTGTTCAGCACCATCGAGGCACTGTCTGGCATGTAATTATTATAGTAGGGATAGGAAAACACCTGTGGCTGCTGTGCCTGCGGGTCTCCGATACAGAAACAGCTGTCTGAGATGGCTGTGGGTTGATATACCAGGAGCGTGTCTATACTCTCTGTCAGCAGACAGTTTTTAAACCTGATGACATCAGACGATGGCTGTATCAGCCCAAATCCCAGATCATTCCCATTCTGCAAAACGGCACCTGCTACTATTGTATTGTTGATATTAGCGGTAGTAGCGAAGGGACCTATCACCGGCCCGACATTCAGATAGGACACAGCATCAATGATAGATAGTATCGGGCTCTGTGAACTGGTATATGGACTATAGCCATTAGACAATGTACAGTTATTGATATTATAGGTGCCGCCCATTCCGAGCTGCACCAGCGACTGGCTACAGGAGAAAAACAGGCAGTTGGTAGCAGTGAGATTGGTGCGAATGGCAGACATGGCGGTACTCGATGCATTGCGGATGATCACTTTGTCCAGTGTCACACTGGGGATCGGGTTACTGCTATAGGTATTGAGATTAGAGGTGGTGATCTGTGACTGTGCCACCAGATCCAGCACATACTCATCAGAGAGCCCGAAGGTAGACTGATCAATGATCGTATGGCTCATATTGACAGTCGCTATCCGGCTGTAGGTGATGCCAAGCCACTGCCCCGGCTGATTGGGGTAGTCTGTCCTGATATATTGAAAAACAATAGAGTCAGACCAGGAGGTAGCGGTGGTATTGAGTATGCCATCTACCGTCATCACAGCACCCGGCCCCATATATATCTGACACCCTCCGCGTATGTTTAAAGTGCCGGTGGTATCAATCGCCAGGATAGGCAGCCCACCATTTTTATTGACGATAATATGCGGCTTGTCATTGGGCCATATCACATTCGTTTTGATATGCTCACTGAAATGATAGTAGGCATTCTGCCCCATAGCTTCGAGCACGACTTTCTGCGTCACCCCATTGGTGATAAACTGTACCTGGTCAAACACTATAAATGGGTTATTGAGGTTATTGGGATTGATCGTTACCTCTACGAATACATACAGGCTATCATGAGCAGGCACATCTATATTCTTAAACTCGGTACCCGGACTGCCATCCACATTGATCCGAAACTGAGTACCTGCCAGCTGCATCAGCTTGATATCAGAGACATTGAGAGACTTGTTCTGAGTATTTCGTATCAGAAAATACTTAGTAGTCGACCCCAATGTAGTAAAGACCGTATCAAAGGTCAGCGTATCGGTCGAAAAAGAAAGTGCACCCCGTGTACTAAACTGCTCCTTGTGGCAGCTATTCATCATACACAACCCTGCGAGCAGCGGCAGCAAAAGCAAAAAGGGTTTCAAGAGTATCTTCACTGATAGAATTTGACGATAAACGTAAGGAAAAAGATTTTATTACTTCACAGCTATACAGCTTATCTCAACCTGTACATCTTTGGGCAGGCGCGAGATCTCCACCGTTTCACGGGCCGGAAAGTCCTTTTCAAAAAAACTGCCATATACTGCATTGATACGCGCGAAATCTCCCATATTTTTGATGAAAATCGTTGTCTTCACTATATTGCTGAAATCAAGGTCATATACGCGGAGTATAGCCCCTATATTTTCCAATACCTGACGGGTCTCAGACTCTATGTCACCTATTATCACTAGACTTGTGGCCGGATCAATGGGTATCTGCCCGGATATATAGAGGGTACCGTTAACCATTACAGCCTGACTATAGGGGCCGATGGGTGCCGGTGCAGCTTGCGTAGGAATGATCTGTTTGTCCATGATTATTGTAATTTTGCTGGCTGAATTGATAGACGTAAATAAAAACAAAAATTATAACACTAATATTACCAATAACCTCTTTAATATATTTATGCTCTCATGTTCGGAGTGAGTGGAGAGGCTAAAATGATTTCGAATGAAAGTACTACTGATAGGTGAGAATGACAGGGTGAATGATCTGAAAGCAAGGCTGGCAGACCGGCCAGATCTTGAGATAGACCGTTCGGATGGCGATGCAGAGGAAGATTTTGATCTCTATGATGTGATCTTTGATCTCAACTTTGATGATGATCCGTCTAATTTGCCGCTCTATGGCGCGCTGAAGGAGAAAGCAGTTTTCGTCAATGCAGTCAAACTCTCACTGGCTGAGGCCATCTATGCCACCGGCACAAAGGTAAAATGCAGACTGTTTGGCATCAATGCTTTGCCCACTTTCCTCGCGCAGCCCAAATGGGAGGTAAGTATGTATCGCAAATTTGAAACTCCTGAGTTGGTCAAGGTCATGCAGACCCTTGGGCTCGACTACCTACCGGTAGAAGACAGAGTGGGCATGGTCAAACCACGCGTTATTTTTATGATCATAAACGAAGCATGCTACACTCTGCAGGAAGGCACAGCTACCATAGAAGACATAGATATGGCCATGAAACTGGGCACCAATTATCCCTTCGGGCCATTCGAATGGTGCGACAGGATCGGCGTGACCAGTGTATTTGAGACGCTGGCAGCTATGTATGAAGACACCAAAGATGAACGATATAAAATATGCCCCCTTCTCAAAACCAAATATCTCAAAGCCGAGACATTCTATCGCGAGAAAAGAGAAGTGAAGAAAAAAGGCGAATTGGATTTTTAAAAATGAATTGAATGATCACCCCTAAGGTCCGCATCCTCAAACGCAATCAGATCGACGACACCAAATGGAACCTCACTATCCGTCAGGCTTCTAATAGTATGCCCTATGCTTATTCATGGTATTTGGATGCGCTCTGCACTAAGTGGATCGGATTCGTAGTAGGCGACTACGAATTTGTCATGCCCATGGCGGTAGGCCGCAAGTGGGGAGTGCTTTATGTATATCAGCCACTCTTCTGCCAGCAGCTGGGCGTATTTTATAAGAGGCGCAGTGACACCATCGTACATCTGATGCTAAACACCATGCTCAAAAAGTTTATTTACATCAATTACAATATCAATTACGACAACATAGTCAAAACGCCCTTGAGAGGATTAAGCAAAAAAAAGAATCTCATCATAAAACTGACGAGCAAACACAGTGATATCCAGAAGGGCTATTCTGACAATACAAACCGGAATATTAAAAAAGGGTTGAAAGCCGGATTAGTCTTTCAATGTGCTGACAAAAAATCCTGTGAGAGCTTCACTGATTTCTATGTGGCAAATACCGCTGTGAAGGATGACAATTTTAAGACAAAACATATCACTGCTCTCAAACGTTTGGTACACCAGTTTATGATACATGATCACGGAAAGCTATTTTTGGCGAAAACAATGACAGGAGAGATATATGCAGGAGTGATGGTCATAGAGTGCGCCGATCGTGTCATACACTTATTGTCAGCATCAGATGAACAGGGCCGCCAGCATGGTGCAATGCATTTTTTGATCGATGCAGTGCTAAATCATTATGCTGAATCAGGTAAAACGAATGATTTTGAAGGCTCTTCAGTAGATTCTATAGCCAGATTCTATGAAAGTTTCGGCGCAGAGAAAGAATTCTTTTTTGTGTTGAACAAATCACCATTCAAGGCCACTAAACTGGGCCAGGGAGTATAATATTCTCAGTCCAGAAATATATCTATCACGGCTCCGATCGGTATGAACATACCACCCTTGAGCACTACATATTTATCCGTACGCGCCCATATACGAGACACTATTTCACGTTCTCCATCTTCTGTGTTGAACACGATACGTACATTGTCATAATGATTGTTTCCCATCAGCATGGCCATATATAGTTTCTGATCTCTTGATTTTATTTCTTCCTGTATATACATTGTGTCTTCTTTTTTAAAAACAACTTTCAATAGTTCCGTTTGTTCAATTTTCATCGCAGCACTCATATTACACTAATTTTTCCACGACTAACACAGGCAGTCGTAATGTTACTAATCTTGTTCTTCGTCAAGGGGTTAACAGGGGCGGGATGTGAGTATATACGGCAATACAATAAAAATGTTTTAGGTTTCTTTCAAAATAAATTATTGAAAATCATCTAGCCAACCACTAGTTGGGATACAAGCCAACACAATAATTCTGACTGCAATATTCAATTAATATTCTCTCATCAGTACCTGTATGGTCTGACGTGATATCTGACGAAGGAGAATGTCTTTGTCTTTCGTCAGGCGGTCTATAATGCCGGTATTGTAATGGCGTATGGTAAGCAGGGTAAGGTTTTCATTGATCACGATCTGAAAATCACTCTCCAGCTCTTCAAGAATATTTTCGATCTTCTCTTTCTTGGTATCAATACAAATGGAGAAACTGATAGCTGCATTCTGCATCATATTGATCCGAAGGCGATGTGCAGCAAATACCGAAAAGACTTTTGACAAATGATCTTCTGCAATAAATGAAAAGTCCTTTGCCGAAAAAGACAATAATGTTTGCTCGCGTTTCAGAATTATGATCGGTGGCAGGAAACTTGTATTGGCTGTGGCTGCAATGATACTGCCCCTCTTGCTGTGGTCGATGAATGAACGAACCTCGAGAGGGATGTTCTTATTCTGAAGCGGCTTGATGGTCTTAGGGTGGATCACACTCGCACCATAATAGGTCATTTCTATCGCTTCGAGATAGGTGATCTCACTTAGAAACTGTGCTTCTTTGAACTCCTTAGGATCGGCATTCATCACGCCTGCCACATCCTTCCATACCGTCATTCTTTCAGCGTTCAGACAGTAGGAGAATATAGCTGCGGTATAGTCGGAACCTTCTCTGCCCAGAGTCGTAGTGAAGCCCTCAGGAGTGCTGCCTATAAAACCCTGTGTAATGACAAAGCCCTCCTGCACCAGCACCGGTATTGTATCATTGATGGCCTTTTCTGTTTTTTTCCAATCGATCTTTCCCTCCGTATAGGCATTATCTGTATGGATGCATTGCTTTGCATCGAGCAGCGTATTGTTGATGCCTTGATCATTGCAGTATTCGCTCACGATAGTAGTTGAAATATATTCGCCCACCGATACGATCTGGTCATACACGAAATTATAATTGTGCGACTGGTCCTGCTGCAAGAATGCTTTAGCCTTATCGATGATAGTCGCCACAGCTTGTTTCGCTTCTTCTCCTTTGCCATCAAATAGCTCATTGATGATCACCATATGCTTGCTGTATAGTTCATCCAGCACATGCTGCCAGCCCTGATCTCCGGCTGTATATAGATTGACCACTTTCTCCAGTTCATTAGTGCTCTTGCCCATAGCAGAGATGACCACTACCTTTTCCTTAGAGGGATTGGCGCGAAGAATAGTTGCTACATTTTTTACTGAAGGGGCATCCTTGACCGATGCACCACCGAATTTATACACTTGCATGACGCGTAATTATAAATTAAAAGCTAAATCTTGAAAAATTTTAACGCTATTTAAAAATATCAAATTTGAATTTTCAGCCAATTGATCATTCTGTATTTCCGGCCAACTGCTGCTGACTATTATTTCGGATAAAATATCTTGCAGTCTATCCACTCATTGTCGAATGTCACACCCTGTTTACGATACATCTCTATAGCAGGCTCATTCCAGTTCAGCACCTGCCACTTCACCATGTTGGCTCCCTGTGCCTGTGCCTCTTTCAGAAATGTGTCCATAAGCAATTTGCCCGTTCCCCTGCCTCTCATTTTTTCTTTGACATACAGGTCATCGAGATACATGTATTTACCTTTCCAGCTTGAGTATGCCCAGTGATATAACGCCAGTCCGACCACTTCGCCGGTATCGCTCAGCTCAGCAACGAAGGTTTGAAAAAAGGGCTGCTGGCCAAATCCTTCTTTGAGCATGGCCTCTTCCGTATTCCACACTGCATCGGGCGCTCGCTCGAATGCTGCAAGCTCTTTGACCAGTTGCAACATAGCCGGTACATCTTTAGGTTCTGCCTTTCTGATAATGATATTCATGCATCAAATGTAAGCAAAGTCTGCAAGGGCTGTCTTTCAGCAACTTCATAACACCTGTTCACACACAAGACAACAACATGTTTTAAACATCAACAATTGTTTAATTTTCATTGACTTATATGACTAAAATCAGTATGAAAAAGACAGAATTTTAGAAAAGTGCTCCTTATTTTCATGCAAAACTAAAACAACATGACACTTACAGCTGCAGACAAAAAATTCTATCAGGAAAATGGTTATCTGATCGTTAGAAATGTTTTGTCAAAGGAGCAGGTTGCCTTCCTCCGAAAAAGGGCTCTTGATATTTTCTCTTCAGATGAATGGAAAGTATCCGAATACAATACAGATAGAACGATAGTAGACCCGTACAAATATTTCCCTGAGATCATGAAGGTCACTCTGACCAAAGAAGTAGTTGATATCTCCAAGTTTCTGATCGGCGAAGATCATCTGGTTCTCATTCCTGAGACCGCTATCATGAAGGGCTTCTACCCTGCCTGGCACAAAGACACTACAACTCCTGAGAAATATGGTCACACCTTTCACCTCAGGCCAGATTTCAAGGTAGTTCGCTGCGGTTTCTATCTTCAGGATAATAATGAATACGGTGGTGGCCTTTCGGTATTCGCCGGCTCTCATAAAACCGCAGATCCTTATACCGGCAAGTTTCCGGAGAGGACCCTAGTATCAAGGATCAAAAACAGGCTGACCCCTAATGCCGAAGAGAAAAACAAATTTCTCAATCCGCATGGCTTGAAACTGGTGGATATTCCGACCAGGGCAGGCGATCTGGTGTTCTTTGATTTCAAGATCGATCATAAAGGAACGATACCAAAATCTCAAAGACTGGCAGATGTACCTAAAGACATGACCAAAGTAGCCCTGTTTGATATTTTCGGTGCTAACGATGAGGCTACCAAGTTATACATCGACTTCATCAAAACCAGACCTGAGGCTATTTACAATTTCGCCAGAAACCCTAAGGAGTCTAAAGAATTTGATCAACATATGAAGAATGTAGGACTTGAGATCCCTGCACCGGCGCCTGCATATACCTCCTAATGGGGTCTATGCGGCTTTCAGCCTGTTGAGATTGGTTTTATTGATCTTCTCTTCGCAATATTCGCGATTGACCTCAAACTCAGTGATGGTCTTGTCTGACGGTATGTCAAACATAGCATCGGTCATGATAGCCTCGCATATAGAGCGAAGACCACGCGCACCCAGCTTAAATTCCATCGCCTTATCCACGATGTAGTCCATCGCTTCGTCAGTGAAGGTAAGCGTCACGCCTTCTGATTTGAAGATCTTGAGATATTGTTTCACCAGAGCGTTCTTAGGCTCGGTCAGTATGGAGTGTAATGTCTTTGTGTCGAGCGGATCGAGATGCACCAGCACCGGCAATCTACCTATCAGCTCGGGTATCAGACCGTAATTCTTGAGATCGGCAGGGCTGACATATTTGAGGAAATTTTCCTTGTCTACCTTGTCTTTTTCCTTGCCCTTCTTAAATCCTATCTTAGCCTGATTGAGACGTGATGCGATGAGCTTATCGATACCTTCGAATGCGCCGCCGCATATGAATAGGATATTAGCTGTGTCAACCTTCACCATCTTGGCCTCAGGATGTTTCCTGCCCCCCTGTGGCGGTACCAATACTTCTGAACCTTCGAGCAGTTTCAGCATAGCCTGCTGTACTCCCTCGCCCGATACGTCACGAGTGATAGATGGGTTATCGCTCTTGCGAGATATTTTATCGATCTCATCAATATAGATAATGCCATGCTCGGCAGCTTTGACATCATAGTTGCAGACCTGAAGCAGACGAGAGAGGATACTCTCCACATCTTCGCCCACATAGCCCGCCTCGGTGAATACCGTAGCATCTACGATAGCAAAAGGCACATTCAGAAACTTAGCGATGGTCTTGGCCAGGAGTGTCTTGCCGGTACCGGTCTGACCCACCATGATGATATTTGATTTTTCGATCTCCACATCATCATCCTTGCGTTGGTTGAGCCTTTTGTAATGATTATAAACTGCCACAGCGAGGTATTTCTTAGCCTCATCCTGACCTATTACATATTGATCGAGAAAACTGGAGATGTCCTTCGGCTTCAGAGAATTTGGCAAAGAATATTGAAACTTCTTCGTTTTCTGAAACAACTCTTCATCGATGATCTGCTGGGCCTGAGCCACACACTGATCACATATCTGGCCTTCTATGCCTGATATCAAAATTTGGGTTTCGCGCTTCTTCCTTCCACAGAAAGAGCACGACTGTTCGGCGTCTTTTTTCATACTCTACACAATTATACGGAATTGTAACCTTAAAGTTAACCCGGATCAGTCTTTTTTGCTAGTTCTGACCAATACTTCGTCTATCATTCCGTACTCTTTGGCGTCCTGAGCACGCATCCAATAGTCACGGTCGCTGTCTTTTATGACACGCTCCAGCGGCTGTCCGCTATGCTCGGATATGATATCATAAAGTTCCTGTTTGATCTTTTTCATTTCCGCTACAGATATCAGGATGTCGGCAGTCTTGCCGCCTATTCCGCCCAGTGGCTGGTGTATCATGACACGGGCATGCTTTAGTGCCGTGCGTTTGCCTTTCTTGCCGGCGCAGAGCAGCACCGCCGCCATAGATGCCGCCATACCTGTACAGATAGTGGCTACGTCCATATTGACATACTGCATCGTATCATAGATGCCCAGACCTGAATATACCTCGCCTCCGGGAGAGTGGATATAGATCTGCACATCAGAGCGGGCATCAGAGCTCTCCAGAAACAGCAGCTGAGCCTGCACGATGCTGGCTATATAGTCGTTGATCTCAGTACCGAGAAATATGATCCTATCCATCATCAGACGGCTGAATACATCTACCTCACGAAAGGGCATCTGCCTCTCCTCGATCACTGTACGGGTAAGGTTGCTGATACCACTCTGACCGGTAGCAGTCATGTATTTCTCCAAATGCATGGTACTCATACCGTGGTGTTTCACTGCATAGTTTTTAAAATCTTGTGCTTCTTTCAAATTCATATTAGTTTCTCCTGATTTTTGTCAAAGTTTTCAAAATTAATCGCAATAAACCAAATCTACCCCTTACCTGCGTCTTTCCCATGAAAAACAACTAACAGCGGGCAGCAAAGTGTATGAGCTTATGGACGAGCAATGGATGATTTTATTGTGTCAACCCTCAAACATCCTAAAGGAGGCTTTAATACAACTACACTGGCCGTTAAGGCCCCCTCTGGGAGGTTTGGGTGCGCATAGAGAATCTGTGAATTAAAGCCTATTTTTGTGGTATATAAAACACAATAAA
>CAIXBT010000025.1 GCA_903917755.1 uncultured Bacteroidota bacterium
GGATACGATGCTCCTTGCGAAACTGATAGGAGATAGGCAGCAGATCAAACACCAGCTTCACCGTTTCCCCTTTGTAGAAATTCATCTCATCAGCCTTCTTGTATGAATGTTCGGGATAGGGCGTTTTGTATGGAGGATGGTCGGTCACCTTTCTGTCTATCGGGCGTATCATACCTTCGGTCACATAGTTGACAGTGCCGTCGGGTGCCACATCTTCGAGATAGCAAAACACCGTGGCATCGCTCGCATCGGCAGAGAGATAGAGCTGCACCACCGGGTGCCCCGTGATCTGAGTCGGCTCTGTGAGATGGTCAGAGGTGAAGCACAGCAGTTTTTTGTCTTCCTCTCTGCGGTCAGGATAGTTGGTGTGGCCATGTTTGTAATTGTCCGTCACACTGTTCCAGCGCGAGCTGAGTCCGCTCGTAGCAGTATAGTCTATGTTATAACTCAGCGCGCCGGAGTGGATCACCTGCGGCGAAAGTGCCGACAGCGTATTGTCTGTAGAGAGATAGAATTTTCGCGACTGAGTGTCTCGCGGAGGCCATGTGTTGGCCGTTTCCCAGACCTCTTCACCCACAGTGAAATAAGTGTATTTCGGTTCGTTCTCGATACCGTTGTCTATTCCTTTTATATAATGATCAAAGAAGCGCAGCATCTCCGCAAACATATCAAAGTCCACATTCTTTGACATCGCAAATGGGCTCACATCATCTGCCGGGCCGTGGTCCCAGGGGCCTATGAGCACCTTGCGCGTATTGTCGGTATTGAGGCTGGCATCGAGTGTGCTGCGTGTCAGCGCACCATCATACCATCCGCCTATGCGGTATATGGGCGTGCCCGATGCAGCTATCCGGGTCAGCTGGCTGTGCACGCTGAAATCATCTGTCGATGCCCCTGCTGCGGCCTGTTTATCATCTCTGAATTTCATCTCCTGCAGGCCTTTGGTGATATCAAAATTATTCTTGTGCAGTTCGAGTGCTTCCTTCAGTATCTCTCTGCGTTTGTCGCCCGTGACGGGGTGGATGCCCGTGATGAACTTAGCCTGCTTGCTGAAGGGCGCAAAATCATTCAGGTCGAGCCACTTGGTCGTCTGCCCCCATATATCGATGAATGGCCCCTGACATACACCACCCGGAAACACAACGCTTTTGTACAGATCAAAGATGCCCGAACGCGGTATGCATGCCTTGACATGCGGGTTCTGATTGGCCAGCAGCATCTCTGCCGTGGTGCCGAGATAGGACACGCCCGTAGTGCCGACCTTGCCATCGCTCCATGTCTGCGCGGCTATCCAGTTCACGATCTCGTTGCCGTCTGCCACCTCTTCGGGGCTGAACTCCATTTTTCTATCGCCCAGCGATGCGCCCGTGCCCCGCACATCCACGATCACGCAGGCATAACCATATGAAGTGAAAAACTCTATCTCTTTCATATCATTCGAACCGCCTATGGGGTCGAGCAGCAGGTTGAAAGGAAATTTTGCCTGTATGGAGCGCACATATCTGGTCAGGTACAGAATGGTCGGGACCTTTTTGCCCTTCTCGAGTTTTTTGGGGAGAAAGATATCTACTGCCAGCCGCACACTGTCGTGCATGGGCACATAGCAGGATGTGTATTTGAAACCATTATACTCTGCCGTGCTGTAGCCTTTGTAGAAGCCCGGTCTGCTGACCTTCTCCGCATATGCATTGGGCAGGCGGTGGTGCGGACTGGCTATGGCTGCGACGATAAAAAGCAGAGAGAACAGGATCGATAGTGAGAGACGGTTTTTCACTTGTTTGATACATTGGTTTTTACGGACAAATATTTCACGGTGCAAAAGTAGTGTATGTTTAAGTACAAAATGTCAGCAAACAGATCGCACATTGATTTAATATGATAGTTGGTTATAAATTCTAAACGAAAAAATATCGCCAGGCGTTTTTTGGGGTGGGGAGAAAAAAAATACAAATCACCCTGCCTCTCCCGAAACGAGTTCGGGACTTTCAGCCTTTGGCAATGAGGGATTTAACAGCCAATACATCCTCACCCCAGCCCTCTCCA
>CAIXBT010000026.1 GCA_903917755.1 uncultured Bacteroidota bacterium
AGCATAGTTCTATTGGGCTATTGAAAATCGCTAATAGAACTAAATATCAAATATAACTAAATTGTTTTACCCTTTCCCGCACTCGCTCGTGTCCCGCGTTGTGAGCTATCCCCAGGCTTCCAGCGTACACAATAACAAGCCCCAAGCTTCCAGCTTACAAAAAAATCAGCGTCATCCCCGCCATCTGCGGGAGACAACAACATCACAGCTTAGCCTTCACCGCATCTATTGCAGCGCTCAGCCCCTCGGCGTTCGTACCACCTGCACTGGCGTAGAACGGCTGACCGCCGCCGCCGCCTTTGATCAGCGGAGATATTTCCTTGATCCATGCACCTGCGTTCCAGCTTTTTTCCTTCACCAGATTCTCATCTATCATGATATGCAGACTGGCCTTGCCGCCCAGATCAGCAGCTATGGCAAAGACGTAATTTGAAGCCTCATTTTTCAGCATGTAGCAAAGATTCTTGATCGCATCATTATTGCCCAGATCCACTTTTGCACCTATGAAAGTGATACCGTTGACCTCCTGCTTTTTGCCCAGCAGTTCATTCTTCACCGCCGCAGTTTGCTTTATCACAAAGCCTTCCACTTCCTTCTTCAGCGTCTCATTTTCCTTAGCCAGCGCATCCGTAGCCTGTATCACATTTTTAGGGTTGTTGAGTATCTCAGATATCGCGCTCAGGTCAGCTATTTGTTTGTTCACATAGTCCAGCGCCTTTCTGCCGGTCACCGCCTCTATACGGCGCACACCCGCAGCAGTACTGCTTTCTGAGGTTATTTTGAAAAGACCGATCACACCCGTGGCAGGCACATGGCAGCCACCGCAGAGCTCGCTCGAGAAGTTCTTGTCGAAAGTAATGACACGCACGAACTCGCCGTACTTCTCACCAAAGAGCGCCATCACACCGCCGTCTATCGCTTTTTGAAAAGGCACATTGCGCTGTTCTGCCAGATGCACGTTTTCCATTATTTTATTGTTCACTATCTCTTCCACCTGCTTGATCTCTTCCACAGTCACCTTAGAGAAATGCGAAAAGTCAAAACGCAGATATTCCGGATTCACCAGCGAGCCTTTCTGCTGTACATGGCTGCCCAGTACCTGACGCAGCGCCGCCTGCAGCAGGTGCGTAGCAGAGTGATTTTTGATTGTATCATTACGCTTCGATACATTGATCTTCGCGTCTACGCTCACATCCAGTTTCGCAGGCAGTTTCTTCGCAAAATGTATGATCAGGTCATTCTCTTTCTTCGTGTCTATCACCTCTATTTTCTCACCACCGAAATCCAGATAGCCCGTATCGCCCACCTGTCCTCCGCTCTCCGCGTAGAAAGGTGTTTTATCCAGCACAAGCTGATATACTTCTGCATCTTTAGCTTTCACCTTGCGGTATTTGATCAGATGCGCATCTGCATTTTCATGATGATCATAGCCTATGAATTCAGTAGCTGTTTCATAGCCCACCACTACCCAGTCGCTGGTCTCTGTGGTCGCCGCTTTGCGTGAGCGATTTTTTTGTTGATCTAAATAAAAGTTAAACTCACTCTCATTAACTATAAAACCTCGTTCTAGAGCTATCAATTTTGTGAGGTCAATTGGAAAACCAAAAGTATCATAAAGCTCAAAGGTATCTTTGCCTAGAAAATTGTTCTTTGCATATTCATGTTCGATTGCTGTATCAATTTGTTCATCAGTATTACCATATTTATTTAGCTCGTCAAATAAAGTTCTATGATTTTTACTATTCAATTTCTCTAATGGGTAGTCAAATACTATATCAGCCGGATGTTTTAAATAATTATTAATAATTATCCTATTTTTTTCTAGGATTATTTTGGTAATAATTTCATCTATTTTTTTTAGCCCCTCACTTAAAGTTCTCAAAAAACTGGTCTCCTCCTCATAAACTACTTTTTCTACAAAATCTCGTTGCAATATAAGCTCTGGAAATACATCTTTGAATTGTTCAGCAAGTGGGCCGACCAACCAAAACAAGAATGGTTCATGAAATGTTATACCAAGGTTTGAATAGCCATAACGCACAGCTCTACGGAGTATGCGACGAATCACATAGCCTGCACCTGAATTGGATGGTAGTTGACCATCTGCAATTGTGAAGGAAATAGCCCCTAATATGATCGGCAATAACTCTCATTGCTATATCAGTCTTTTCTGAAGTTCCGTATTTGATGCCGGATCTTTGTTCTAGTCGTGTGATAGTAGGGCTGAAAACATCCGTATCGTAGTTAGACTTTTTGCCCTGTATCGCCACACACAGACGCTCAAATCCCATACCCGTGTCCACATGCTGTGCAGGCAGTTTCTCCAGAGATCCATCCGCCTTGCGGTTAAACTCCATGAAGACATTATTCCATATTTCTATCACCTGCGGGTGACCGGTATTGACCAGTTCCGCGCCGCCTGTTTTGGCTATATCGGCAGCATCGCGCAGGTCTATGTGTATCTCCGAGCATGGTCCGCATGGTCCCGACTCACCCATTTCCCAGAAATTATCTTTCTTATTGCCGCGCAGTATGCGGTCTTCACTCACATATTGTTTCCAATGATCGTATGACTCCTGATCGAATGCCAGATCCTCTTTGGCATCCCCTTCGAATACCGTCACATAGAGTTTACTCTTGTCCAGTTTATATACTTCTGTGAGCAGCTCCCAACTCCAGGCTATGGCGTCTTTTTTGAAATAATCACCAAAACTCCAGTTGCCCAGCATCTCAAACATGGTGTGGTGATAGGTATCCACGCCGACTTCTTCGAGGTCATTGTGTTTACCCGATACGCGCAGACATTTCTGCGTGTCGGCTATCCTCTTGGCAGGCGGCACCTGATTGCCGAGAAAAAAGTCTTTGAATGGCGCCATACCTGAGTTGATGAACATCAGCGTTGGGTCATTCTTTACTACGATAGGCGCAGAGGGCACTATCTTGTGGTCTTTACTTTTAAAAAAGTCTAAAAAGGCCTGGCGGATCTCACTGGAGGTCATCATTACTAGTATCTCCCGATTTTTTTTGTTAAGATTGTTACCCCGTTTTATTTTGGGACAGTAAAAATATAAGAAATGGGGACGATTTTTAGTGAAAGCGTCATTTGTGGTCTTAGTCTATTGTCTAACGTCTCAAATCTAAAGTCTATTTCAAATGGCAAAAACCAAAGATAAATACATATTTAATGCACAGACGCTCAAGTACGAGAAAGCAGTAGTAGGATGGGGCAAAAGGCTACTGAATGTCTTCATGTTTATCTGTGCATCACTCGTTTTTTCGCTGCTTATTTCTACGGTCGTGTACAATTTTTTTGATTCTCCTAAAGAAAAGATACTCCGGACCGAACTGAATGGTGTGAAAGAGCAGTATGATGTGCTGGACAAAGAGGTTAACCGTCTTAATGCCGTACTGGACGGTCTGCAATACAGGGACGGCAATATATACAGAGTGCTATTTGAGAGCGATCCGATACCGGCCAGCGTCTGGGAAGCGGGTTCCGGTGGTGTGAACAAATACAAAAACATCGAAAAATACGATAATGGTGAGCTGATGATCGATATATCAAAGAAAGTCGATAAACTTAAAAAGCAAATGGCTATCCAGTCGCGCTCATATGATGAAATAGCGACCCTGATCAAAGGCAAAGAACAGATGATAGCATCTCTTCCCGAAATACAGCCCATCAAAAACCGCGATCTGGAGCATATAGCATCGGGTTTCGGTATGCGTATCGATCCTATCTATAAGGTGCAGAAGTTTCACGCAGGGCTTGATTTCGCCGCTCCTTCGGGCACAGAGATATATGCTACCGGAGATGGTGTGGTCGAGCTGGTAGGCTTCGACTATGGCGGCTATGGCAATGAAGTGGTCGTAAATCACGGCTATGGATACAAGACCCGTTATGGACATATGTCGCGCACCAAAGCTGCGGTAGGGCAGAAGGTAAAACGCGGTGAGGTGATAGGTTATGTGGGCAGTACGGGCAAATCTACCGGTACCCACCTCCATTATGAGGTTCTCAAAGGCGGTGTACCGGTCAATCCGATCTATTATTTCTTCAACGATGTAACAGTAGATATGTATGCCAAAATGGTAGAACGCTCGCAAAACAGTGGCCAAGCCTTGGATTGATAAGCCTACCTAAATCCTCCCCGAAAGGGAAGACTTCAATAGGGTTCGAATAGTAGATAGAGATGTTGATTTTCCGTTCATATTCAATAATAATAATTCAGTATTTTCACTTTGTATTCATCTAAATACTCAATACAAACTACGCACTACTGATTTTGGCATATAAGGAAAAAGAAATCGAAAAACTTTACTACACCATCGGTGAGGTAAGCGATATGCTGGGGCTCAATGCCTCTCAGATACGCTATTGGGAAGTAGAGTTTGAGAAGCTGAAACCCCGCAAAGACCGCAGCGGAAACCGGATCTACACGAAAGATGATATCGAAACCATCAAACTTATCCATCATCTGGTCAAGGAAAAAGGGTTCACTATCGAAGGAGCCAGGTCCAAACTGAAGAACGGGTCAGATGAGGCGGTCAAGAAAATGAAAGTACACGATTCGCTCAAACGCCTCCGTGACTTTCTCGAAGAGATGAAGGAAGCCTTATAATAAAGCTGATCGTAATCATACTAACTTTTTTCTTAGCACGTTTAGATGTCGTATCTTTACATTGTCTTTTATGCCCAGATCGTTCGTCATATTGATATTGTCACTGCTGCTGCATACAGGTGTGCGGGCACAGCTTACTGCCTCTCTGACAGATACTAACAGGCGATCTGCCATCGATACCACCATCGTATTCAGTGAGGTCAGCAAATTTGTTTTTAAAAATCCTAAAGACGGCAGAGAGTATGCCTATGATATAGCCAATATCAGGATCGTATTGCCATATGTGAAAATGGCCAGACGTCTATATTCGGAGGTCCAGATACAGAAACAGGTTGACTCTAAAAAACAATACAAACGCTATCGCAGAGATCTCGAAAAAGAGATGAAGGATAAGTTTGAAAAGGAGGTTAAAGACCTGACCATATCGCAGGGCAAAGTATTATTCAAACTGCTGGGCAGGGAAACTGGCCAGAATTCATATCATATCATCAAGGAATGTAAGAACGGCTTTGCGGCATGGACATACCAGATCGTGGCCCGGCATTATACCTATGATCTCAAGCAGGATTATGACCCGCATCGCGAATGGATACTGGAGCTGGCCATCAAATATCTGGGTGCGGAATACGACCCCAATTAAATCATTATTGAGTCTTTCAGATATGTTCGAACATTCCCGTCGCATCTCTGATCAGGCTCAGCTCACTTATCTCTTTCATACATTTGAAGTGGCCCTTCGGGCAGCTGTTACGACCTATCTTAGAGCATGGCCTGCAGGCGAGATCCGGTGCTTCGAATATCTTATTATCTGCATAATGGTTTCCATAGTAGGGGTACATACCGAACTGTGGTATAGTATTGCCCCATATCGAGATGATCTTTTTTCTGAATGCCGCCGCTATATGCATCAGACCCGTATCATTAGTGATCACCAGTTTGGCCTGTCGTACTATCGAAGCTGATTGATTGAGGTGGTAGAGTCCGGTAGCGTTGTAGAGAAGTGCCCTATGTTCCAGTTCCCTGCATATGGCTTTTCCGTTAGATTTGTCTCCCTTGCCGCCCAGCAGTATGACGGGCATATGTGTGGCAGCAAGCACGTTGATTATTTTCTCATTGGGAAACTGTTTTGTATTCTCTTTAGCACCTATTACCCAGGCTATATATCCGTTTTGAAAACCTTCGGGCAAGGGAGATATATCGACCTCATCCTTTTCGGGAATGAAATAGTCCAGACCCTCACCGTCATTGATCACACCGAGTGCCATGCAGGTATCGAGATACCGATCCACTATATGCACATCAGGCAGCTTATCTATTTTAAAATTGACCAGCAACCATTTTTCAATATTGAGCTTATTGAAAGAATAAGATTTTTTGCCGAGCTGCCATTTTATCAGTTGAGTTCTGAAATTGTGATGCAGGTCTATGATCAGATCGTAGTTTTCCTGTTTCAGCTTGTTCATCATTTTCGCTCGGTCACTGCCATATAGATGCACTTTGTCTATATAGGGATTGTGTGAGACGATCGAGTAGTAAGATTTTTTGGTCAGAAAGTGCACCTCGGCATTTAGCTGTTTCTTCAGACACCTGACCACAGGGGTGGTGAGCACTATGTCTCCTATCGATGATAAACGAATGACGAGTATTTTCATGGTTCAAATTTTAATTAGTCTTCTAAATATAATGAGGCTTCATATACATAATAATCCGAGCCTGCTTTCATGCGTTCATAGATCTCGGGAGGCAGGGTCTTAACGATCTTGCCGGGCGATCCAAGCACCATAGAATAGTCGGGTACTACCATGTCTTCTGTGACCAGTGCATGGGCGCCGATGATACAGCAGTTGCCTACCTTGGCCCTGTTTAAGATAGTAGCACGTATGCCGATCAGGTTGTTATTGCCTATCGTGCATCCGTGTATGATGGCCCCGTGTCCGATGATATTATCATCACCTACAGAGAGGTTCGTGCCCGGATCGGTATGAAATATCACTCCATCCTGAATGCTGGTCCTTTTGCCCACCGTTATCACATCTGCATCTGCACGCATGATGGCTCCGTACCATACAGATGAGTTGTCTCCCAGTGTGATGTCACCTATCAGTGTGGCATTGGGTGCTATAAAAACGTCTTTGCCGACTTTGACCTTAGATTTCAGTTCTTCTATATATTTACCCATTGTATGCAAAGATAATATTTGCGAGTAATAATAAATCAGGTACATATTTTAGTAATGCCAGGTATAGCCCAGCGGCAGACCCGTACAGCTCAGATAGGAGGTACACGACTGATAGTATATAAATTCTAAAATAAGCAGCATTATCAGCAGCGGTGCCCTATTATGGTAATCACTCAGATTAGTTAAATTCGCCTTTATTAATTAGATCATCCCACCTATCGGGAGAGATACCTACGCTTAAACAAGAATAATGACCACAAAAGAATGGCCTGACAATAAACTTTTTCTCATCGATGCCTATGCTTTGATATTTCGGGCATATTATGCTCTTATCAGAAACCCACTGATCAACTCAAAGGGTATGAATGTCTCAGCTATCAGCGGTTTCACAAATACTTTGGTAGATCTGATACACAAAGAGAAACCCACACACCTCGCGGTAGTGTTCGATCTGGGGCAGACCAACCGTGCCATCGAGCATGATTTCTATAAAGCTAACCGCCAGGAGACACCGGAAGATATCAAAGATTCGGTGCCATATATCATGGATATCATCAAAGGCTTTCATATTCCTATACTAATGCTGCAAGGCTATGAAGCAGATGATATCATCGGCACCATAGCTAAACAAAAAGCCAAAGAAGGGCATCTCGTCTATATGGTCACCCCGGATAAGGATTTCGCTCAGCTGGTGGGGGATAATATTTTCGTCTATAAACCCGGACGGCAGGGCAGCGATGTAGAAATACTCGGGGTCAAGGAGATCAAAGAACAATGGGAGATAGAAAGGCCCGAGCAGGTGATAGATATTCTCGGTATGTGGGGAGATTCGGTAGATAATATCCCGGGCATCCCAAGTGTGGGCGAGAAGACCGCAAAGAAACTGATAGCAGAATATGGCAGCATGGAAAATGTGATCGCCAATGCAGATAAGATCAAAGGCAAACTGGGGGAGAATATCAAGAACTTCGCCGAGCAGGGCCTTATATCTAAAAAGCTCGCTACGATTCAGCTTGATGTGCCCATATCGGTGAGCGATGAGGACCTGCATATCGATGAACCCAATAAAGAAAAATTGGCCGAGTTGTTTTCATTTCTCGAGTTTCGCACCCTCGGCAAAAGGATCATCGGTAAGGAATTTTCTGTCAATACCGATGCACCCGAGCCCGCACAGACAGGGCAGACTGACCTCTTTGGTGCTCCTATAGCTGTACCAAAGACAAGGGAGTTCTCGAATGATAGCGAGAACCAAAAGCCGGCGGTGAAGCATGGCAAAAACATTCACAATGTACCCCATCATTATTTCAAAGTAGGGGAAGGACTTGATCTCAGTGTGGATGAACTCGTAGAGAAACTCAAGGCGTATAAGGAATATTGTTTTGATACGGAGACTACCTCGTTGGATTATTTTACTTTGGAAATAGTAGGTCTGTCTTTTTCTTTCAAAGCCGGTCAGGCATATTATGTGCCATGCCCGCCTGATGAAGAGGCAACCAGACAGATTATTCATAAACTCAAACCCGTTCTGCAGGATAAACATAAATTAAAAATAGGGCAGAACGTGAAGTTTGATATGCATGTACTGCACAAGTATGGTGTGGAGGTATCGCTGCCTATCTATGATACCATGCTCGCACATTATCTGGCCGAGCCCGATCTCAAGCATGGTATGGATTACCTCAGTGAGACCTATCTCGGTTATACCCCTGTTCACATCGATGAACTGATAGGTAAGAAAGGCAAAGGGCAGGGCAATATGCGCGATGTGGAGGTGGGCCGAATATCTGAATATGCGGCAGAGGATGCAGACATTACCTATCAGCTCAGAGATGCTATAGCACCCATGCTGGTAGAGCGTGAACTGGAGGGCGTGCTCAATGAGATAGAGCATCCGCTGGTTCCCGTGCTCGCAGATATGGAATATGAAGGCGTGAAGATCGATGAAGCTTTCTTGCGTGATTATTCTAAGGTACTGGAGAAAGACATTCAAAGCTTGGAGACCGAGATACATGATCTGGCAGGTATCAAATTCAATCTGGACTCTCCGAGACAAATAGGAGAGGTGCTGTTCAAACATCTAGGCATCAAACAGGATAAAAAAACAGCTACCGGGCAGGCATCGACCAATGAAGATGTACTGTCTAAGCTGGCGGGAGAATATCCTATTGTAGCGCGCATTCTGGACTATCGGGAGCTGACCAAACTCAAATCTACCTATGTGGATTCTCTTCCCGAACTGATCAACCCGCTTACCGGCAGGATACACACTACTTTCAATCAGACCATAGCCGCCACAGGCAGATTGAGCTCTATCAGCCCCAATCTCCAGAATATACCCGTACGCACAGAGCGTGGCAAACTGATGCGTAAGGCCTTTATCCCGCGAGATCATAAACATGTACTGCTCTCGGCAGATTATTCGCAGATAGAACTGCGTATCGTGGCGGAAATGAGTGAAGACAAAGGCATGATGGAGGCCTTTCAGCAGAATCTGGATATCCATACTGCTACGGCTGCCAAAGTTTACAATGTTCCCTTTGATGAGGTGACAAAGGAAATGAGATATAAAGCCAAGAGCGTCAACTTCGGGATCATCTATGGACAGGGAGCCTTCGGTCTGGCACAAAATCTCAACATCTCACGATCTGAAGCGAAGACTATCATAGAGAATTATTTCATTCAGTTTCCGGGGATCAAGGAGTATATGAATTACAATATTGAGTTTGCCCGAAAGAATGGATATGTCAAGACCATCATGGGCAGAAGACGATATCTCAAAGACATCAACTCAAAGAATTTCACTGTGCGTGGTTTTGCAGAGCGAAATGCCATTAACGCTCCGGTGCAGGGCTCTGCCGCAGATATGATCAAGATAGCCATGATCGGCATACATGAAGAATTCAAAAAGCATAAATTTGAAAGCAGGATGACCCTGCAGGTGCATGATGAGTTGGTTTTTGACGCACTGATAGATGAGGTGGAGATCATTAAACCGATCATCACCCAAAAAATGGTTCATGCCATCAAAACCAAAGTCCCCATAGAGGTGGGCATCGGTACCGGCAAAAACTGGCTGGACGCACATTGATCCCATCTAAAAGCCAATTATTTTGAAAATCAGCCTGATACTGCCTGTTTATAATCCTGCCGAGGGCTGGGCGGAAATAGTATTGGCTAAAAGCAAAGAACTCAAAGCACTCTATCCTGATATAGATTTTGAAACTATAGTGGTGAATGATGGTTCTGTCAATTCAAATTTTACCGATGGGAAAAATAAGATTCAAGCTGCATCAGTAAAACTCATCGAATATACTCCTAACAAAGGCAAAGGTGAGGCGCTTCGTACCGGAGTTAGAGCGTCTGCAGGTGATCTGGTCATATACACGGACATTGATTTTCCATATACGATAGAGAGCATGTCGGGCATCATCGAGTCGCTCATTTTAGAAAAGAAAGATGTGGTGATCGGGGTCAAAGATCAGTCCTATTATGATCACGTTCCGACTCTCAGACGTTTTATATCAAGAGTATTCAGGTATTGTGTGAGGATATGTCTGCGTATCCCTACAGATGATACTCAATGCGGCCTGAAGGGTTTTGATCAAAAAGGGAAAAATGTATTTTTAAAGACCACTATAGACCGCTATCTGTTTGACCTGGAGTTCATATTTCTGGCATCGAGAGATAGGAACATAAGCATCAAAACGCAGGAAATAAAACTACGGGAAGATGTACAGTTCCGGAAAATGAATTTCGGGATCATAAGAAATGAGGCCTGGAATTTTCTGAAGATATTGATCCGGTCTGTATAGGGTCTGAGTCTTATTTTGAAAATAAATTGTACTTCAGGATGCAGAATATAGCCCTGAAGCCATCTCTCCAACCTATTTTTTTACCTTCTTCGTATGTGCGTCCATAGTAGGAGATACCTACTTCATATATTCTCACCTTCGGGTAGCGGGACATTTTGGCTGTCACCTCAGGCTCGAAGCCGAAGCGTTTTTCTTTCAATTCTATCGATTTAATGATATCGGAACGGAAAAGTTTATAGCATGTCTCCATATCCGACAGGTTCAGATTAGTAAACATATTAGACATAAATGTCAGCAGGTTATTGCCGATAGTATGCCAGAAGAAAAGTATCCTGTGGGGCCTGCCACCTGCGAAACGTGATCCGTACACCACATCTGCGAAACCATCTAGTACCGGTTTTAGTAATATGTTAAATTCATTGGGGTCGTACTCCAGATCTGCATCCTGTATCACCAGATATTCTCCGCTTGCTTCACGTATACCTGTGTGTAGTGCTGCGCCTTTGCCCTGATTGACCTCATGTTTGCGATATTGGATATTCAGTTCAGGATTGGCTTTCTGATAGTTCAGGATAGCTTCTTCGGTATTGTCTTTAGAGCAGTCATTGACAATTATAACCTCTTTTTCTACACTGCCTATCAGCTGCACCGCTTTCACCTTATCAAGGATAAAGTGAATGGTTCTTCCTTCGTTGTAGGCAGGAATGATGATCGACAGTTTCATTTACTATGGTTTGATTCTCTTTGGCGGGCAAAAATAAGTTTTATGTCGGATTAAACCATTATTTTTGGTCAGTTCATGAAATACTCCTCCAAATTAATAGCTGATGCGGTCGCCGAATTCCAGAAACTACCCGGAATAGGCGAAAAAACTGCACTTCGTCTGGTTCTGCATCTTTTGAAGCAGGATAAGCAGAAAGTCACCCATTTTGGCGATGTAGTGTCAAGTATGCGCAGTGATATCAAGTTCTGCAGCACCTGCAATAATATTTCAGACCACGAGATCTGCGATATATGCAGCAATCCTATGCGCGACCATTCGCTTGTCTGCATAGTCGAGAGTATCAGAGAAGTGATAGCCATAGAAAACACCAATATCTACCGCGGCACCTACCACGTGCTCGGCGGGGTCATATCTCCCATAGATGGAGTAGGGCCTGACCAACTCAATATATCTGCCCTTCTGAATCGGGTGCAAAAAGGCGATGTGAAAGAGGTGATCATGGCACTCAGCCCTACCATAGAGGGGGATACGACTATATTTTACCTCTCGAAAAAATTAAAAGAATATAATATTCAGATCACCAGCATAGCTCGCGGGGTGTCCTTCGGCGGTGAACTGGAATATACCGACGAACTCACGCTGGGTCGCTCGATAGCTACCAGATTGCCATATGAAAATGTGCTCGTAAAAAATAACTAAAAATCTATTGAAACTCTCCGTAGTCATAGTCAACTATAACGTCAAGTACTTTCTGGAGCAGTGCCTGCTATCTGTCGTGCGTGCTACCTCCAGAATAGAAACGGAGATCCTGGTGGTGGACAATAACTCATCAGATGGCTCTGTGGAGTATATCCGTCAGCGTTTTCCTGCGGTGCACATGATAGCCAATAAGGATAATCCCGGTTTCTCCAAAGCTAACAATCAGGCTATACAGATTGCTACCGGTGAGTATATCCTTATTCTCAATCCAGATACACTGGTGGCGGAGGATACTTTTGATATCTGCATTGATTTTATGAATAAGCATGCCGATGCCGGTGCGCTGGGTGTAAAAATGATAGATGGCAAGGGGAATTTTCTGCCGGAGTCTAAACGCACACTTCCTACTCCAGAAGTTGCTTTTTACAAAATGTTCGGGCTTGCTGCTTTGTTCCCACAGTCGCATAGATTCGGTCAATATCATCTCAGTTATCTCTCGAAAGATGAGACCAATCCTGTCGATATTCTGTCAGGGGCATTTATGTTTTTCAGAAAAAAAGTACTCGATGAGATCGGCTATTTCGATGAAACATTTTTTATGTATGGCGAAGATATTGATCTGAGCTATCGCGTGCTGAAAGCAGGCTATAAGAATTATTATCTCGCTGATACTACGATCATACATTATAAGGGCGAATCCACCAAAAAGGGGAGCCTGAACTATGTGAAGGTCTTCTATCAGGCCATGATCATATTTGCCCGCAAGCATTTCGCAGCATCGAGCGCAGGTTCTTTTTCTTTTCTCATCAATCTCGCTGTCGTGTTTCGGGCATTGGTCACAGTCGTGCTCAATCTGCTGTCGTCATCTTATCTCATACTGGTGGATGCGCTGATCAGTTTTGGCGGTATTTTTTATCTCATCCATCTCTATGCCAGCAATATCAAAAATGCCCCGGAATACTACCCGCTTCAGTTTATAGGCATCATCATTATCCCTGGCTATATTATTGTGTGGATGCTTTCTGCTTATTTCAGCGGCAGCTATGAAAAACCCTATCGTGTAGCGCCTATATTCAGAGGTATAGTAGTGGGAACTGTCGCTATCGCTGCCTTGTACGGTTTTCTGCCTGAGGCATGGCGTTTCTCGCGTGCCATCATTCTGCTTGGAGGATTTTGTACCGGCACGGTCATGCTGCTGACACGTCTGCTCTACAGCCTGTTGCGCTATCAGCAGTTTACATTCGAAAGAGTGGACAATAACCGAGTTATAGCAGTCGGATCGCCATTATCTACCACGCGGGCAAGGGCTATCCTGCAGGCTGCGGCACCGCTCAGTGAGCTGGTATCTGAGATCGATGTAAGCAATAAAACAGCCGATATACAAAGCAGTGCGGCTATATTCAAAACTAAAGAGATCATCTTCTGTTCAGAGGTGCTCAGCTATCATCAGATCATCGATCAGATACTAAGGCTCGGAAATAGCTATGACTATAAGATCCTGAATCCGGGCAGTGACTCTCTGATAGGCAGCAATTCAAAAAATAATGCCGGCGATCTCTATGCAGCCGATGTTAATCTCAGTCTCGCCAGGCCGATAGCCCATAGGCAGAAGCGTTTGCTTGATGTGCTGCTCTGTATGGTCATGTTGCCTGTTTTGCCGCTTTTGATTTTCTTCGTAAAAGGTGTTAGTAAATTCGGGGCAAACTGGGTGCTGGTACTATGGGGTGGAAAAACATGGATAGGTTATTGGGAAACCGCTCCTGAAAGCATCAAAGGTTTGCCGGCTTTGAGAAAGGCTGTCATACATCAGGCAGCTGAATATGAGGATACACAAATCAGCACGGCGGATGTGCGAAAACTCAACTATCTTTATGCTAAACATTATAGCATATCGGATGATCTCTCGGTTTTGATCAGAAATATCCGATCGCTGGGGAAATGAAAAATCTAACTTTCATAATATTACTTTTTTCTCTGTATTCTGCTGTTTCGGCACAGGATGTCTCAGGTAATAGAAAAAAAGTGATCGATATGCTTCTGAGTAGTTCGCATACTAAGGTTTATGCAGATACACACTCATCGGGCATTTATTCCATCGCAGCAAAAGCTGAAGCTCCTGTTGGCTTTCGTACTTTGAATGCTATTCCGAGATATTGCCTTGCCAAAGGTGCGGTGATATGCAGGTTCGAAGAATATGTCCAGCTTCACAGCCCCATCAAGCTCAATATCGGTCTGGGTGGAGAATAGTGCTTGACCAATATTTTGCTAAGGAATTATATATTTGTTGTAATGCGTCCGCACCTTATCATTCCGGCTTCTGCTAAAGCGTAAACATGCTCTTCAACTCTCTCGAATTTCTCGTTTTTTTTCTGGTGGTGACCACGCTGTATTACCTCACGCCATCCCGTCTGAGGTGGCTGCTGTTGCTCATTGCCAGTTGTGTGTTTTATATGGCTTTGATGCCGGTGTATATCCTGATCCTGTTTGGCATTATCGGCATAGACTATACTACGGCCCTTTTTATCGATAGTGCTGAGGGGCAACGACGTAAATTATACCTTGCTATAAGCATCACTCTAAACCTCGGTGTGCTTTTCTTTTTTAAATACTATAATTTCTTCGCTGCTAATGTCGATCGGTTTTGCGTGGTGCATCACATAGCTACATACACATTGCCGTATCTGAATATCATACTGCCGCTGGGCTTGTCTTTTCATACCTTTCAAGCCATGAGCTACACGATAGAAGTGTATCGGGGAAATCAAAAGGCCGAGCGACACATGGGTATCTATGCCCTCTATGTGATGTTTTATCCGCAGCTGGTGGCAGGCCCGATAGAGCGCCCACAGAATCTGCTGCCGCAGTTTCACAGCTATATCCCTTTCAGTTATCAAAATTTGCTCACTGGGCTGCGCCTGATGATGTGGGGCCTGTTTAAAAAAGTAGTCGTGGCAGATCGTCTCTCGGGATATGCTAACCCCATTTTTGATCATCCGTCTTCTTATCACAATCTGCAGGTGCTGATGGGAGTGATCGCATTTAGCATACAGATCTATTGTGATTTCTCGGGTTACACGGATATGGCGCTGGGGGCCGCGCGATGCATGGGTTTCACATTGATGACCAATTTCAAACGCCCCTATTTTTCTACTAATATCCAGGAGTTTTGGACGCGCTGGCACATATCGCTCAGCACATGGTTTCGGGATTATGTATATGTATCCTTGGGCGGGAACAGGGTCGGCCCCTTGCGCAGGTATATCAATGTTTTTACTGTCTTTGTGCTAAGTGGTTTCTGGCATGGTGCCAACTGGACTTTTCTCATATGGGGCTTCATACACGCATTTTATTTCTTCATTTATCTTTCGGTGGCCGGCATTTTGAAACGATATAACGGATGGATGATCAACCTGGCAAGTGGCCTGCTCACATTCCTGGCGGTCACAGTGGCATGGATATTTTTCAGAGCTGAAAGTCTAGACAAGGCATGGCTGATGCTCTCTGAAGTTTTCGCTCCTGACAGGGCATATTATGTTTTTGCTGACCTCGAATTTTTTAAATTTTTCTCCATTCTGCTGAGCGTGCTCGTGTGTATCTATGTGGTGCTTATTGAGAGTATCACTGATCCGGCTTTGTTGTGGTTCAATGACCGGGTCAGGGCGGATATTGCCTTTTGCAGTTTCACCATGTTTCTGATATTGAGTTTCGGGGTCTTTCAGCAGCAAACCTTCATTTATTTCCAATTCTGATGAAGAAGAGATTCTATATACAAATACTGGTTGTGGCACTGGCAGCGATGCTATCATCCTCGCTTTATTATTACAGTATTTGCAATGGTTTACGTAGTACCAAAGAAGCAGTGCCGGGTAAACTCAATCAGATATTGTATGACACTGCACACTATGATGCTGTATTCGCAGGCTCATCGCGAGTGCTTAAAAATATCAACCCGCTTCAGTTTGATTCTTTGACTCATATCCGTTCATACAATGCAGGTATCGATGGCGCAAATCTAACACTGATCGATATACTGTTACGACGTTTCATTCAGGTTCACCACCCATCTTTGGTTTATATAAACCTTGATACTTACACAATGGAAAGTGATAGTTCGTTTTTTTATTTTCCCCAATTATTTCCACATGTCCGCACAGATGAGATGAGTGCATTGATACACACGGAGCCTAAACTTTCATTGGGCAGACGATACCCTTTTCTGGCCTTGTCTTATATGGACGATTATCTGAAAGGAGTCGCGTTTCATACGCTTTTTGATCCCTGCTCTGCCTGCGATACTCTATATTGCCATAATGGTTTTGCACCCATTGTCAGCACAGAATATCAAGGCACATCAGAAAAATATACATTGAGATTTGTGTACACAAAAGAGGGGTTCAAAAAGTTTGATTCGCTCTGTGATTATTGTACCCGGCAGCATTGCAAAGTAATCTTTATAATGGCCCCTATATTTAATGCCACTGGATTTGGCAGCAATGCTTCCGGATTTTATTCCTTACTCCGAGAGATAGAATCTAAGTATGGCATCAGAGAATTAAATTTTTATACAGATACAAGATTCACAAAGGATCAGTTTTTTAACATGACACATCTGAATGAAAAAGGGGCCGTATACTACACGAAAGTTCTCGCTGATTCATTTAAGGTTATTGAGCCAATCAGTCAAATATCATCTCCAATACCTCAGGTGAACGAAGCCCGGTAAACCCCTCCAGATGTAGGCTGTAATATTTAAGCAGGAGATGAAGCATCTCTCGTCTGCTCTGTCGAGTGAGCCTGACAGGCAGAGATCGAAGAATACTGTTTGATACCAGAATGCTGACCAGCTCACTATTATTTCGATTCAACACCAGATGGCTGATACAGCTATCGGGTACGAAGCAACCTTCCTGCATATCGAAGTATGGTGTTTCGTCAGAGTATTCTCCATGCGGAGCAAAACCAAGATAGGCTGCATAATGAACCAAAAATTGCAAGTGGAGATCGTTGTTCATGGTTTGTATCTCGTCCAGATGCCGGAAACACTCATAGGCAAATTCAAACATATCTTCATGTGCATCATGTTCCTTGAGTGATTTAGAGATCACCTCCAGCATAAATAGTGCAATAGATGACTTGACTGTATCAAATGGGAGGGAGCTGTAATTGTATGCTCGTTTATATTCTTTGATGTTCTGCAGGCCTTTGTTCTCGCGATGTGTCACATCCATTTCTAGCAGAGTGAGCGGCCGTAGCAGAGCGGCTTTAGAGGTGGCTTTGGCACTGCGGACCCCTTTGACCATATAGGATACCAGCCCCATATGCTCAGTGAATATCCGCACGATGAGGCTGGTCTCGGAGTATTTGACGGTCTGAAGGACTATGCCCCTGGTTTTGATATCCATGATGCTTTCGAAATTCGATTGCATAAAGGTGCCAATATTTTCACACAATAAATTTTATTTAGTTTAGTTTGGCTGATAGTATTCACGATGAAAAGAATCCGGCAAATATTATCCTGTCCCGAGTGGTGGCTTGTTATTATCCCGCTTTTTGCCTACTGGCAGGTGGCGTTCTTTCATAATACCATGAAGTGGGATATGACGGATCAGATCTTCGTATGGCATCGATTCATCAGCGAATGTTTTCATCAGCATATTCTGCCTCTGTGGTGCCCATATAGCAGATTGGGATACCCCTTTTTTGCTGATCCGCAGAGCGGATTATTTTATCCGGTCACATGGATATTCACTTATTTTTTTCACTATTCACTTTATACCAATGATCTCGAATTCATCCTGCATGTGATCGGTGCAGCATTTGGTATGAAATATCTGCTTGAGTCCCTTCAGGTTAGTCGTTTTACGGCATGTGTTTTTGGTTTGGTGTATGCGCTCAGCGGCCCGTTTGTGAGCAATGCTAGCCACATAGTTTTTATCTACAGTCTCTGCTGGATGCCATTTATTCTGGGTTCTTATATCAGAGTGCTACAGACGGGAGACTATCGGTATGCAGTGCTGATGAGCATCTTTTTATTTCTTCAGATATCTGGCGGCTACATAGGGCTTTCCATTATTCTGTTTTATGTTTTGGTACTCGTCGTTCTCTACTATTTATTTTTCTTTTTTTCAAGAGAGCCTGAGAAGATGAAGGCTCTTATTGTGAATCATTTTTTGGTTGGAGCGGTTACCCTTTTATTTTCCGCGGGGTTTGTTTTTGCCGTGCTGAAGGGGCTGCCGTTCATAGACCGACAAAACGGGGTCAGCAGAGAAATGACCAATAGTATGGCTTTCACACCAATGTCCTTTCTGACGTTTCTGTATCCGGGCATCAGTGATAACGATCGCATACAATTCGGCACGGATCTCACTATGCGAAATATATATATGGGTCTGTTCACTTTACTTCTGGTCTTTGTTTCTTTTATTTCGCCTCGCCGTATCAAACTCTTTATTTTGGGAGGATCGATATTTTGTCTTCTGGCTGCAATGGGTGATCATACCCCGATCCGTAGCTGGTTATATAGCTATGTACCTCTCATGAATGTATTTCGAATGGCCGCTATTTTCAGATTTTTTAGTTGCCTTGGTTTTATTACTCTTGCTGCATATGCTTTCGATGAGATTTTTGAAAAGCGAAGCGAAATATCAATCAAAGCAATTAAAAATATTTCCGCAATTACTTTTTTTCTGCTACTTATCTCATGTGCGGTTTTACTGACCAAATATTACGTTCTGCAATTGCCAACTTTGGTATCGGTGCAGAGGTTTACAGAGTTCTTAAAGCATACCAATATTCGTACGGTCATTGTCTTATTCAATGCCATTCAGATGCTACTACTTGGGGCTAGTTTCTTGATTCTTCGTTCTCAAAAATCCAATTCTTTTAAAAAATATGCTATCGCGGCATTGATCGTGGCAGATATGGGAATGGCAGTGCAGAGCAATATATTTTCGACCATAGTTTGTGACAGAAGTCTGACAGAAGTGCAAGCGCAGTTAGATAAACTACCCATTGGATTTCCCATTGTTTCCAATGTCCCTCTTCTGACTTACAATCAATGGAATAATTCAACACTGGCACCACCTATATGGCACAATGCAGGTTTTCTGCGGAAGCAGGTCACCTTTGACGGGTATAACGGTTATAATCTCAATGTATATAATCTGCTGGCAGATCGTAATGACTTTTATAAGATTATCGCCGAGCGGAATTTCATCAGCACCCCTGATTCATTGGATATTTCTATCACAAAATTCGATCCTGATCATATATTTTTCAAATCAAAGAGTGATCGCAATGGGACCGCGAGTATCGGTCAGTTTTTCTATCCGGGCTGGCATCTGAGAGTGGACGGGGTGCCATCAAAACTGATGGAAGATAGTCTGCATCTCATGAAATGCGACATAACTCGCGGAGATCATATGGTTGAAATGTCATTTGAGCCGGAAGGTGCGCGCTTTGTTTTTATCTACACCATTGCAGCCTTTGTGATAGGCCTGATTTGGACCGCCGTTCTATTTTTGAAACCACTTATTTTATGAAAATGATCTTTGCTACATTATGCTGAGATCCATCATCCAGATCTGCATAGACCATATAGATACCGGTAGAAACTTTATTGCCGCTGTATCCCTCACCGTTCCATATCATTTGTCCTCCGTTGGCCCTGCCCTGATATACCAGTATGCCGGCAGCATCAGTGATCTTGACATATGCGTTATCTACCAGCCCCTTGATAGCTATGGGGCCGGTATAGTTTGATCTTACAGGGTTGGGATAAACTAGTGCAGTTCCTTTGATACTATTGCCCAAGATCGCATCGCCCTGATAGCTGACCAACCCATCCTGAGTTCCTATCCAAACTTCACCCGTTTGTTGATCTATGGTGATCTCGTTTATCAGGTTGCTGGGTAGCGGACTATTATCTGTATTGAAATGAAGTAGTTGCTGGGTTCCGTCTGCACTGATCAGCCAGACACCATTAGTAGTGCCCACCCATTTTCTGTCGGCACCATCTACCGCGAGCGCCTGTACTATTTCTGTAGAGAATAAATATCCGATATAGCCGCCCTGGTTTACCTTTATGCGGGTGGCATCGCATCCCACGTATCCCGGCGACCCAAACATACTGCCTGCACAGTAGAATGTGCCTATGCCTACATCTGTGCCGACCCATACGTTGCCCTCTTTGTCTGATGCCAGAGACCATACGTTGCTATTGGGCAGGGCACCACTGCCGGTACCTGTGGTCAGGCTCAGAAACTGATCATCGCTTGCGCTTATTATGCTTTGACCGGGATTGTAAACCACCATATTGCCATTTATGGCTCTGCCACCCATCCATATATTACCGTTGACATCAGCCAGCATTTTTCTCACAGTATAGAGATCATTGGGCACTGTAAATTTAGCCCATCCGCTGTCTGCTGTTTTTACTACTAGTGATTGAGCGGCACCGGTATTGCTCATCCATAGGTTACCGGCCTGATCCAGACACAGCGCACTTATTTTTGTGATACTGCTATCGCAGGGACAGGATCCCAAAATGCTATTCAGGTGATCATACTTAGTCATTTTATTGTTGGTGAGGTCCACTTCTATCAAACCTCCGTGCAGAGAGGCATAGTATGCTTTATTGCGCACATTATCTACGGCCACATCTACCAGATCGAAGCAATTGGTTATTTCTCCAAAAAAATTGAGAGGGAAACTTTTCCATGTTGCATGATCGTATATGATCGGTCCGCTGCCATCCCAGTTATAACCCAGATATTCACCATCTGTGCCGCCTGCTGCCATGTATAAAACCTTGTCAGCTACGGCCATTCTGAATACGCCATTGTCAGGCGGGCCATCAGGAAAATATTGCTGGAGAAAATTAAAGTTGCTGTATTTGCTCAACCCCTGCCAGTTGTCCGCTATCCAATTGGTACTGCCATCTGTGGCGATCTGCATGGGGCGTGGACTTTTAGGCAGAGCGATATCCGCCATACTGCCATTGGCTTGTATTTGTATGAGCTTGCCCTGATAACTGCTCCACTGGCAGGCATACAGGTAGCTGCCGGTATTTGAGAAGCCCTTATAGCTCCATGTGCTATCATATCTCACTTTCACAAAACTGGAACTTGTATCAACAAATAATGTATCCTTGATCACTGCATAAAATCGCCCGTTTATCTGGCCTATAAGCGAGGATTCTCCAGCCGGCAATCCTTTCGAAGCGTCATATATGGTCCAGACAGCGTAGTTCTGTAGATTAGATGATGACAAAGGAGCGGATTTCACCCCCTCGAATGTGGCAGCGAATAGATTGACACCATCTGAGGCTACACTATTTACCCTCACAGACAGGCCTGTCGAGCCAATAATATAATTGTCCATGATCTCCTGTTTGCCAAGGTCAAGTACTGATATCCCAAGGTCGGTAGCCAGATAGGCATAGTTGCCGATCATGGTGATATCATTGATATTCTTAGAACCGGATATGATGGCGTTCTTGATGTCGGGGATATTGTAGATATCAGTACCGTTGACCAGCAGGTCAATATTGCTGCTGGCATAGGTGATGACCAGGGTATTCATGGCATTGTTATAGGCTATGTGCCGCACATCGGCATCACTCAGACCGTTTGATTTGGTCAGTGTGCCTATGCTGCCGTCAGATTTTTCCACATAATAAACCGCATATGCTGTGGCACAGTAGATCCTGTCAGGGCTTTGAGCTACCTGATAGGCAGTACCATAGGGCAGAAACGTTTCCCAGGTACCAAGAGGGCGCTGCTGAGCTGATATACGGCTGAGTACAAAGAAAAGGGCAAAAACGAAAACTAACTTTTTCATAACTCTAAAATATTCAAAAAATCCTGTCTCTAACGTTCATTTGCAGGATATAGTATGGATTGGCTGAAATCATGGTTTTTGCTTATTTTAGCACGTCGAAAAAGGAGGTCAGTCCAATGGGCTGACCTTTTGTTAATACAGAGTACAAAGAAATGAAACCCAAAAATCAAGACAGTAAAGGCTATCCCGAATATTCGCAATTGAACCTGCCCAGCATGGAGAAGGAAATTCTTCTGTTTTGGGAGCATAATAAGATATTTGAAAAAAGCGTGTCAACCAGGCCGGACGATAAACGTTTCGTGTTCTACGAAGGGCCGCCATCTGCCAATGGCAAGCCCGGTATACACCACGTGATGGGCCGTACCATCAAGGATCTTTTCTGCCGATTCAAAACTTTGCAGGGCTATAAAGTAGAGCGCAAAGCAGGATGGGACACGCACGGTCTGCCCATAGAGCTCAATGTAGAAAAGCAACTGGGCATTACCAAAAAAGACATAGGCACTAAAATATCTGTGGCGGAATACAATCAGCATTGCCGCGCAGATGTATTGAAATATACAGATATCTGGAGAGAGCTGACCGCCAAGATGGGCTACTGGGTCGATATGGATAATCCCTATGTGACCTGCGATGACAGCTACATCGAATCACTGTGGGCGCTGCTGAAAATTCTATACGAAAAGAACCTGCTGTATAAAGGCTTTACCATACAGCCATATTCACCTGCTGCGGGCACGGGTCTCAGCGCTGCCGAACTCAATCAGCCGGGCTGCTATAAGGATGTAAAAGACATCACGGCAGTGGCAATGTTCAAGGTGGTGAAAGATGAGAAGTCAGCTTTCCTTTTTGCAAATGCTGATGAAGATGTCAGGATACTGGCATGGACCACCACACCATGGACGCTGCCTTCAAACGTAGCGCTGGCGGTAGGTCCGGGTATCAAGTATGTGAAAGTAAAAACGATCAATTTCTACAGCAAACAGGAAGTGACCGTGATACTCGCGGCTGATCTTTTGGAGAAAACCTTTGCATGGAATAACCTCGAAGTAAAAGAAGCGCATGAAGTAGGTACAGGCAAAGACCTTACCGGTATCAAATACGACCAACTGTTCCCATTCTCTCAGCCCAATGGCGATGCGTTCCGCATCATATCTGGAGATTTTGTGACCACTACCGATGGTACGGGAGTTGTGCATATATCTCCTGTGCATGGAGCGGATGATATGCGTGTGGCAAAACAGAACGGTATAGTGACCGATTTTCTTTTGGTTAATGAGCAGGGACGATTCATTGATGGGGTGGGTGAATTCTCAGGCGAGTATGTGAAAGAGGCATACTATACAGAAGAAGAAAAAGCTGACGAGGCGCAAAAACAAAGACGCGATGTGTATCTCAATGTAGATATACGTCTGGTCGATAAACTCAAAAAGGACAACAAGCTTTTCAAATCTGAAAAGTACGAGCATACCTATCCGCACTGCTGGCGTACTGATAAACCGGTGATCTATTATCCGCTCGATAGCTGGTTCATCAAGACCACTGCGATCAAAGACCGCCTGATAGAACTCAATAAGACCATCAACTGGAAACCGGCTTACACAGGTGAAGGAAGATTCGGTCAGTGGCTGGAAAATCTGGTGGATTGGAATCTGTCGCGTTCAAGATATTGGGGCACACCACTGCCGATATGGAGAACTGAAAGCCCCCAAACCCCCGAAGGGGGCTTAAAAGACAATGCAAGCGACGAACTTGAAATCAAGTGTATAGGCTCAGTCGAAGAATTAAAGAGGGAAATTAATAAATCCGTTCAAGCGGGTTTTATGAAGGCCTTGCCCTTTGGGGAGGGTTGGGAAGGGCTTGATCTGCATAAACCCACAGTAGATGAAATAATATTGGTTTCTGATTCCGGCAAGCCGATGTATCGTGAGGCCGACCTTATAGATGTGTGGTTTGATTCGGGCGCTATGCCTTATGCTCAGTGGCATTGGCCGTTTGGCCCCCTGACCCCCAAAGGGGGAACTGACCAAGAGACCACAGACGAAAGGGAGGTGCTTAGATGGAAAACGGCAAATCCTTTTTCATATAAATTACTAAAAGAATATGCCGCTTCTAATCGAAACAAACCAACGGAAGCTGAGGAAATACTTTGGACTCAATTAAGCGGGAAGAAACTCGAAGGATATAAATTTAGAAGACAGCATATAATCGATGACGTTATAGTAGACTTTGTGTGCCTAGGAAAGAAACTGGTAGTCGAAGTTGATGGTGGATATCACGATGATCCAAATCAGATTGAGCTGGATAAGGCTCGCACAGATTTTTTAAAGCATAAAGGCTATAAGGTCATAAGGTTTAGTAATGAGGAAGTGATAGGAAATGTAGATGGTACATTAAACTCAATTGCTTATGAGCTGGCATATAGACCTACTTTGCCAAAGGTAGGGGCAACTGAAGCCCCCTTTGGGGGGTTGGGGGCATTCCCTGCTGATTTCATAGCAGAGGGAGTGGATCAGACACGCGGTTGGTTCTTTACACTGCATGTGCTCGGTGTGGCATTGTTTGATTCGGTGGCATACAAAAATGTGGTGTCAAATGGATTGCTGCTCGACAAGAACGGCGTGAAAATGAGCAAGCGTCTTGGCAATATCGTAGAGCCTTTTGAGACGATAGAAAAATACAGCGCAGATGCCACGCGCTGGTACATGATACGCAACAGCGACCCTTGGGATAATCTCAAGTTTGACCTGAAAGGGATAGAAGAAATAACAAGGGCGCATTTCGGTACGCTGTATAATACATACGGCTTCTTTGCGCTCTATGCCAATATCGACAATTTCAAGGTCGATGTAAAAAATCTGGTGCCGATAGCTGAGCGCACGGAGCTCGACAGATGGATACTTTCTAAGTTGCAGTCGCTGATCAAAGAGGTGACAGGATATTACTCAGACTATGAGCCTACGAGGGCGGCAAGGGCCGTGGAGAATTTTGTAGATGCACATCTGTCCAACTGGTATGTACGCCTCTCGCGCAGGCGTTTCTGGAAGGGTGACATGAGCCGGGACAAACAGGCTGCCTACGAGACGCTGCATGAATGTCTGCGTGTGGTAGCTCAGCTTATGAGTCCGATATCTCCATTCTTTAGTGATTGGCTGTATAAGAATCTTTGCCCCCAAACCCCCAAAGGGGGCTTAGAAGAAAAGCTTAGAGATGAGGCTGTTGAAGCCCCCTTTGGGGGTTTGGGGGCCGAGTCCGTGCATCTCACACTGCTCACCGTAGCTGACGAAACACTGATAGACAAAGACCTCGAAGAGAGAATGGAACTCGCAGCGCGTTTTTCATCCATGATATTATCGCTGCGCAAAAAAGTACTCATCAAAGTTCGCCAGCCGCTCAGCAAAGTACTGATACCGGTACTCGACCTGAAGATGAAAGCCCAGCTGGAAAAAGTAGAAGCATATATACTCAGTGAAGTAAATGTGAAGTCGATTGAGTATGTGACCGACACATCGGGAATGATAACAAAAAAAGTTAAGCCCAACTTTAAATCATTAGGAAGAAAAGCAGGGGCAAAGATGAAGCAGGTACAGGAAGCAATATTGGCCATCCCGCAGGATGATATTATGATATTTGAGAGAACTAAAGTATACCAACTAATTATAGATGGAGGCCCATTTAATATTACTTTGGATGATGTAGACATTATATCCGATAATATATTGGGCTGGCTCGTGACCAATGATGGCTCATTAACTGTGGCACTTGATGTTGCTATCACTGATGACCTTTTTAATGAAGGTGTAGCAAGAGAGTTTGTCAATAAGATACAGAATCTCCGTAAGGATAAAGATTTTCAGGTGCTTGACAGGATCAAGGTGTCTGTGGTCAGAGAGTCTTCTCTGGAGGATGCACTGTCTCAGTATCGCGACTATATAGCCAGTGAGATATTGGCAAATGATATCGTGCTGGTAGATTCGCTCAGCGAATTTGATGAAATAGAATTTAATGATACCAAGCTCAAAATAAACGTACAACTCAACTAAGTATGAACAAAAAAGTAAGCAGAAATGCAGTGCTCATAGTGTTTTTAGTGCTTCTGATGGATCAGCTGATCAAGATCATGGTCAAGACACACCTGATGGAAGGTCAGGAAATAATTGTTTTTGACAATTGGTTCAGGGTACATTTTGTAGAAAATTCAGGCATGGCATTCAGTATGGAGCTGCCTAGTGCCTATGGCAAAATTTTGCTCTCCACTTTCAGACTCATCGCGATCGGTTTCATAATTTATCTTCTGCGCAGATTGATCCACGAAAAGTATCATCAGGGTCTCGTATACTCAGGGGCAATGATCCTGGCAGGTGCCATAGGCAATATGATCGACAGTGCTTTCTATGGCTTGATCTTCACAGATAGTATTGGCAGAGTAGCAAGTATCTTTCCAAAAGGCGGAGGCTACGCAGGTTTTCTGAAAGGCAATGTGGTTGATATGCTTTGGTTTCCGATCGCGCATGGTATATTCCCATCGTGGGTACCTGTATGGAAAGGTGAGTATAATGAATTTTTTAGGCCGGTTTTTAATATAGCCGATGCCTCGATCACTATCGGTGTGGTTATTATCATCATATTCCAGAAAACTTTTTTTGCGCAACCGACACCGGTAGTAGAAAAACAAAACGAAGAAACACCAACAGTATCAGATGATACGATCCTTAGCACAGCAGAGGTAGCTGAATGATCAGAATCCAGTGAAAGCCTTGACCAGATCTCCGAATCTCGGCGACCTATACTCGTTTACCAAAAATTTATCGAGATCTACCTGTTGATATGCTTGCGGGATCTTGAATAGTTTGTCTTCTACTTTGACCCGCGCCACTGTCACATTCACCGTGCTTACTTTTGAGGTCTTTTTATTAGTGGTTTTGCTTTCCAGTATCACATTGTTTCCATCTTCTTCATCACCCCAGAATCCTGTGACTCTTAGCACCGGGATCAATGCACTAAAGTTTATCTTCATATCAGCACACCATATTTCATAGCTGACATCCTGATCTGATGCCTTCTTTTGTACCACATTGATATCAGATATTTTCTTTGATGCATTAGATGAAGTGAAAGGGTGAGAGATATGCATCTTAAATGCAGGCTTCAATTCCTTTTTTTCATAGATATTCAGTACTTTTTCGATGTCAAGGTTGAGCGCGGTTTTGGGACTCTGCGGGCTCAGGCAGGAAAGCATACTGTTCTTTGTATCCAGAATATATGAATCATATCGGTCACAGCCTCCGAATACTTTTTTTATATAAAACTTATCGCCTTTCACATACACATCCACAGCATTTTTTGTGCCGGACTCATTGCGAAAATCGATCTGCAATATGCCCTCAAAGGATTGGGCCCTGCTATATATACAAATAATGGAAAATAACGCAAAGATCAGGTTTCTCATAAGAAGACGATGATATACTTTACGAAAATAAAAAGAGAAACGACAGCTGTAGCAATGGCAGAGATCAATACTGCTCCGGCGGCTATATCCTTCACCTTGCCTGCCAGATGATGATGCCCCGGAGATACCAGGTCTACCAGGTTTTCAATAGCTGAATTAAAAAGCTCTGCAGTAAGCACTATGCCATAACAGATCACTATCAGGCACCATTCTATGGCTGTGACATGAAAAAAAAGCCCCGCTATAGTGACGATCACTACTGCCAGAAAGTGGATCTTAATATTGAGCTGCTCCCGGGTAGCCACATAGATACCCTGAAGAGCATAACCGAAACTTTTTATCAGCTTCATTTCAGAATTTTGATTATGACTTCTTCCAGTATCTCATTTTCGAAATTCATGGATTTAAAACCGGCATATAGCTGTGTCTTGGCCATGGCTTTCGTTAGTTTGAAATCAGCCTGATCTTTGAAATAGCAGATGCCCTTTTTAAATAGGGTCTTGGCCAGATAGACCTGCTCTGTCTGTCCCGGAGTGGGGACCAGGATGGCACTTTTGCCTAGTTTAGCAAGGTCCATTATGGTGCTGTAGCCAGATCGGCACACGACCATGGCAGATTGCTCTATGGCCACATTGAGTTCATGACTATCCAGAAAATCTACCTCACTCAGTCTGCCCACTGTCTTTATTTCGCTACTGCCTGTTGGTTTGCCTTTGACGAGTAGGGATGATCCGTGGAAGTTGTATAGCTGAGATCGCATGATATTTTCAAAATTTGATCGCTGCGGTTCCGGTCCCGAGACCAGTACCAGCAGGTCATATTTCTGCTCTATGTTCGGTAAGTTCTCCATACGCGAAAGCTGACCGATATATCTTCTCCCTACGGTATTGGAACTCGACAGATTGCCTGTCAGATTTCTGTCGTCTCTGAAATCCGGCACCCAGACCCTGAAAAATCGCTTGATCTGCCGCCAGTTATAGTAATTGACGAATGGCTCAAGGAATCCATAGAAGTTAGGCATCTGAATATTGACCTGATGTGTGATGAGTATGCTTCTTACTCTGTTAGAATAGCATCCATAGCGATTGTCGCTGATCACTATATCTATCCTTTTTTCTTTTACTATTCTTTCCACCAGTATATGCTCCTGTCTGATGGCGGACGAAAACTTTGGTAGTTGGAAGAATATTTTGCTCATCATACCGCTGTTACCTTTTGGGTACACAGGGTTATAGGGCGGCAGTTCACAGTATTCCAGATCGGGAAATTCCCGGCGGAGAAATGCCAGCGCATCTCCATCACTGGCCAGATAGACCGTCTGTCCGTGCTTCAGCAAAAGACGTATTATTGGTATAACTCTGGCGGCATGGCCGATGCCCCAGTTTAATACGCAGACCAGAAGTTTCTTTTGTCTGATGTTTTCTTCCAAACTATAATTAGATTTGTATTCTTACGTTATTAATAGGTGCTAAAGTATATAAAACCCATATTTAATACCACAATAATGCCAGGTTCAGGTTATTTTTCTACTATAGATGCAGCAAAAAGGTTCTTAACTTCCCATTCTTCCTTCAAAATCAGGAGATACAGAAAGTTTTTTGCACCTATTATTCTGTTCATAGGAATATCTTTTTGTATACAGGGCTGTGCTGCTACAAAGTGTGACTGTCCTACATTCGGGGGGCACCACCTGAAGCACTAGATCATTACATGCATTATTTTTCAGATAAAACAGTTTGAGCACTTGACATTTGC
>CAIXBT010000027.1 GCA_903917755.1 uncultured Bacteroidota bacterium
ACCAGTAGATGATAAGTTATAAGTAGTTACCATTTGGCCAAGGGTATTAAGAATCATCAACCGCGCTTCGGGCTCATTTGCCGTAAACTCAACGGTGGCAATGCCCTCAATAGGGTTGGGATATACTAAAATACTCATATCAGGTGATAACTGGGCAATACCTATAGGTAAGTATGGCAATATGTATGAAGTACGCGAATATATGCCCGAGCCTTATTGGGGATGGACTCCGAATAATAAGAATAAGTTAAAGGCTGTTTTTTTGAATCTAAATCCTGGTGAAGGAGGTGATGACCAAAGGCCGGTTTCTGCTTCACCATATATTGCTACGGCTAGAATCAACTATCAGTCCATGGTTGATTTATATTCAAAGAATGATATATATGAAACTACTAAATGGTTCCAGAGAAAAAGAGCAGACTGGCTATCTAATATTTTTCCTATTAAGTTTAAGGGAACTAAAGCAAATGAAATTTTATGTGGTGATTTAATACCGTGGCATACGCCAACCTATAATTCCGCTACAGCAAGTTACACTAAGTTAGTCCATCATCTGATAGATGACCATGTGATACACCCCTTATCTCAGTTATCAAAAGAGGCTGAATTGCGAAATACAATAATTGGGAAAGGAGCACATATTGAGCAGTTATTAAGCGATATCCTGCCCAACCCCATTACATATTATGATTGCAGAAATAACAAAAAGAGGGTAAGCGTTTTTAAGCGAGATACCGTTTCCATAATAGTATATGTTGGTGGACAAGGAATGAATCTGCCCAAAAGCAATATTACGTTTTGTGATCCAATAACAGGCTATCGCTACTCTTTCGGAGATATAATATTAAACACACAAATTTCATGGAAGCATTAAAATCATTATTTGCCTTAATCCTTTTAGTAGCCGGTTGTATATCTATCATTTTTCTTGGGTATTCAAAAAAAGATTTTAACAACCTGAAAAACAGGTTTTATTCAGTTCAATGTAATTGCGAGAATGTTGACGACTGTTTGTCTAAATATAAGTTTGTTGAAGCAAGGAAGTTTGCCAGCAGACTTGAAACTAATGAGGTTCGAAATTTTGATGATAGAGGTAAAGCTTTTTGTCAAATTAGCATAGCTGAGGCAAATTACTGGATCGACCATGGAGATATGGCAAGAGCTCAAAGTAATATTGATGAAATTATGAATAGCACATCAATAGATGATGAGGCAAAGCAAAAAATATCTTGGGGTTTAAACAAAAAGATGATCATAGCATTTTGTAAAATAAACAGGATAAAAGACGCGCGATCTTTAACCAAAACACTACCCGAAAAAACAGTAGTATCTCATCGCTTGATATGGCTTGAAAATGGTGGGGGTTATATTGAAATATGTAGGCGACAATATTATTCAATTAAAGGAGGTTTAAAGGCTAATGAGGAAATTGAGCCATTCAGGGGATCTTGTAATAGTGAGGGCTATACAATAAATGTATATGCGTATCCTCAATCAGAAGCATTGAAAATAATAAACGAATATTCTAAATAATAGGCGATAAAAATTTATAAGCTACAGGATTGAAAGTTAATGGAAATGAAATACCTGATTATAATTCTGTTTCCCTTTCTATATTCGCTTGCATTCTCGCAATCTCATACTAAAGAAGAATTAGTATACATTAGAGAGGTCAATATACTAAGGGCTAATCCTCAAGCATATTTAGCTTATGTTATAGACGACGCAAAGAACGATAGCGTATTGATGAAGATAGTTGAAACTGAACTTGTTCCTCTCATGGACACTCTTTCTCCTCTACCTCTCTTGGAAGTTTCTAACACAGTTCGTCAGAGCCTTGAAAAATTCGACGGAAAGATAGATTCAGCTAGTCTTTGGGTATATCATGGAGATTTTAAATGGGTATAGATTTCAATTACGTAACTTTATCAGAAATTCTTACAGCTGGAAGAAATGTAAGAAAATCGATAATTTTTGCTCTAATCGATGTGACTACCAAGACCAGGGGACACAGAAAAGCTCTGCTTAACCGAGACAAGAATTTTACAGCGGTAAGGAAAGTAACTCTGGGAAAGGGAATAAACTCTCGTGTATGGTGGATAAATGAAATTGCTAAACTATAGTTTAAAGCAGGATTTGACGATGTGTCAAATTGCAGACACGGAAGTTTTTGTTGGTACACTTACTCAAATAAATAACTATTATCAATAACTGCTAATCAGGAAGCATTGCTCTAGATATGAAACATGATTGCCTAACTAAATTGTTTTCCAGGTTTTTAGGCGTCTTCTATTCACCATACTATTGCGATTATTGTTAGTCTGTTTAATGCAATATCATTCACGTGAAAAGAAGGGGAACTAGAAATGGATATGCGGTATTGTTGAAAATCAAAGATTAAACCTTGCTTTTTGAATTATTATAACACACCCCGATTAAATTTTGATTTTAAATATGCGAATAAGATACTACACCCCGTTCATCAACCATAATATAGTAGTTGGAGCGATCACATACATAATCAGAAAAAAATTTGGTACAATTATCCGTAAGATGCTCCCATTTCATTTGAACAAAGATTTATAACACTATGCCCGTGCGAAATAGGTAACATAACTCAATTTTAGTAACCTATTTGTTGTCTTTGCAAAAAAGCAAGATAATTACTCGATGTTTTCAACGGTTGAAACGGTCAACTCGAAAGGGTTGGCCGTTTTTTTTATTCCATCATGAATAAAAAAACTAAAAGCCTTTCTGTACAGAAAG
>CAIXBT010000028.1 GCA_903917755.1 uncultured Bacteroidota bacterium
GGCATATTTTTTTTGGATTATGTTTGTGTCTAACATTTTTTTTGACCGAATACTAAACATCGTTTGAATCTCATCCGCTGTTTGTATTCGGTCTTTTTCAACAGGGGACTTTGAACAACTTCAAAAAGTATACGACAAGCAAGTTGTTGTGAAAATTAATTCAGAAAGAAATAAATTTTTCTCGCACACTATTCAGTTATTTTATACATTTACGGTGAAAATATCCAATATGACCATAAGAGACAGATACATCCAGACTCTCAACTCTATCGTAGGCCGCGACAAACCTTTTCGCAACCTCGTAGCTTATGTCAATGCCACAGGCGATAATTACAGCACATTGTCTAAGGTGATGAACCCCGGTACATATGCTGATCTGCAGCCTACATTGAAAATGTGTGAGAACCTTTGCCTACACTCTGAGGTGAACGGACACTGGCTGCTGATAGGCAAGATGCCTAAGGCTTCGACCATTATTCCGGCAGGCAAGGGTGGCGCTAAGGATGATCCGCGTATCGATACGCTGGAGAAGAGACTGATCGCTCTCGAAAAGTCACTTACCAAGGCGGCACCGGTCAAGGCACCGGCCAAAAAGAAGAAGTAATTTTTCTCTCTATTTCATGCACATGCATTGTACAGATCGTATAATGGCTCTATGTTATTTATCCTCTTTTCGTCAGTATCTTGTTGATACTCTCTGAGTAGCTGTTGCCTATAGGTAGCTCTATCTCGCCTATTTTGATACGCTTGTTTCGCACCGACTCTATCTTGTCGAGAGATATGATGTAGGAGCGGTGTATTCTCGCGAAGCGATCTTCGGGTAGTTTTTCGGTAATGGCTTTCAGTGTCATCAGGGTCAGCATCGGCCTGGAGTTGGTGGTGTAGATCTTGACATAGTCGTCCAGCGATTCCATATATCTGATGTCATCATAGTTGATCTTGATGACCTGATATTCTGATTTGATGAATATATACGGATTGGCAGCGGGCTCGGTCCTGCTGATGTATCTTCTGTATTCGCCGGCCTTGTTGACCGCACGCTGAAATCTTTTTATGTCAAATGGTTTGAGCAGATAGTCCACTGCATCCAGTTCGAATCCCTCGGCGGCATACTCGGTATAGGCAGTAGTGAATATGACCATAGGAGGCTCACTGAGAGATTTGAGCAGCTGTATGCCGTTCATATGCGGCATCTGAATATCGAGAAATATCAGGTCGACCTTATTGGCCCTGATGAAATCGACGGCGCTCTCTGCATCGTTGAAGGTGGCCAGCAGTTTGAGCTGCGACTCCTGTTCCACATACGACTGGAGCAGCTCTGCCGCCAGTGGTTCATCATCTATTATTACACATTTTATCATGCCGAGAGGTTTAGTTCGAGTTCTACTTCATAGTGGCCATCGTGATCGGGGTCTATTCGGAGCCTGAACCTGTCAGGATAGAGCAGCGCCAGTCTTCTTTTGACATTGGCGAGGCCGATACCGGAAGACCTGGCTATCAGATTGGTCTGCGGAAACAGTTTATTGCGTACAGACATTTTCAATATACTATCGTGAATGTCGATCCGTACACTGATGGTGCCAGGGTCGTGCGTACTGATCCCAAATTTGAATGCATTCTCAATGAAGGGCACCAGTATCATAGGTGCTATCACATCAGCATTCACATTGCCGGTCACTTCATACTCGATGGTCACTTTGCTGGTGAGGCGCAGCTTCTCCAGCGAGATGAACTTGCTCAGATACTCCGTCTCCATCTCCAGCGGCACATGGTCGCTCTGCGCATCGCTCAGCACATAGCGCATCATGTCGGCCAGCAGCAGTATGGCCTCTGAGGTGTCTTCAGATTTTTTTACAGAGAGGCTGTAGATATTATTCAAAGTATTGAAAAGAAAATGCGGATTGATCTGTGCCTTGAGAAAGGACAACTCTGCGGTAGTTTTCTCTATTTGTATCTGTTTGTTCTCCTGCTCTGCACCATACCACTCTCTGATGATGCGGATGCCCGTACTGATGATGAAGATCGTGGCAAACAATAGCGTAGTGACCAGTATGCGGATGGCCGTCATCTGTCTTTCGTTCTCCGGCTCGAAGCTATGATGCCAAGGAAACATATAAGCCACCACCGCCGGCGATGCCACCACTACGATCATAAAGGCGATGATCGATACGCTATACCAGAACCTCCTGCGTCTGCCCAGCAGATAGGGTATGAGGATGTATGAATTGATATAATAGAAGGCGATCAGAAAGGTATTGAAAACGATGATGGTCAGATCCGCACCTAAAAAGTGATGCGGCGGCATGGGCGGATGAGGCATGTGCAGACCCGGATGGTGCCCGTGACCTATCAGCCCGAATATGAAATGGGGTATGGACAGGAATATGATCCAGCCCATTACATGTATCCCGATATTGCTGAGTTTGATCTTCATCTTCTGTACCAAATGTACTTTGCTTCGTTGATTATTTCGCTATCTATAGGTGAAATGCGATAATCTATCGGGCTGCGTGGATATCTTCTTTATCCAAACAAAGCCGCAGAATATATGTTTTTCAAATACATATTTTATATTTGGATCACAGGCTCTAAGCGAGCTATGGTTAACGAAAGTTAAATGCAGGTGTAGAAACCGAGACTGGCTTAGGGTTTGAAATAAGGATGCTATTCTTAACTAATAAAACACAATAAAAATGAAAGTATTTAAAACAATCACTGCGATGCTAGTGGCTACTATCATCTCTTTTACCATCAGTGCTCAGACAGCCACACCGGCAGCGACCAAGACCACTACTCAGACCACCACTACTCAGACTAAACCTGCGGCAGCTCCTGCATCTACTGCTAAACCGGCAGCATCTCCTAATGCTGATGCACGTACCAAGACAGGCGACAAGATCAACAAAGACCTGAAAGGCCCTAATGGCGAGACTGTATACACAGGCCCTAAAGGCGGCAACTACTACCTGAACAAAAGCGGTAACAAGACTTATCTGAAAAAATAATTCAAATTCAGGTTCGCCTGATATATTTCCCCCGTGTTAGAAATAGCTCGGGGGTTTTTTTTTGCCATCGATTGTCATTTTTTTGTCATACTATTCAAAAGCCCTTTTTTCTTACTATTTATCACTAAATTTAGATAAAGTTAATGTATAGATAATATCAGACAGGTTAAATCGAATTAGTAAAACATAAAATCACAATACGATGAGAAGATATACTATCGTCACCGTCTTTGCTTCTGTATTTCTTTTATTTCTCTGGTCATGCAGCAAGGACAAAGCCGCTCCTGTGCCCGCTCTGGCAGCTACCACTAAAAGCAATAGCGATAATGCCCGGGACAAAATGGCCACTATCAAATGGCTCAGCACGAATATTATTAATCCGACCGTGGGCACTATCAGGCCTCTCGGAAATATCAATTTCAATAATCTGAATGTCATCACCCCGGGCGGTATATCGCTGGGCCGGGTTATTTTCAATGACAATCTGATCACGATCAATATCAAGACCAATGGCTGCGTGAACTGTCATGGTGCACCGATACATGTAGGCGCAAACATCAGTGATGCATCTGTCAGGACACATGCTCAGACAGCCCTGCAGAATCCTGATGAGCTGATATCCAAAATGAACAACAAATCAGTGTATCCGCAGCTATTCAGAGAGGCATTTGGTAGCTCAGAGATCACAGCCGAGCGTATCAACGATGCACTGGCGCAATATATAGTGGCTATGGGCACCGACCAGCCGCAGACAGCAGAGGCCGTGCCTGTGGCAGCCTATGTGTACAAGTGATAATCCACCATTCAGGGCTTTTACCCACATTCTTTTCGAGGCTTGAAATGCTTTAGTATCTTCCGCTCACATTTTTGAGTCAAACAAAGCATTTCATCGATGATAGACATTTCGCAGATACACTTCAGGGCGCTCAGTATCCATTATGCCGGCAATAAGACCACAGATGAGCCGCTGATCCTCTCAGATGCACCGATAGATCTCGACGACATTCGCCTGCGCGACGGACTGCTGAAGTATTTCTTTTCTTCTTTCAAAAAGCCTGAGTTTTACCGTTTCACTCATAGCGCTACTGTCTCTCTCAATACCGTTTACAGCTTTTGCGACCGTATATTCAATGCCAAAGGCGACGTGCATACCATTTCATCTGCTATGGCTAAATACCTGTATGAAAAGTCAGTACATCCGCAGATAAAAGGGGGTGAGCTGTATGTGGCATATTTCAAAAGCGTACTGCTCGAAGATGAACTGGTAGATGCCATAGGTATCTTCAAGACCGAATCTAAGAGTCGGTTTTTTAAGGTGGAGCTGGATGGCAATCATTTCAAAGTACAGCAGGACTATGGTATCAGTGAGGAAAAGCTGGACAAAGGATGCCTGATCTTCAACACGGAGGAGAGTGCCGGATATAAGGTCTGTATCGTAGATAATGTAAGCAAGGGTGGTGAAGAAGCCCGCTATTGGAAAGATGATTTTCTCGGCCTGGCACCATGCGATGACGACTACCACAAGACCAATAACTTCATGACGCTCTGCAAGAGTTATATCAAGGAGCAGATGCCCGAAGAGTTTGTGGTAGAAAAGACCGCGCAGATCGATATGCTCAATAAGTCAGTTGATTTTTTTAAAAAACATGAGCAGTTTGATTTCAAGGAATTCAGCACCGAGGTGATGCAGGAGCCGCTGCTGATGCAGTCTTTCGAGCGCTACAAAGATGACTTCGAGCAGCAGCATCAGGTAGCCATCGAGGAGCGATTTGATATTTCAGATATGGCAGTCAAAAAAAACGCAAAGGTATTTAAGAGCATACTGAAACTCGATAAGAACTTTCATATCTATATACACGGCAACCGTGAACTGATAGAAAAGGGCTATGATGAGGCAGCCAAGATGAATTATTATAAGATATACTTCAGGGAGGAAAGCTGACATAAAAAAGGCGGACAGAAATCCATCCGTCCGCCTTATCACACCTAACAATCCTTTTAAATCTTGTCTATTTCTTGAAAGTCAGTGGCACCAATATCTTGAAGCTGAAGTTTCTGCCCATGTTGTATACGCCGACCCGATTGGTCGCACCATTGACAGGATAATATTTGAAACGGCTCATATAATCCATATAGGCCACATCAAAAATATTATCGCAGGATGCAATGAGCGTACAAACTTTGTTGCCCTGATACATAAAGTCGGTACCTATCGCAGCATTAAACAGTCCATAAGCCGCAGATGGATTGAGGCTGGCCTGTGCCTCCGGCGATCCTGACGGCAGGCCTCCGTATATCTGTGTCTGATAGTACACATGTGTCTGGCTGAAGGTATAGTTGAAACCCAGACGGATAAAAGGTTTTGAGAGAGCATTGCCCAGTTTCTTCATTTTGAGCGTCAGCTCTACACGCAGTTTTGCAGGCGGTATGAATGGCAGATTTTTTGTGCTGTCAGGCTGATTGTTCAGACCGGCATTGACTATGCTGTAGCCCGCATAGAGGTCGAACCATTTGATGACGGAAGGGTGTATGTCGAGCCCTGCTTCGCCGCCCCAGAGGGTAGCATTGCCCTGTGTGTATCTGAATGCAGGAGCGGAAGGATAGCCCGGCACATTATTTACGATGGAATCTCCGCCCAGTGTACTTTGCAGCTGTTTAGGGTAGATAAAGTTATTGATGAAATTGCCGAATACATCCAGCTCTGCGCTCACATCTTTTGAATTGATGCCCACCGCAAAGTCTACCTGTGTACTGGTCTCAGGCTTGAGTGTCGATGTGCCGTATTCATAGACCACCGTGCCGTCATGCACACCGTTTGAGCCGCTCTCCGCTACGTTTGGCGCACGGAAACCATGACTGAGGTTAGCTTTTATAAAGAAACCTTTCGGCAGCTGATAGGTCGCACCGATGCTGCCCGACACTCCGTTGAAATTAGATGTATAAGCCGTGAACTGATGTATGGCATTGGAATCTGTGGGGCTGACCTGATTGCCATTGATGTCCACATAGTCATCTTTGGCGTGAAACAGCCTCATGTCATAACGTATGCCACCACTGATGTTGAGCGCTTTGTATTTGAAATTTCCAATGGCGAAAGCTCCGATGTCAAACTGCGTATATTCGGGGATCAGCAGCAGTGTACCTTTATTCTTTGACCATGCATACTGACCGTTAGCACCTGCCGTGAAGTCGAAGCCATGCCAGGTAGGAGAGTTGTAGCGCAGATCATAAGTGATAGTATTGCGATAGTACCAGATATTCGCCACATCAGGTACGGAAGGGTCATTGTGCTCGCGGCGGCTATTCTGCTGCCATGAGAAGCGTGCTATGATATTGCCTTTGCCTACGGCAAAACTATTATCCCAGACCACCTTGGCGTGCTGCACGATCTGATTGATCAGATATGGGGTATAGGAAGTCAGGTCCTGATAGGTCACATTGGTGAGCGAGTCAGTGCCATTGGCCAGAAAGTTATGCTTCTGAAACTGCCCGGTCACAGGGTCTCTGTTGCCCTCCACGATACCGGTCCTCATATCATAAAAACTACCGTGCAGCTGTGTGAATCCCCACTTGCCATGATAGCCCAGTGTACCCTCATAGCATCGATTGCTAAACTGAGAATTGAATACATAGCCATCGTATTTATTTTGATAAGCATAAGCCATGATATTGGTATATCTCGCGCTCCATGTTAGTCCTTTGATATTGCCTGCTATCTCCGCAGTGATATTATGCAGGCCGCTATTGGTTTGATAGTTGTAGTTGATATTGCCTTTGATCTGGCCTTCTGGCAGCGGCTGTTCGGGTATCAGATTCACCACACCCGATATGGCATCAGAGCCATAGACCAGCGATGCCGGCCCTTTGAGTATCTCGACCCTGTCCACAGAGTTGGGGTCTACCTCTATGCCGAATTCATCTCCCCACTGCTGTCCCTCCTGACGCACACCATCGTTGATGGTCACCACACGGTTGTAGCCCAGTCCGCGTATCACGGGTTTGGCTATGGCCTGCCCGTCGGTGATGCTCGATACACCGGGTATCCTGTTGAGTGCTTCTATGATGTTAGGAGCGTTTGACGAGGTCAGATAGTCATGGTCCACCTCCGTGATAGGCACAGGTGTATTGTCGAGTTCGGTGGCCTTAGATGTACCGGTGATGACGATCTCTTTGGTCTCTGTATAAGATTCCATGAGGGTAAAGTTTTTGGTCACAAGGCCATTGATAGAAATGGTCTGTGCCTCCATAGTATAACCGAGATATCTCACCTCGATCAGGTATTCACCTTTGGGTAGTCTGGCTAGCTCGTAGCTGCCATCGCCGTGAGTGGCTACACCCACTTTGAGATCGGGTACATAAATGATGGCACCCAGTATCGGATTGCCTTTTTCGTCAGATATTTTTCCGCTTAGAGAGTTTTGGGCGAATGTGTGAAGACTGATGAGTACAGATATGAATACTAAGAAAAGATTTTTCATTGTTTTGAAATTTGATAAACCAGAAAATATAGGGGTCTGTCCCGCATAGACAGGAACAGGCAGAAATGCGACATCATCGATATCACATAGTTGGGATCGGTTTATCCTAATTTCGGCGGGGACTTGAGCACTGCCTGAAGTGGCATCTGCACAGGGAATGTATAAGTGCAGTATGTGATCTCTTGCGAAGATGCATTTGCATTAAAACTGAACTTGCCCGCAGGGATGAAATCTTTGATAGCGGTCAGTTGTTTCAGCGTGGGCTGTTTCGTGTTTTTTGACGTATTGAGCCATCCGTCCACTGCGTCTTTGAGCTTAGACAGCATGCCTTCTTCTTTTTCGTCATGCAGCACTTTCAGGATCAGTTTGTCGGCTTGTCTGGTGGTGGATGCGATATCATACAGATCGCCATTGATACGGATCTCTTTGTTGTTTATAAACACAGCACGCCCCGATGCCAGATCTGCATCACTGATGATGATAGTGGCCAGATGCGCGGTATTGAGGCGTTCGGATGCTTCTTTTTTAGCTTCGCTGATACCCATATATGCACCGCCTGCCTCACCCACATTCATATAGAGCATGGTGGCCAGTGCGAGCAGCAGAAATATGGTCGAAACTATTTTCACGCGGCAAATGTAGCAAGCATTGATGAGATTTTAAACAATAGGCGATTTTATATCACCTAAAGCCTTCTTAGTCTTAAAATTCGATTTTGTTTTTGGATGGAAAAAGCTGATGTTTACCTATATTAAACCATATCATGAAAAAGATAATATTTTTCCTGCTGATAGCTACCGCAGCACATGCCCAAAAAGACTTTACCCGATATGCTGATCCATTCGTGGGTACGGGTGGGCACGGGCATACGTTTCCGGGGCCCACGATGCCTTTTGGTATGGTGCAGCTGAGCCCTGATACCCGTCTCACGGGATGGGACGGCTGCTCGGGCTA
>CAIXBT010000029.1 GCA_903917755.1 uncultured Bacteroidota bacterium
CTCACATTGGATGGTGTAGCTGTGGCATTGATAGCCGATGCCGGCTGGCCTACTGTCGTAGTTGCTGTTGCACTGCATCCGTTGTTGTCTGTGATCGATACAGTATAACTGCCTGCTGACACATTGCTCAGATTCTGTGTGTTTGAGCCGCCAGTCCAGCTATAGCTGTATGGCGCCGTGCCGCCACTCACTGATAATGTCACCGAACCGTTATTGCCGCCGTTGCAACTCACATTGGATGGTGTAGCTGTGGCAGATGGTGAATACGTAGGGAAAAATGTATTTTGAGTTAATGAACTGTTCCCGCAAGCATTTTGTGCTTGAACACCAATAATGAATGAACTGACATTATTGGGAACACGTAGAATAATGTCCTCAAGATATTGACCGGTTCCGCTGATTTGTGTTCCAAGTGTAATCGGGCTACTAAATGTCCAAATATAATTTTGAGTCCCGGGAACTGATGACGTATGAAATAAGATATCTGTTGTTCCCGTTGGGCCTGATGGAAGACATAAGCCATTCGGAGCAGTAATATCGGATGGTGCTGCAGGTGGGTTGTTAGTTGTTTGAAAAGAAGAAGAAGTGAAAGTGTTATTTCCACATGCATTTTGAGATACAACAGTCACAGATATAGGCGTGCTACCTATCAATAATTGTACTGAATCCGTTCCCTGACCTGATAATACCTGCCATCCTCCAGTATTCGCCTGCCAGTTATAGGCAGAGGCGCCGGTAACTGTAGCGACTGAAAACCATGCCGTTGACCCTATGCATGCAGGATTCGGACCATTGATCTGTATCGGAGCAGAAGGAGCTAGGTACAAGTATTGTATTTGTATTTGAGAATTAATAGGTGAAACGCAATTGCTAGTTGCTATACTGTCTAGTGTTATGGTTGTATTATCAGTGATTGATATCGCTTTCACACTACTATCACTGGGACTATTTACTATTTGAGATTGCTCAGCACCGTTGTTTATATGATAATAATACTTCCATGGATATGTATTTCCCTGATAATTTACAGTAAAGGAGGTATTTACGGATGAATGCTGCACTGTTCCGCACACATTTGTTGACTGGGAATAAATTCTACCAGTAGGGACTATAATTGAATTACCGTTAAAACTAGTTGAAGCAACAAAACAATTTGAATTATTGAGGTTTTGTATGCTTGCAGCTGATATTACCCTATACAAGTTATTGCCAATATCTGCGACATTCAATAATATACTAGTGTTTGCGATGTTGGTTATCGGTAAGCCAATATTTGTCCAGTTGTTGGGGTTTGATTGACTGGCTATTTGCCATTGAAATACATAAGGAATGTTTCCGGGTATATTGCCTGTCAACAGCGAAGCACTTAAGGTTATTCTTCCTGTATTACAATAATTTGAAGTATTTGAAGTATAACCTAGAGTGAAAGGGGTATATGGACTAACAGATATATCATCAATGGCCAAATCGTTACCACAACCACCTCCTGTATTATTTCTTAAGATAACTACAGCGCTATCTTGATTTTGAGGTACTGTAAATAACAAATCCGTCTGATACCATGTCACACCCGCAGAGGTTCCTACATTACCTGTATTTGTATCAGCCAATAAAATAGCACCGTTGCAGGCGTGTCCTCCGACATTGACTGTCGAATTATTTTCATCATTACCCGGATCTGCACTCCAAATTTCATACCTTATATTAATCGGTAAACCACTCCCCCCACAAGAAGAAGGCTTAAGGATATTTTCGTAAAATGCTCTAAAATCAAGCTGCGCTCCAAAGCATAATCCTGTTATGTTGCGCTTATAAAACATTCCCGGTTCCAGTGCTGCATTTACAACCAACATCATGCCATTTGCATTACCCGTGTGGTCAGGACCATTGTGCCAAGCACTATCTGCACCATGCGCATAGAACGGATCCGGAGATAAACAATAGCCTCCATCGTCCATCCCGTTATGCCAAGAACTACAACTAACGGATTGATTCAGATCATATTTCTTCCAATATCCCAACTGCCAAGTACCACATACCTTATACCACCTGTATAGAGTTCCTGTACAACTGCCAGGATTCGGACCAGTCCAAGTAGTGCCAGTTAAACACCACGTTTTGGTACTGTCGCGAAGATTAGCACCTGTATATGGTGTTCCTGTAAGAAGAGTTGCAGCAACAAAAGACCAGCTTGTCACCCCCTGTGAATCGGGCGACAAATTAACCGCCGTAGACGTCCTCGATATCGGTGTGGAAAGAGTTAACAAGCCCTGCCCTGAGCACGTATAAGGCCAGAACCAAAAATCATTTCCAACCATACCCCGACTGGTTACGCCCGAGCGATATTGATTTATCGAGGGCTGAGTCGTAATATTAGCTGGTACCTGTCCAAAATTCTCGGTAAATAAAGCTGTGCCAATTGTTTGCCCAATGCCATCTAGTGACAAAAATAGTATCGAGCAGAAACATAATGCACACGCTATTGAAGTAAATTTTCTCATTGAAGTTGTTTAAAGTTGTCGAAGCAAGATAATGAAGTTGTTTAAACTTTTGTACAAAGCTAATAAAAATGTTATAAAAGCGGGATAGGATAGAAAAAAAAAGAAACTACCTATCCCGCAAAAA
>CAIXBT010000030.1 GCA_903917755.1 uncultured Bacteroidota bacterium
CCGATCTGTGTAGTTTATTTTCAAAAAGTATCCGATATATTTGAAAACGCAAAAAGAAAAAAATATCAAGGCATGGAACTAAAAACTACAGACCTTTGTGATAAGTATTGCGATATAGTGCGTGTAGCTGAACCGGGATTTAATGATTTCGGCGGACTGGATCATTTCTCGGGTCGTATTCACACCATCAAATGTCATGAAGACAATTCGCTGGTGCGTAAAGCACTCGAATCAGACGGTGAGGGCAAGATACTGGTAGTAGATGGCGGCGGTTCGATGCGTTGTGCACTGCTCGGAGATATGCTGGGCGATCTGGCCATTCGCAATAAATGGAATGGAGTGATCGTGTACGGATGTATCAGAGATTCGGTGGCATTGGCACTACTGCCGCTGGGTATCAAAGCGCTCGATACGATCCCACTCAAAAGCAATAAAAGAAACGAAGGTCAGGAAAATATAACGGTGCATTTCGCAGGTGTGGACTTCATTCCCGGCCAGTTCGTCTATTGTGATCCTGACGGGATCATTGTATCAAAAGATCAACTGACATTGTGATGCTCAAACCGAAATTCAAAACCAAACCAAACCCTACTCTCATACATGCGTAAATTGTTGTTTCTCCTTTTGCTTCCGGCTCTTTTCGGAGGCTGCAAGACTACAGATCAGTCAGCCATAGACCAGCAGATCAGTCAGCAATATATCAAGGCCAATAACTTGAATGCCATAGCCGAACCCAATGGACTATATTATGTACCTGTTCTGGTGGGTACCGGCGGATATCCTAATATCAATTCGACCGTTCAGGTCAATTACAAAGGGTATCTGACTAACGGAACGGTTTTTGACCAGAGCACAACTCCTGTATCATTTCCGTTGAGTCAGGTCATCACAGGCTGGCAGGAGGGCATCCCGCTGATGCAGAAAGGCGGCAAAGCTACTCTGCTCATACCTTCGGCATTAGGATATGGCAATCAGGCCACAGGCTCGATACCGGCTAATTCAGTTTTGATATTTGATGTACAATTGATAAATTTTCAATAGGTATGAAGTAAAGATGTATCAGGCGATATTTCTTTGCTGACTTGCATCTTCAATACTAAAAGGCATATATAGGTGATCGTTCTTTTGGGTAGCTTTAGCTTTTCTGATAGTAAAATAAAATGTGCTGCCCTGCTCAAGAAAACTCTCGACCCATATTTTGCCTCCATAATGTTCATCATGACAGTTCTATCATCTCGAAGGTTGGAAGTGCTCTGCAAGAAAACTCTCTTCGTGTAACCACCTGTAGTCTCCCAAAAAGTATCAGATTCTGGCAGCTTTTTCAAGAAGTCAAGTATTAAAGATTCAGGCCGAATAGTGCCTGGGAGAAATACAACTTTCTTTCGATATTTACTCTCAAGTTTACTTCTATAATCACCATCCAGTATTATAAGGCTGTTATTGAATTCTGGAAATCTTGCTCTTAATAAATTTATATAGTTGCCTGAGCCAAGACTCACATTTTGTGTTTTTACTCTTTTATTTATACCTGCATTTTTAATCATGTTATTAAAGAATATCTTGCCCTCTGAGTCCTCTAAATAAATATTAACTTTCTTTGGCCTCTGTTCAATCGCTACAGCATGGTTAAGGTCTGCAAGTACATTGCTTAAAATTTTCTGGCCATGTAGCGCTTCAAGCCTTCCACTTGAATTTGTAAGAAATATAAATTCTGTATGATGTTTAAAATGGGAAGAAGATTGAGCAAAGATATGATTTAAAATATCTGTTGAGTGAGTTGTGAATATAACTTGAAGATTTAATTCCCCTGATTCCTTAAGCAATAATTCAAGCAAATTTGTTTGTGCAGCCGGATACAGTGTCGCATCCAATTCATCAATAATAAATACTCCCCCATCGTAATTTGGTTTGGTTTCTTTAAGTTGCCTGAACGACAATAAGGAAAGAATGAGCTGGCCAATATTATCTTGTCCTGCCGATATACCAAGTGCATCGTAATTGTCTGTGGTAGGTGAATAGTGTTCCTTATTTGTTGACTTCGTATGCTGAGGCGAAACATTGATATTTGTGGCAAACACCTTATTGTAATATTGCATAAATAGTTCCTTATAACCTGGGGTCAATTTATCCTCGCTTCCAAGTATTATACTTGATTCTTTTTCTTGAGCCAATGGAATCAATCTTTTAAGGCTTAGATAAATTACAGGCCGCTCAAATTTTCCTGCTCCTTTTATAGAGCGGTCACCGACATCAATTCTGAATCTCCTCTTTCTTGCTTCTACAGTTTCTCGTGAATCAGCTTTTTTTTGCGTTCCATCCTTAAAATCTACAGTGTATTTATGAGCGCCTCCTTTATCATAAGTTTCTGAAAACCGAAAAACTTCTGAAAATTGGGTCTGAAAAGGGCCTTTAAATAGAGTTTTAGTAGTAACTGGATAAGTGAAAACGTGGCCGAGTAAGCCGAGTATTGAAGTTTTGCCGGTGCCATTACCTCCAGCAATAACAGTTAGTCTTTTCCCCAAGGCAAAGCCAATATGTTCAAGATGCCTAAACTTAATTATATCAATTCTTTCTATCGGGTTGAAGGGCATGGTTTTGATTTTTGTTCATATTAAAAGTAATAAAAGATATAACTCCCCCCGAGTGATATTTTATATCTTCATCGCCGAAACTGGATTGTAACATAACAGAGGGTTTATAATGGCAAAGATAATTATCGATGATAGAATAGCTTTAAGAAGGAAGAGTACAAAGAAACTCAACTGTCTTTCTTTTTTTTCCGGTGCAATGGGCTTAGACATAGGGTTAGAAAAGGCTGGTATAAATGTACTGCTTGCGTGTGAAATTGATACAGCAAGTCGCGAAACAATTGTAACTAATGACAAAAATGTTGGCTTAATCGGAGATATTCGTGATTATTCGTATGATGACATCCTAAGATTTTCGAATCTTAATTCATATGATGATGTTGATTTGATAGTAGGTGGGCCTCCTTGCCAAGCATTTAGTACAGCGGGTAAACGTATGGGTTTTGAGGATGCAAGAGGTAATGTATTTCTGAAATATATTGACCTCATATTATATGCAAAACCGAAATACGCAGTTATAGAAAATGTTCGTGGCCTTTTATCATCGGCAATGACTATAGATATTAATGATGAGGTGACCAAGGGTTATCCTGTCGATTATAAGCATGTCTCAGGTTCGTCATTATATTATGTCATGAAAAAATTAGAACTTGGAGGATATAAAGTATCCTTTAATCTATACAATTCAGCGAATTTCGGAACGCCTCAAGTGAGGGAACGTGTAGTAATTATCTGTACTCGACTTAATAATCCGGTACCTCATTTAGAACCAACCCATTCCAATGATATTAGTTTTGGTTTGCCGAAATGGAAAACATTTAGAGAGGCGATTCTGGGTCTGAATGACTCAGAAAAAGAGCATGTTCGTTTTTCAGAGAATAGACTAAAGTACTTTAGGATGCTTAAAGAAGGTCAATATTGGAAGGACCATCAATCCAGGTACGCATTATTGCGATGAACCAGTAAATAGAAGAAAACAAAATCCTGACCTTAGCCTCAGTCACCATTAAATATATTGATTCCTTTTTAACACAGCGTCATTAGGATGAATTTTTCCCATGAAAATCAACAGCGTAAAATTCAGTGCTAATCTGTAAGCTAAAGAAGGCCTCTGTACTATAGTAAAGCCACATCTTACAATCATTGCCCCCGAATCCCTATCTTTGCATAAAGAAATTTCTACATGGAAATCCAGCAGCTCAGAGAAAAGATAGACCAACTTAGCGCCGAACTCAATACAATGCGCGACAGTATCGAGACCCGGCAGGTGCAGCAGAAACTAGACCATCTGAAGCATGAGCTGGCCAACTCTGTGACGCATGGTGTCGGTGTGGTGTTTTTTCTCATTGCTATCCCTGTGCTGATGGCCTACTGTGTCAGATACAGCACCTTCGATTATACCATCTGTGCGGGGATATTCGCCTTCGGCCTTATGATCACCTATCTCTCATCTACGCTCTACCACAGTTTCCATCACCCGGAGACCAAGAGGGTCCTGCGCATATTCGATCATGTCAGCATCTTTCTGCTCATAGGAGCCAGCTACACGCCCATCGTTTATCACTATATGCCGCACGATTTTGCTATCCCATTTTTGCTCATACTCTGGGCCATAGTAGGCGTAGGCAGCCTCTTTAAGGTCTTTTTTACAGGCAGGTTCCGACTGGCCTCCACACTGGCTTATGCTGCACTGGGGCTGATGTCATTATTCATCCTCAAGCCGCTTTCGCTCACCATGTCGCCCCACACCGAATGGCTGCTGATAGGCGGCGGTATCTCCTATGCTGTCGGGGTGCCGTTTTATATTCTGAAAAAACTCAAATACAATCATGCCATCTGGCATCTGTTTGTATTCGGTGGCAGTGTCCTGCATTATTTTGTGGTATTGCGCAGCGCAAACTGATCAGAACTTTTAATTCTTAACTAACCCGCCCAAACCTTAGTGCCTTCACTGCAGTTAGTACAGATGTCTATCTCTGCGCGGCTTTTTAATATCCGGCTGCGGAAGGAACGATAGAGATCGCTCTGCCATATCTCGCTGAATTTTTTTGTATTCAGATCGCCGAGCTGATGCTGGGCATCCTTGTCAAAACAACAGGGCACGATACGCCCGTCCCAGGTGATGACACATGAGTGCCATAGTTTCCAGCAGTGGTTGAGGAGTTCATTCTTGATACGATAGCTGCCATCGCTCTGCCGGGCATAGCGCGAATATCGATCTATGGTCGGTATGAGATCATTGCCTTGTTTATAGTCATACACTTGTGCCGTTTTCAGTTTCACCTCATCCACCCCTATCTCTGCCGCGAGTTTTCTGACATCTTCTATCTGATGTTCATTGGGTTTCACTACCAGAAACTGAAAAACAATATGCGGTGTCTTCGACCCGGCCTCGCGCTTAGCTTTGACGAGATTTTTAGTGCCCTCGATCACTTTTTCTAAAGTACCTCCCACGCGATATTGCTCGTATGTTTCCTGAGTGGTGCCGTCTATCGAGATCAGAATCCTGTCGAGACCCGACTCAACTGTTTCTTTGGCCTTACGCTCTGTGAGAAAGTGCGCATTGGTAGAAGTGACCGTGTATATTTTTTTGGCAGATGCATATTTCACCAGTTCTAAAAAGCGTGGATGCAAATATGGCTCACCCTGAAAGTAGAAATAGAGATAGATCAGCCTGTCGCCTATTTCATCGATCGTGTTTTTGTAAAACGTATAGTCCATATTGCCGGTCGGGCGCGTGAAATTTTTTAAACCGCTGGGGCACTCCGGGCAGCCCAGATTGCAGGAGGTGGTCGGCTCGATGGAGACATTGAATGGCACTCCCCATTGAATGGGCTTGCCGGACCACTTGGATAGGTAGAATGAAGACAGCACAGACACTGCATTGCCGACTTTAGCGGCATTCAGTTTGGAGAAAAAATTAAATGAGTCTGTGAGTTTCAAAAAGGCAGATTAAGGATAGACAAGGTAGTGATAGATGGCCGAAATAAAAAAGGAAGCTTATTCATAGCCATCATAGACCACTTCTTCCTTCTTGAGTATCGAGGCGATCTTGAATGAAGTAGACATAAAAATGATCTTGGGATTGGTATTGCGCTCGATGTAGTAATGCACTTTGTTGATCAGCTTATTGAGCCTGTCTGTGGTGTCTGGATCGAGCAGAGTAGCTAGTTTTTTGGCAAAATCCAACTCTGAACCTTCGAGTTTCTCTGAGGTCAGCCCGATGGCTATCAGATTGCTCTCTCTGAGGAACCACAGGAAATATTTCAAAAATATCTTCTGGTTCTCGCGGCCTATCTTGGCGAGGTTCTCGACCAGTTCAAAAAGTTTTACCGCTTGCTCGGGTGCCTGTGGGGATTTGATACGTAGACATAGCGACAGCCACTCTCTGAGCATGGCATCACTCTGATGCTCTGCCCCTCCGGCATATTCCAGTGCAGCATTGAGGTTGCCGTCAGAGATACGTGCTATGCGCAGCGCTATCTTGTCAGTGATCTCAAACTGTGTGAGCAGATAGCTGGCCAGATCGGTGTCTTCTATGGCTGTTAGTTTGACCAGTTGGGTGCGGGAGATGATGGTGTTGAGCACTTGCTCTATATTTTCGACCACCAGAATGAATATCGTATCTGCAGGCGGCTCTTCGATCACTTTGAGCAGGGTGTTGCCCGCTTCACGCAGGTACTCAGCCATCCAGATGATCTGAACTTTGTATTTCGACTCGTAGCTTTTTAAAGTGATCCGCTTGATTACTTCATGGCATTCATTGACGGTGATATTGCCTTGCTTATTTTCATCAGTGATCTGCTGCAGCCAATCCACCGCATTCATATAGGGATTATCGGCCAGTGCTTTGCGCCACTCTGTGATATAATCTGAACTGACGGGAGGTGAGTTTTTGCTCTTGACGGTCACCACCGGAAATGTAAAATGTATGTCAGGGTGTATGAACTTAGATGCCTTGACGCAGGCAGGGCATTCTCCGCAGGCATCAGACAGGGGACCAGTCTCTTCTATGACGGGTGCCGGATCTCCAAACATAGACGGCGCTGCAAATAATCCCGCGTCTTCTGTTTTTTTTCCGCTGCGTCTCTCGCAGACGAGATTTTGGGCGATGGCCAGTGCCAATGGCAAGCCACCGCTACCCTCAGGCCCTAATATCATCATGGCATGGGGCAACCTGTCTGCTGTCAGCAGTTCTGATAGCCTGTCTTTGGTCTCTTGATGTCCTACTACTTCAGAAAGTTTCACAGCTGTAAAACTGACAAAAAATATTGAATGTAGGGGCTCAAAATATCAGACGCATCTCTCAATGTCGGATATCAATTTTGCTTTTGCTCACCTGACCATCTGCATTGGTCATGGATAATATGTAATTGCCTTCTGCTATGGCTGATACATCTATGCTCACCATGTTTTGCGCTGTGGTATATTGAGATCCCTGCAATACAGGTTGGCCCAGCATATCATAAATAGTATAAGCGAACTCGCCAGATGATGCAGGTACGAGGTGGATCTGCTGAGCGGCTGGATTCGGATAAGGCAGCGTTACTATGGCTGGAATATTTTCGATCTCATTGCTGCCATTCACAAAAATACGGCCCTTCATGCCAAATGATGCTACGTGCATGGTGCAGACATAATATCTGATCCCTGCCTGCGTCATCACAACGCTGAAAGTAGTGCCGGAACTGGCAGAAAAGCCACCCGGAAGCGGAGTAGCCTGATTGGCTGCCCAGGTAGTGCTGCTGACCTCCTGTAGCGGGTGCATGGAGAAATTCACATTGAAAATGATCGTGTCACCTACATTGGCACGGACAGAATCGGGCGTAAATGTGAATCCGCTGGTGGTGATGATATGCGACGTTTGGGCAGAGACCGCAGCCTGCAATGCCAATAACAGAACTCCGAAAAGGTATAGCTTTTTCATATTCTTATATTTTGATATCTAATTTACGGCCTTTTTTGTCTGCAAAAGCATTTAATTGCGCCCGTTTAAATGATCCATCGTAAACACATGAGAATCAATAAGGGAATTTTGCACATGCTGGCCGCTACATTCTTCTTCTCCATGATGAATGTTTGCATCAAGAAGATCAGCCACATACCGCCTATGGAGACGACCTTCTTCAGATGTCTGGTCTCGATGATCTTTTGTTTCATAGTGATCGGCAGGGACAATCTGGATTGGAAAGGCAGCAACCGCATGATGCTTATAGCACGTGGTGTGGCAGGTACCACGGCTGTCGCCACATTCATACTCACCCTTCAGCATATGCCGCTCGCTCCTGCTGTCACCATTCAATATACATCTCCCATTTTTACCACACTGATCGCTGTCTTCATACTGGGAGAGCAGGTCCGATTGATACAGTTCTTGTTTTTTGCCATTTCATTTGCGGGAGTGATCATGATCAAGGGTTTCGATGGCAATATCAGTTTAGGTTACCTGTTTTTAGGGCTGTTTTCTGCCTTTTGTTCAGCGATCGCATATAATCTGGTCCGCTCTCTCAAAGAGAAAGAACACCCTATCGTGATCGTGCTTCATTTTCAGCTGGTTGGCACTATCATCGGTCTGGTGGGCTGTTTTTTTGATTGGCAGATGCCCCGGGGCACAGATTGGATATATTTATTACTCACAGGTATCCTGACCCAACTCGGTCAGACCAACCTGACCAGATCACTCCAGTCTGAGAGGATAGCTATCACCTCCAGCCTCAATTATCTGGGCATTTTATATGCACTCATTTTTGGCGTGTTTTTCTTTAGTGAGTCATATACGGCATCTATTATCACCGGTATCATTCTCGTGGTGGCAGGTGTGCTGCTGAATGTTATCTTTGGCAAAAAGGAACACCTAATCATAGCTGAAGATGAGTAAATATCCGCAGGCATTTATCGATAGAATGAAAGTATATCTCAGAGATGAGTTTGACGCATTTATGCTGTCGCTTGATGAGCCTGTCACTACTTCTGTGCGCCTCAATCCCAAAAAGTACAAACTAGCGGATAGCTCGCTTCCTATAGATAAAAAAATAGCCTGGACTGAAAACGGCTACTATCTGAGCGAGAGGCCTTCATTCACTTTTGACCCTATGTTTCATGCAGGTGCATATTATGTGCAGGAGAGTTCCAGTATGTTTCTGGAGCAGGCATTCAGATCGATACCTGACGGTGACTCCGCTATCAGAGTACTCGATCTGTGCGCTGCACCGGGCGGCAAGAGCACCCATCTTCTTTCGCTGATGAATGAAGATAGCCTCCTGGTGTCTAACGAGCCGATAGCCAGCCGAAATCATATTCTGCGTCAGAATCTGGCCAGATGGGGAAATGCCAATGTGATCGTGACCCAAAATAAAGCGGAAGATTTCGCTAAGCTCGGCCACTTCTTTGATGTGATAGTGATAGATGCCCCATGCAGCGGCGAAGGTCTTTTTCGGAAGGATAAAAGCGCGATCAATGAATGGAGCGAGGCAAATGTGACCATGTGTGCGGAGAGGCAGCAGGACATATTGTCGAATATCGTTCAATGTCTCAAACCCAATGGATACCTGATCTATAGCACTTGTACCTTCGAAGAGGCCGAGAACCTGAGCAATATCAATTATCTGATCATGGAGCAGGGAATGGAGAGTCTCTGCATTCAGAACGCCGATAGTTTCAAACCTGAACTAACATCTGTTAGTATCGGAGAAGCAAAAGGCTATGCTTTCTATCCTCATCGTACCAAAGGTGAAGGATTTTTTATCAGCCTGCTCAGAAAAAAAGGACACAGTATAGAGAGAAGTCTTACTCAGCAAAAAACAACTAATGACAAGACCACAAATGAGCTGCTGCCATATCTGAGTCAATTTGTAAATGATGCTGAGAAATTCTCGGTACTGAAACATCAGCCCTATTTTAATATTCTGCCTACAGTGTTTATGAATGATTATAAACGATTGGCACAACATCTGTATATCAGAAATGCAGGCATATCAGCAGGGGAGATCAAAGGCAAGGATTTCATACCTGCACATGAGCTGTCATTGTATCAGGGTTTCAAAACGGATTTCCCAACTGCGGAGCTGGATATGAGATCAGCTATCTCCTATCTCAAAGCAGAATCCATCAGCATCCCGACAGATCATAAAGGATGGATGACTGTGAAGTATAAAGGCGCGAATCTTGGTTTCGTCAAGGCGCTGCCAAATCGTATCAATAATTATTTTCCGAAAGAGTGGCGGATACTGAAGTCACAGCCCTGATATTTCAAAGAGATTCAAAAAAGGCCTGAAGCAACGGCTTGTGGTACGAGAGGTTTGACTGCATCTATAAAAAACAGATTGGTCTTGTAGTCTATTTTCCACTCGCCTACCTCATTCTCATAGAATGATCTGTCGAGTTTCAGCAGACAGTGCTGCAGGCAAATTGATTTTCCGAATATCTCTTTCAGATTGAGTGTCACGGGCACGCCGTGCGGATGTGCGAATGCATCGATGATCAGGTTAATGATCTGATTGCCCACCTTGCCTGAGTTTTTTAGCAGCAGATAAAGGTTTTTCTTATTAGTGATGTATTGGGCAAATTCAGTTTTGCCGTTCATGTCGATCTCACCGATCATTGTCACCTCTTCAGAAGAGAAGAACTCGATCTCAGAAAAAAGTATCTTATTTCTGGTAAGTGATGCTTGCAGCTGCTCCATTGATTTCATTTTGCTTATTTTTTATGAAAACAAAATAACGGCCTCACTGCGCAATGTATTTGCGTAGTCGAAATAATCTTTACATTTGCAGGGAAATAGAAACATTCTATGATACCAAAGAGCTTGATTGTGAATTTTTCAAGCCAATTTATAAAGTTAAATATGAATTGCCAAAAATCAAC